>DWVL01000049.1 GCA_019120275.1 Candidatus Mediterraneibacter excrementavium | reverse complement strand
TTCTTTTATAAAATTTTATATTAAGAATATACCACATTGCAAGATGTACGACCATATACAAAATAAACAAATATATAGTCGTATATTTGTGAACTATGCCTATTGATAGATACGACCATATACGATATAATACGACCATAAGATAAAGGAAACGGAACAGCGAAGGTAGACGGGAGTACCGCAAGGGAAAGCAAGAATACAACGTAACACCGGGAAACAGGATAAGAGAGATTGAGAAGTCCAGAGAGTGACTAGATGTTTAAAGCCTGCCGGGGCTGTTCTAGATAAGGAGGTCACAAGATGAAGTACAATTTGAGCCAGATAATGAAAAAAGCATGGGAACTTTTCAGAAAAGGCAAAATCGCATTTGCTGAAGCACTCCATAGGGCATGGCTTTCAGCTAAAGCCGTTACAATCAACCAGAAGCGCATAGAGGACGCAAAAGCGGCGGCAGGCGTTGAGGAAGAGACGAACACATGGAGCGAGTGGAAGAAAAAAGGCTACGAAGTAGCACACGGAAGCAAGGCGCTGTTTGGTGTAACGTTGATATGGGGAAGCCGTGGAGATGGAGCAATCTATAAAGCCAGGTTCTTTGGTCGCTCACAGGTTCAGGCGATTTAAATGGCGGTTTTGTGGCGGATTTATGGCGGTTTTTTGTCGTGGTGTTTAACTATAGGTAGGAGTAAAATTAAATATAGGAGGTACACATGGACTATAAGAAGCTCATTATTGAAATGGTGAAAAAGATGAAAAATGAAAAATTCTTAAGAGGAATCTACTTTTTTGTTAAAACTATGTTGGAAACTGAGAAAAGCCTCTGAAGAAGCTGGCACTTCAACAAAGGCTAAGTAACCCGACAACACATAGGAAAAGCCGGATTGTCTTAATTATAGAGGCAGTCCGGTCAGAAATCAAGAAAGGATTTAGATTATGACTAAACAGGAATTGGAATGCAAATTTGTTGAGTTAGAAGATTGCCTCGATAAGGCGGAGCATATGCTGAGTTCGTTGGAAGAAAGCTACGATTTACAGAAATTAAGTACGGACATGACAGACGATCTGTTATTTGCACAAAATAGAGGTTTAATTTTAACGGAAGTCCGTATTGCTTGGGATTATGTGCAGAAAGCAATGTGTATTCAAGAAAATATTGAAAAGGAGATGTCATTATGATTTTGGCAACAGAAATTATCAAGGAGCAAAGAGAAAAGATTGAGGAACAGATCAAATTTTATGAGGATATGTGTAAAGCACTTCTTGCAGACGCAGAACGAATGTCAAATAAAGCTAAAAATCTTAGGGAATATCTTGATAAGAATTATTCAGATTAAAAGAATGAGCGGCCATTGTGCCGCTTTTTCTGCTATAATTGAGAAAAGGGAAGTCCTGCTGCCATATGCTAAGACTTCCCACTGTGATACATCTACCT
This sequence comes from Candidatus Mediterraneibacter excrementavium, assembly GCA_019120275.1. GTDB lineage: Bacteria > Bacillota > Clostridia > Lachnospirales > Lachnospiraceae > Mediterraneibacter > Mediterraneibacter excrementavium. The sequence goes on along the minus strand of DWVL01000049.1, from coordinate 23,664 downwards.
ATATTATATGGAAAGGTGGATGTAAATGCAATGAGTAATGAGGAACTTGTTGAGCGGATCAGAAACGGTTATTATGTAACGGAAAATATGCAGGTGCTTTATGAGAACAATCTGCCTTTAATCAAGAAATTCATAAAGCCATACGCATATTATGAATCGGAGGAAGATTTATTGCAGGAGGCATATTTTGGATTGTGGGAGGCAGTCCAACATTATGAATCCTCTGAAAATGTTCTGTTTATGAGTTATGCCCGACACTGGGTGCGCCAGAGTATTCAGCGTTATATGGAATATAATGGTTCTATCATCCGGATGTCGAGCGCATATAGGAAGAAAATAGCACGTTACAAGAAAACCGTACAGGAGTTTGAACAGACATATGGACATACGCCAACAGATGAAGAAATAGCGGATTATAGCCTGCTGCCGCTATCCGAAATACAGAAGATTAAAACATATATGCAGGAGATTGTCAGTCTGGACGCTCCAATAAAAACAGATGAAGAATTGTCATTTGCTGACACTGTAGCGGACGATTTCAGCCTTGAAGAAGATACGGTTGATAAAATATTCAAAGAATATCAGCAGAACGAATTATGGGGCATTGTAGAGCGTTATACAGACAATCAGCAGGAGCAGGTTATCAGAAAGTATTATAAAGAGGGCAAGACACTATCAGAGATTGCCAGAGAGTCCGGCATTAGTTTAGAGAGAGTAAGACAGCACCGGGCAGCAGGACTGAGGCGGCTCAGAATGAGTAAATCGCTGCGAGAGATCAGAGAGAAATGCGAGATTGTAGAAGCGTCCGTCTATCGGTCTGGCTTTAACGGATTTAAGGAACATGGAGACTCGATTGTTGAGCATATCGCATTGCGCCGGGCAGAGTTGGAAGAGAGATATAAACAGACGGCTTCAAGTGGATATTGACTGCAAACAAATAAGATGATAAACTGTTTTCAGTTGCAAAAAGTAGTTAAAAATTTTGTATGGTAATACACAGGTAGGACACAAAAACTATGAAAAACCTTGAAAAATCAATGTTTGCCGTTTCTATTGAGGAAGCAGCTAAGGCCGGCAAGTTCTAAACCTGCGGTATATTTACAGCAACAGGTATTGTGTAAATTAAAGCAATGAAAACAAAAGTCTGTCAGGCTTATGCAGTATATAGGCCTGGCAGATTTTTTAAGGAGTGACTGGCAGTATGCATCCGGTATGTAAAGAGAAAGAGGCAGATCTTGAATACAACGGATATCTTCTGTGGGGACTGATCGCCGTTGAACTTTTCATGTCTTTTTCTTTCCTTGGATATATTCATATTGAACCGATATCGATCACGTTCGTGTATATTCCGGTACTGGTGGCGGGATGTGTTCTGGGACCACGCGAATCGTCGATCGTTGGCGCTGTATTCGGACTGGCATCCATGTGGAAAGCATCTGCATTTTATGTAGGCGTCGGCGATGCAGTGTTCTCTCCGGTGATGAGCGGACATCCTCTGGAAAGTATTCTGCTCAGCGTCGGCACAAGGACGATATTCGGACTGATCGTCGGACTGCTGTACCGGACGGCAAGAAGAAGCAGCCATCCGCTGATCGGGATCGTGATCGTCACATCCATGGGAAGAACCATGCATACGGTGCTTGTCTACGGATGTATGGGGATGTTTTTCCCGGAAGCCGGGTTTGATATCCTGGATACGTTTAATGATATCATGCGCTGGGATTTTATCCCGTTTCTCTTTGTTGCAAATGTTACAGTCCTGTGCTGTTATCTCTTCCGCAAGTCCCATTACATGACGGACCTTCTCCACCGTCTGCACATGGGTGATGAGATCAGCTCGATCGTGCCGCGTTACAGAAAACCGCTGGCCGTAATGACGGTGCTTGTGTTGTTTGCATCGGTCAGTGCAGCACTGTATTTTACGAACCGTATCCGTACAGTGCTGACAGAGTACGGCCTTGAACCGGAAGAAAGAGCGGCATATGACATTATGCATCTCCAGATCCAGTTCCTGCTTGGAATGATGGCTCTGGCGCTGATCGCTATTATTGTGATCATCATGTACCAGAAGAATTTTAATTACCTGTATTATGAAGCCCGGATGGACGGCCTTACCGGTCTGTTTGGCCGGGAACTGTTCTTCCAGACAGGGAATGACCTTCTGCGGACTCTGCCGGCTGATCGTCAGGGAAGGTACGCCTGCTTCTTCATGCTGGATATTGATGATTTTAAAATGATCAATGATGTGTACGGCCATCCTGCAGGAGACGGCGTGCTGAAAGAAGTGGCCGGTTACATGAAAAAGATTTTCGGTGGAAAGGGCGTATTCGGGCGGCTCGGCGGTGATGAATTTGCGGGACTTGTCAGCCAGCCGGTGACAAAAGAGGAGATCGAGGGACTTCTGAACGAACTGAAAGAAGGAATCGGAAGGATACAGGTCGGTGATAAGAAAACCACCTGCAGTATCGGTGTCATACCTGCCGAAAAGGAATATTCCATGGAATCCCTTTACAAAAATGCGGACCGACTGCTGTATGAGGCGAAGAAAAAAGGAAAGGACCGGTTCGTGTTCGGATACCGGTTTGAAGAGCGGGAAGGAAAAGCATAAAGTGAGAGAACGGTACGAATGGTATGCTGTTTTTTCAAATCTTAATCATGCAAATCAAAAGACTGGATTGACTGTAATTTGAGGTCGATGCAGTCTTTTTTTATGAAAAGTGTTGAATATAAAACAAAAAAAGTTATAATAAGTGTATAGAAATAACACTTTTTATTATAATGTATGTGAAGGAGGAAGCATATGGAACGGAAAATTATGGAGCGTCTAAAGAAATGGAAAAATAGTTCGCGCCGGATGCCGCTTCTCCTTGATGGCGCAAGACAGGTTGGAAAGACTTATACAGCGCTGATGTTCGGTAAATCAGAGTATAAAAACACGGTCTATATTAATCTGGAGGATTCATCCGAAATACAGGCGGTGTTTGAACGTGACTTTGACGTGAAACGATTGATCCGGGAGCTTTCCGCCCGTTCAGGGGCAACGATCATTCCGGAAGATACGCTTATTGTTTTTGACGAAATCCAGGCGTGTGAGCGAGCGCTTACATCTCTGAAATATTTTTGCGAGAAAGCGCCGGAATATCACATCATTGCGGCAGGAAGCCTTTTAGGAGTGGCGTTAAAGCGGGATAATTATTCTTTCCCTGTGGGGAAAGTTGATCGGGAGACACTGTATCCGCTGGATTTTGAAGAATTTTTATGGGCTATGGACCAAAAACCGCTTTGCGACCTGATCCGGAACGCCAGCCAGGAATTTATACCTTTTTCCCTTCATGAGACGGCGATGGATCTCTATCGGGAATATCTGATCGTCGGCGGAATGCCGCAGCCGGTAAGCGTTTATGCTGAAACGAAAGATTTTAATTTTGTGCTGGCAGCGCAAAAATCTTTGAATGACGCATATATCGCAGATATGGCAAAGTATGCCACCCCAAGGGAAACGATCCGGATCATGGGAGCATGGGGAAGTATACCAGCGCAGCTTTCTAAGGAAAACCATAAATTTCAATATCGGATTATTAAGTCCGGAGCAAGGGCTTATGAGTATGAGATCCCGCTTCAATGGATGGAATCAGCCGGGATCATTCATCGCTGCATACGCGTCAGAGAAGGCAAACTGCCCCTGACAGCTTATGAAGAACCGGATGCATTTAAAGTATATATGGCAGATACAGGGCTCCTCTGTTCCAAGTTTGGAATATCGCCAAACCTCATTCTGACCGGGGAATCACGACTGGATGGATTTAAGGACGCACTGGCGGAAAATTATGTAATGCAGGCGCTTGTGGCGCAGGGGATACGGCAATATTACTGGGCGCAGCAGCAGAATGCAGAGCTGGATTTTGTCTACCAGGATAAAAAAGGAAATATTATTCCGGTGGAAGTGAAGTCGGCGGAACATGTGCGTTCCAGAAGTCTCGGAATATTTATGAAGCGTTATGACTGTTCATATGCGCTCAGGGTATCTGCAAAAAATTTCGGGTATGAAAATGGAATCCGGAGCATCCCACTCTATGCGGTATTTTGTATTTGCCCGTGACTAAAATTCGGGCAGAACAATCAGGAATCCTCTTTACATTTGATCACATATTTGATATCATAATGATATCAAATAGAAATAACGCACAATGTAAGGAGGATACACCATGGAGGAAAAAGTATTACAGAACAAGAAAAACGGTATGATCGTACTCGTTGTCACGTCGCTTCTGTACCTTGCGGCGGTTGCCGGATGTATTTTCGGCGGTATGATGGTATCAGACGGATACAGTCCGGCGCTTCTGGTTGTGAGCATCATCTGGCTGTGCATCGGCTGGATCCCGTACTGCGGGCTTCGCATTTTAAAGCCCCAGGAAGCGCTGGTTATGACACTGTTTGGAAACTATACGGGAACGCTGAAGAATGAGGGGTTCTATTTTGTTAATCCGTTCTCATCCAGCGTGAATCCGGCGGCGTCCACGCACCTGCATCAGAGTGGGGATGTGGACAACGGCAGCGGAACAAAGTCTGCGCTTGCCCTGGCCTTCGGCGGCAGCAAGACGGAACTGGACCTGTCCGGCAAGAAGATCTCTCTGAAGATTATGACGCTCAACAACAACCGTCAGAAGATCAACGACTGTCTGGGCAATCCGGTGGAGATCGGGATCGCGGTCATGTGGCGGGTAGTGGATACGGCGAAGGCGGTATTTAACGTAGACAACTATAAGGAATACCTTTCCCTGCAGTGCGATACGGCACTCCGCAACATCGTCCGCATTTACCCTTACGACGTGGCGCCGAACGTGGATACGACCGGCGACGGCATCGCCGATGAGGGAAGCCTTCGCGGTTCCAGTGAAGTCGTGGCGGCGCGCATCCGGGATGAGATCCAGAAACGGGTGGAAGAAGCGGGATTGGAAGTGATCGAGGCAAGGATCACCTATCTCGCCTATGCGCCGGAGATCGCCGCAGTGATGCTGCAGCGGCAGCAGGCGTCAGCCGTGATTGATGCGCGGAAGATGATCGTGGACGGCGCAGTCGGTATGGTGGAGATGGCACTGGAACGCCTGAACCAGAACGGCGTGGTGGAACTGGATGAGGAACGCAAGGCTGCCATGGTGTCAAACCTGCTCGTCGTACTCTGCGGCGACCGGGCGCCGCAGCCGGTTGTTAATTCCGGAAGCCTGTACTAGGCGCCGGAAATGTGACGGGAAGAACGAAAAGAAATGGCAGAACAGAAAAAGAAACAGATCCCGTTAAGGCTTTCCGCAAAGCTGTACGATGCCATCGCAGCCTGGGCAGAGGATGATTTCCGCTCCGTCAACGGGCAGATCGAATATCTGCTGACGGAGTGCGTACGGCAGAGAAAGAAAAACGGGAAATATGTATCAGAGCATCTGGATGAACCGATCGAACTGGATATAAAATAGATACTCTGCGTAAAGGAGCTCCATATAGATGATCAGGATCAGTATTGTAGACGATGAAAAGATAATCCGTGAAAAGATATCTTCTCTGGTCAGTGAGACGCTGGCCGCAGAACCGGTGGAAGCAGAACTCCGGACATATCCGGACGGGGAAAGCTTCCTGGGTGTGTCCGGGACGGACGGGCCGTCCGACATCCTGCTGGCGGATATCCAGATGGCGGGGATGGACGGAATGGAACTGGGCAGGAAGATCCGCCGGGACAATCCGGGAATGTATATTATTTTCATCACATCCTATGAGCAATACGCGGCGGAGAGTTACCGGATCGAGGCTTATCAGTACATTCTGAAGCAGGATCTGGAAACCCGTCTGCCGGGCGTGATCCGGGACCTGGCAAGGAAGATCGCGGATCAGGAGCAGGAGTACCGGATCGTGGGGAGCGGTGCGGAGAAGGTGAAGATCCCGTACAGGGATATCATTTATCTGTATAAATCCAAAGGTGCGAAATATGTAAATTATGTGACAGATGACGGGATCCGGCGGGAGCGGATCTCCATGGAGTCAGTCTTAAAAGAACTGGATCCGGGGATTTTCGTGCCGGTGGAGCGCGGATACGTGGTAAATATGAAGCGGATCCGCAGGATCAGCGGCGACACGCTCTATCTGGAAAAAGGGTATGAAGTCCAGGTAAGCCGGGCGAGACTGTCAAAAGTGAAGCAGGAGATCAGCCGCTGCTGGGGAGGACGACGGTCATGACAGGTACGATGCGGGAAATCATATGGATCGCCGGTTCTCTCCCGGTGTGGATCGCCTTGGAACTTGCAGAGGCCGGACTTTACATTTACCTCGTTACAGGCATCCTGCCGGATCTGAGAAATACGGGACGGAGAGAAAAGCTGCTCTGCGGGGTACTGTTTGCGGTCATGGCGGGGATGATCTGCATGAAATACCGGATCGGATCCGTATTCAGTGCGCAGGCGTTTCTGTACGGGCTTCTGGTGCTGATCATTGGTACATGGATCGCATGCCGGAGAAATCTGCTGCTTAGTGCCGGACTTGCCATGACTTACAGCGGCTTTATTATGCTTCTTGTGTATATGGCTGTTTTTTTGGTGTCTCTGCTCTATTCAGGCAGCGGGCAGCCGGACATCTATGTGGCCATGGGCGGACACGTGAATGAAGCATTCTGTGTGTTCCGTCTCGTGATCTTATGCCTGCTCATTCCGGTGGCGCGGTGGATCCGGCGTGCGGATATCCGCAGACAGATCGGTGAGTACCGGACACTGTTGCTCATCGTGGGGGCAGTGCTCTGTGCACTTGTCCTGGAATACCAGAATTTTCTGCAATACGGCTTCACTTATTCATCAGCAGGCATTCCGGCGGTCACGTCCGCGCTCAGGAACAGCTTCCTGGGGCTTTTGACCTCCGTCATCCTGGCGGCAGCGGCGGGGATGCTGTTCTTCAAGAACCGGAACATCCGGCGGGAGAATGATCTCCTGCTCATGAAAGAGGAGATGGAACAGCAGAAATATAAAGAACTCAGCGCGGCTGTCGAGAAGAACCGGGAGCTGGTGCACGATGTAAAGAACCATTATCTGGTGATCCGCGAATATATCCGAAGGGGAGACTATGAAAGCCTTGACGGATATGTTGACGGACTGCAGCAGGATTTCGCCCGGACGGACGCCTGGGTTTATACCGGGAACCACATCCTCGACCTGATCCTCGGACAGAAACAGATGATGGCGCGGGAGCAGGGAGTTTCTTTCAAACTGCAGGCGTCGCCCCTGTCCGGACTGCCGTTTTCGGACCGGGAGATCTGTTCCCTGTTCGGGAACCTGCTGGACAATGCCATCGAAGCCTGCGGACGGGTGCGACAGAGGGATGCGGAAATCCGGGTGAAGATCGAACAACAGAACCAGATGCTCTTTATTGAGATCGCCAACAGCACGGACGGAATGCCGGAGCGGATGGATCGTGGATTCCGAAGCAGAAAAAAAGATCCGTCCCGGCACGGGTACGGGCTGAAAAGCGTGGAGCGGATCGTGGCGGACCATGATGGGGTGATCGATTATAATGCGGACGAGAGATCTTTTACCGTGACGGTTACCTTTTTTGATGTAGAGTAGGAAGGAAAATGCTCCGGCCGGACTAACAGGCCGGAGTTTTTTTATGCCCGGAAACAGATGGCCACGGAGCATGCTGTTCATGTCCACTTTCTTGCATGTATGTGCGCCAGAAGATATGATTACGGCATAAAGAACTGCTCTGATGAGGAGCGTATATACGAACTGGAAAGGGGCGTGGACAGGATGACAGGGAGAAGAGGACACCATGCGGCGGCAGCGCTATTACTGACTTTGTCTGTGGCTATGCTGGCAGGCTGCCGGGAGACGCCGGAAGAGAGCGCGGTGGCGAGCCGCGCCGGGGGACTGCCGGAGGATGCGGTCATCCAGCCGCTTGCGGACGGGGAGACGCAGATCATCGAACTGCCGGATAAGTGGCAGCAGACGGAGAAGTGGAGCAAGGACCGCTGGATCTTTGAGGCGGATGTGGAGCTTGAATCCATTGAGACAGGAAACCTGCCGGTGATCGAGATGGCGCAGCGGTCTATGACGCAGGACGAACTGGAGAAGCTGGCGGAATATTTCGCAGACGGACAGGAACTGTATAAACCGGTGCCGACTACAAAGGATGTGTTTCAGGACAAGCTGGACCGGATGAACAATGCAGAAGGCATCTATGCAGTCTATACGATAGACACGGCATTTGGCATGAAAAAGGAATGGCTGGAAAAAGGACTGGCCGCCGCACCGGAGACAGCGGACCAGACGCCGGAAAAGGCAGAGGTTACATTTGGCCCCAGACAGCCGGATCCGGGAGCCGATGAAGCGATGGAAAGGTCTGAGTCCATTCCGCCGGAAACGGACGCTATGCCGATCTTCTTCTCCGCAGATGTCGGGGAACAGAGAAACAGCAGCATTGAGGCAAGAAATTACGATGCGGATACCGGACTTACCGGTAAATTCGAATGGATGGACGGAGACGCTCTGCTTTATCAGAAAAATGATATTGATATGGATAAAGGCATGCACGTGGAGTATAAGGATGTGTCAGAAACAGACCGCCAGTGGGAGGAACTGCTGGATGCATGCACAGTCAGGATGACGGATGAAAATATCGATCCGGAAGAAGGAAAAAAACAGGCGGAGTCTGTTCTTGCGGATCTTGGGCTCACCGATAAGGTTTATGCCTCTGCGGAGCCGGTTCTCTGGTTTCCGTCCGGCACCTATCCGGATGATGTGGGAAATACCGGTCAGGACAGCCTCTGGCAGGCGGACCTTGACGAGGCGGAAGCCGGATATGTCTATACATTTCTTAACGAAGTCGGAGGGCTGGGGGTCAACTTTACATACGGCGGGAGAACGAACGGCTACATATCAGGCGTCCGGGAGGAGGCATATGCTCCGGCATTCAAGGTTGAAACAGTGGAAATTGCAGTGACGGAAAGCGGGGTAAAGTACTTTGCCTGGACAGGAATGAGTGAAACCGTTTCGACCGTGGCAGAGAATGTGAAGATCCTGCCCTTTGACAAAATGAGGGACCGTATGACGGAGTATGTTTCCTACCAGTTTCCGGGATCACAGCCGGCGGACAGTGAATCGCGGTTTATGTATGAAGTTGAGGACCTTACGTTTGGATATACGTATCTGACCGCTTATGAGAACCCGGATCACGCATGGGCAGTGCCGGCGTGGTTTCTGGAACTGAAAAGCGGTCAAAGCGCTCCGGAACTGACCGGAAGCGATGAAATTGAAATGACCGGCTGGGCATATTTTACATTCAGCGCCATAGACGGCGGCGGGGTGGAGAACTGAGGTGGTCGTATGAAGATGTCGGAACTGAAAGTATCTTTGCTCAACCGGAGATTATTCTGCGGGATCGTCCTGATTTTCGCTGCGGTTCTGGCTGTGGCGCATCCGTACCGGGCATTCCTCACTGAGTCCGGCGGCTCGGCGGAAGGTCCGGCGTGGATGGCTGTATTTACTTACGGTGTTTCCTCTGAGCGGACGCTTCTTTTCCTTCCGCTCTTTGTACCCCTCGGGGCAGCGGGGGATGTGCAGGAGGAGCTGAAGAGCCGGTACGCGGTCTTTCTCGTGTCGAGAGCGGGAAAGAAGAACTATCTGGCCGGGAAGATCCTGGGGGCGGCGCTTTCCGGCGGACTGACGGCTGCGGCCGCGTTTGCGGCTGCCCTGGCTGTGATCGTTCCCTGGTGTGCGGGCATCCCGGATCTGAGCGGACAGGAGCTTCAGGGGATCCTCCCGCTGCTCCCGGCTGTCCTGTGCGGTTTCTTGTGCGGCTTCCTGAACGGAGCGCTCTGGGCCCTTGCAGGAAGCGCGGCGGCGGTGCTTACGAGGAATCATTATCTGGGCTATGCGGTGCCGTTTATCCTGTATTATGTCCTGACGGTATTTCAGGAACGGTACTATGACAAATTCTACATTTTAAGTCCGCGGCAGTGGGCGTATCCGTCGTATTTCGGGGCGGGCGTCTGTGTGGGGATACTGATCTTTCTCATTGCTGCAGCGGGATTGCTTCTTATGAAGCTGACAGAAAGGAGGCTGACGGGATGATCCGGAAAATAGGCCTGATCGCCGGCCAGAATTTCTCCGGCTGGCACAGGAATGCAAGGATCTGGCTGACCTTCGCCCTGGGGCTGGTGCTCTGCCTGATGCTCTCGGACCAGATGCTCACGCGGGCGCAGACCTATGACGCGTCGATCCAGATCTTCGAGCCCTTTATCTGGACCTTCGGGGATGCGGAGTCCGTACTTTTATCCACGCTGCTTCTGCTGGTGCTTTTTGCGGATATGCCTTTTATCGATCAGGCGGCGCCCTACCGCCTGGTGCGCACGACGCGGGGGATCTGGCTGGCCGGCCAGGTGGTGTATGTGGCGCTTGCGGTGATGGTGTATGATCTGTTCCTGCTGACGGCAGAATCGCTGATCGCCATGCCGTGGGCCTACACCGGCAACGTGTGGAGCGAGACGTCGGCGGCGTTCGCATACAGCGGGGAGGGGACCGGCGCGGTGCCGGTGTCCCTGAAGACCATGGAAATGTCCACGCCATATGCCTGCGCATGGATGGTGTTCCTGCTGATGCTCCTGTATTCCCTTTTTATCGCGTCCCTGATGCTGTTCCTCAATCTGACGGCAGGGAACGCGGCAGGGGTCATCGGGGCGCTGCTCATCAATCTGTACGGTTATCTGCTGAATCCGGAACTGCTCCGGAAGATCTTCGATATCCCGGCTGCACTGGTCTATCGGGCAAACGTGCTGTGCGGGTGGCTGTCACCGCTTCGGCACGCCACATTTCCGATGCATGATTTCGGATATGACTATCTGCCGAAAATCAGCGTCAGCGTTATGATCTTTCTGGTCCTGACGGCGGGTCTTCTGCTCCTGTCAGGCGTCCGGATGCGGAACTATAATTTTACATTTATCCAGGTGGAGGAGTGAGAAGGATGAAGAGTGAAGTGAAACTCAGCAATGTGACGAAATCCTTCCGGAAAGAGCGGGTGTTAAGAGGCATCACGCATTCCTTTGAGCAGGGGAAGATCCACGGGATCATGGGGTTCAACGGCTCGGGCAAGACGGTCATGTTCAAGTGCATCTGTGGGTTCCTCCGGCCGGATTCCGGGGCGGTCATCGTGCAGGGCCGCCGGATCGGAAAGGACGGGGACTTCCCACAGTCTGTGGGCATGATCATCGAAAGTCCGGGATTCCTGCCCCATGTCAGCGGATTTGCCAATCTGAAACGGCTGGCAGCGATCCGGAACCGGGTGACCGATGAACAGATCCGGGAGAGCATGGCCCGGGTGGGGCTGGATCCGTTCTCAAAGAAGAAGGTGGGGCAGTATTCCCTCGGGATGCGGGAACGGCTTGGGATCGCCCAGGCGATCATGGAAGACCCCAGGATGCTTGTGCTCGATGAGCCTTTCAACGGACTGGACAAGCGGGGCGCACAGGATGTATGCGATCTGCTGGACGAACTGCGCGGCAGAGGGAGGACGATCCTGATCGCGGCGCATAACATGATGGAGATCGAGTATCTGTGCGATACCATCTGCGAGATGGATGCAGGCGTGCTCACACAGGTAAAATAAAAGTGAAAATGTACTTCTGAGATATGCGGAAGCCGGCGGCTGGATAGTCTGCCGGCTTTCCGCTGTTTGAAAATAAGCTGAGATAAAAAAATAATGCCACGACGGATGCAGTATGGTATACTTTATGAAGAAGATGGCAGAGTTCAGTTTATGAGAAGGTGTAGATTATGAGTAAAAGATACATGTCAATGATCCTTGCAGGTCTTGCCCTTTTTCTGACCGCCTGCGGAAGCCGGACTCCGGAAACCAATTCTCCGGACGATCCGTCGGAAGGGGCGGATGTTCAGGCTGAGCTCCCGGCCTGGCTGGACAGATTTTATAATGGCAGTTATGAGTATCTGAACAGCACGATCGATCCGGAAACAGGAACTGCTGTCACTGTTATGTCGGGAAAAAGGATCTCATCTCCATATACCGAGTATGTAAAAGTGGTTGAACCGGGCGACTCTGTCTGGTCGGAAGCGTATTTTCACGGCGACGGGGATGAGATTGAGGCAATTCTCAATACGGAGGACGGATATGTGACCCAGCAGGCGAAGCGCGGATATCCGTATGGGTATGGAGAAGAACTGGAATTTACGGAACCGGAGAAAGAGCAGCTGGGCGATGTGGAATGCGATGTCTATGAGACGGAATATACGGTGGATCTGGCGGAACAGATGAATGAGGATGCGGGAGAAGAGGTGATCAGTGAACCTCTGACGGCGGTTGTCACCCAGAAGTATTACGTGGATCCCGAAAAGGATGAGCTGATCCGGGTTGTGACGGATCTGTCCGATCAGACGGCTAAGACCGAAGCGTCCGTGTTTATGATGTCCCAGGGACTATCTGCCGAGGAAGCACTTGAAAAGACGAGCGGAGATCAGCTTCAGGAATTGATTGAGATCACAGCTTATGATGATGACCTGAGCATCGAGATCCCGGATGTCTGATAATTTTTAAATCAAAGGAGAGATGACAATGAGAACGATCAAAGCAGAACCGATCACCTGTGAGGCTTACGCGCCTTACGGTACATTTTACAGCATGACGGAGCCTTCCGGCTATTCATTAAACGGTGAGATCCACCGCTTTTTCCCGGACCGGATGACCGAGTCTTATGTGTCCAGAGCGGCATTTTCCCCAATTCTGGTGAAGAAGCCGGATGTGATGAAGATCACCCAGGCGGAGTATCACACGACCACGCCGGAGATGATCCTTCCGCTCAATGACGACATGATCATCCATGTGGCGCCGGCATCCGCAGGTACGCCGGTGCCGGAACTGACGAAGGCGTTTATTGTGCCGAAGGGCACGCTGGTGAAGATCAATTCCGCGATCTGGCATCTGGCGCCGCTTCCGGTCCATGCGGACGAGCTGCAGGCGATGATCATCCTGCCGGAGTGCACCTATGCCAACGACTGCACGGTTGTAGATTATCCTGAAAAAGACCAGTTTGTTATTGAACTATAGCTGAAATGCATATCTCTGTATGACCTTCAGGCATTAGACATGGAGTTATGCAGGAATTATAATGTTAATCAGAGATCATGCATTTAAAGAAAAGAGGGACTGATACGATGATTTACAGAGATTTTCAGGATTTAAAGCTTTCCGCGCTGGGACTGGGGACCATGCGCCTCCCGGTTATGGATGGAGATGATTCAAAGATCGATACCGCAGCTGCAGAAGAGATGATTGGTTATGCGATGGAGCATGGGATCAATTATTATGACACTGCCTGGGGATATCATAGCGGACATTCTGAGACGGTCGTGGGCGAGGCGCTGAAGAAATATCCAAGGGAGGATTTTTATCTGGCGACGAAGTTCCCGGGATATGACCTCGCCAACTTTGGCAAAGTGGAAGAGATTTTTGAGAAACAGCTGGAGAAATGCCAGGTGGACTATTTTGATTTCTACCTGTTCCACAATGTGTGCGAGATGAATATCGACCATTATCTGGACGATGACACTTACGGTACATACAGATACCTGATCGAGCAGAAGAGGAATGGCCGGATCCGTCACCTGGGCTTCTCGGCTCACGGGGAATATGATGTGATCAGACGTTTCCTGGAGGCATACGGGAAGGATATGGAATTCTGCCAGCTCCAGATCAATTATCTGGACTGGACGTTCCAGAGGGCAAAGGATAAGGTCGAACTGCTTAAAGAGTACAATATCCCGGTATGGGTGATGGAGCCGCTACGGGGCGGGAAGCTGGCCTCGCTTTCCGAGGAAAATGAGCAGAAATTAAAGGCGTTCCGTCCGGATGAGACGATCCCGGCATGGGCGTTCCGCTTCCTGCAGACCATTCTGGAAGCCACGATGGTGCTCTCCGGCATGTCCAATATGGAACAGCTGAAAGCCAATATTGAGACCTATAAGGAAGACAAGCCGCTCAACGACGAAGAAATGAAGACGCTGCTGGGCATTGCGGACCAGATGCTGGGCAGGAAGACGCTTCCCTGTACGGCATGCCACTACTGTGTGAGCCACTGCCCGCAGGAGCTGGATATCCCGACGCTTCTGAACCTGTACAATGAGCACTGCTTCACAGAGGGCGGGTTTATCGCGCCGATGGCTCTTTCTTCCTACCCGGATGACAAGAAGCCGGGTGCATGCATCGGCTGCAGGAGCTGCGAGGCTGTCTGTCCGCAGCAGATCAAAATATCAGAGGCGCTGGCGGATTTCGCCGAAAAACTTGCAATGTAAGAAAGGAACGGATTATGAACATTCAACGCGTAGAAAATATGGCCGGCGGAAAAGGCCATGTAATCATTAAGCACATTCTTGGAGATAAGGAGATGCACGGAAACTGCCGGATGTATGCGGAAGTGACGCTGGAACCGGGATGCTCCCTCGGTTATCACGAGCATCACGGAGAGAGCGAGACTTATTATATCCTTTCCGGGCAGGGAAATTATGACGATGACGGACGGATCCGTCCGGTAAAAGCCGGCGATGTGACATTTACACCGGACGGCCACGGCCACGGACTGACCAATTCCGGCAATGAAGACCTGGTGTTCATGGCGCTCATCATCATGGACTAGAAGAGGAGAGCGTTACATGAGGACAATGGAATTTACGATCGAGGATACCGAGGCGCTGAAGCCGGGCATGGAAGTAAACGTGTCTGAGGGCGTGCTTCCCACATCGTATTATTACATGATCGAGCATGCGCTCGGGATGAGTGCGAATTTCAAGCAGGCGGAGCGCCTGAAGACCAGGCGCGGCGTGGTGAAGGAACTGAAGGAGACGCCCCAGTTCCATATCGCTGTTCTTGAATTTGACGAATAAGTCAGGGAATAAAGAGCTGCATCGGCGGAAAAAATGATGAAAAATTTTTCGGATGCAGCTCTTGTTTTTATGTTTACTAAATGTTATAGTATGAATAATACATATAACATTTATAAAGACTTTTTGCGTACAGGGAAGGGAGGGGCATTTGTTGAGCCGGGAGTCTGAACAGCAATATGTCGATCTGAAAGTGTGGGATCTGTTCCGGAACCGTTTTAAAAGCCCGACGACCGAGGCATCTTACTGGTCCGATCTCATGGAGTTCTGCCGGATGACGGGGAAGCCGTTTACGGAGACGACACGCACGGATGTGAAAAAGTATTATGACCGGATCACGGAGCGGATGAAGAACGGGATCATCAGTCCCATCACGCGGACGAAGAAGTTCCGGGAGCTTCATTCTTTTGCGTCATTTCTGATGGAGCAGGGCGATTACATGCCGGGAAGTGAGTTTGATCATTTCTATCCGTATCTGAAAAACATGAAGAAAGAAACCGTCCGGGCCGGTTCTGTCCCGGTGGAGGACATGGATGCCCTTCTGAGTGCTGCGTCGGATGACCTTATGGCCTACACGATCCTGACGCTTATGTACCGGGCAGGTCTTACTTCGACAGAGATCATTGAATTAAATAGCGAGAATGACTTTGCCGGATATGAGCGGGGTGCTCTGGCAATGCTGAAGTCAAGGCAGGATCCCTGTTACATCCCGGAGGATGCATGGAAGATCCTGAAGAAATATATGGCCGGCCGGGATGTCCACGGGACGCTTTTTTATAACCGGAGCGGCCGTCCGCTGAATACGATGTTTCTCAGCCGGATGATGAAAAAATACTGTTCGGCTGCCGGGATCCGCAATTACAGCGCCCAGGATGTGCGCAACAGCTGTGCCTTCAATCTCTTTGCCTACGGCGCGGATGACGCACAGACGGCAGAGCAGATGGGCCGGACCGTACAGCAGATCCGCAGATACCGCGGCGCGTCATACCGGGGAAATCTGCGGAAAAAAGCAGCGGATCTGGTGAAAATCCGCATTGAAGAGCCCTGATCTTAAAAAAACCTATCCAAAATATTTCCGTACAATGCAGGAAATGACGCCGGCCGCGCACAGCCCAAAGAGGACGTTGTGCATGGAACCGTAGACGTCAAGGGCGCCTTTCAGTCCATAGACCGCTTCCGGCGCGTCCGGAAGGAACGGACTGAACAGAAAAGCCAGGTAGGAGAGGGCGAATACCAGGATGAAGGAGAAGAGTCCCCGCCCGGTATCTTCCTTCCAAGTATCATGCCCGTCCCGCACCCGCGTCCGTGTCATGGACCAGAGAAGCGAGATCAGCTCAAAGAGCAGGAAGAGGAGCGCCACGCACAAGTAGACGAGTAGGGTGAGGGATGGTTTCATTGTCTCCAGCGCTTCCAGGATGTCACCGTAGGGCGTGCTTGCCCGCCAGAATGTCCACATGACATAAACCGTAACAGCCAGGATCAGGATGGCGGTCAGGCTCCGCACCAGTGCAGAAGCAAGGCGTGAGAGCGTCCGCCCGCCTTTCCGGATCGGCGCTGCAAGAGGGACGCCGCGGCTGCGGCGTTTTTTTAATGTCTTTTTTTGTTTTACGGATCCTGGAAGCGTATCTTCATCGCTATAATCTGTTTCGTCATATTCTGTATCGTAATTTTCCATGTCATCCATCTCATCCGTCATATCCCAGGATTCTGTATTCGGATCCTGCCGCCTGTAACCGGAAGTGCGCCGGCTGCGGGGTGCGATATCCGTATCTGTCATATATTCATCATATGTTACTTCAAAATCATCATCAAAATACTGTGAAAATTCTGATTCTTTTTTCATGGAATACCCCTTTCATTCAAATCCCCATGTTGAAAATCCATTCTATGGTAGCTCGATTCGGCCAATACTACAAGCCTCATGCGGCAGATTTAAAGAAAATTTCAGAATTGCGGTGTGATCATCTGACATACTTACAAAACTGTAAGCTGCTCACTGAAAAATGTAAGCTGTGGAAATGGAAGAATATTTCCGCAGGTTATACGATAAATATGCACTAAATATTTAAAAGTAAAAAGCAGAGAAGGTGAAGGGATGAAGACTCTGAAGGAAAATCAAAAGTTTGCAGGCAGGCTGGCAGGCATCGCGGTAATGCTGTTCCTCATATTGATCATTGTTCCGGCCGGGACGGTCATGTTCGTGATCTCAGGACTCTGGTCGGCGCTTGACCGGTTTCTCTTAAAATTTGAGAGATAACATTTTTAACATTTTTGTGAAAATCTTTTCTAAATCTTAAGATTTACCTTCCGGTTATCTTAAGAACACTTTTGTACGATATCTGTATGAAAGATATTGAACAAATCGGATCTGGAGGGATTGAGATGAAATATATTACTTTTGCTGTTCCCTGTTATAACTCACAGGATTACATGAGAAGATGTGTTGATTCGCTGCTCGCCGGCGGGCGTGACGTGGAGATCATCCTGATCAATGACGGTTCGTCCGACGATACCGGCTGGATCGCAGATGAATACCAGCTAAGGTATCCGGATATTGTACGCGCGGTGCACAAGCCGAACGGCGGTCACGGATCCGGGGTAAATAAAGGACTGGAACTGGCCCGCGGACTCTATTACAAAGTGGTGGATTCTGACGACTGGCTGGACGCCGGTGCATACCGGATGCTGCTTGCACGCATCCGGGAACTGTGCGGCGGAGGACGCGCGGAATTCGGGGAAGGCATCCCGGATCTTTTCGTGTGCAACTATGTGTACGACCATCTGGATGAGGGGCGGAAGCGGAGCATGGATTACCGTAATATATTTCCGGCGGATGAGATGTGCGGATGGAATGACATCGGCCGGTTCCGGCCGTCCCAGTATCTGATCATGCATGCACTCATGTTCCGCACGGATGTCCTGCGGGCGTCGGGCGTGAAGCTTCCGGAGCACACGTTTTATGTGGACAATCTGTTTTCCTATCAGCCCCTTCCTTTTGCAGAGCGCATCTACTATATGGACATTGACCTTTATCACTATTATCTGGGCAGGGACGACCAGTCGGTCAATGAAAAGGTGCTGATGAAGCGGATCGACCAGCAGATCCGGGTGACGGAGCTGGTCGCGAAAAGCGTGGATCTTAAAAAAGTGAAGAAGACATATCCGAAGCTTGCGGCCTATATGACCCGGAATATTTCGATCATGCTGTCCATCTCTTCGATCCATCTGCTCCTGATCGCCACTTCTGAGGCGGAACGCAAACGGAGGGAGATGTGGGAGCGGATCCGGGATTACGATCCGGGACTTTACTGCAGGCTACGGTATTCGACTTTAAGCGGACTTACGTATCTTCCGGGACGGATCGGCGGGAAGCTGACGGTGGGCGGCTACCGTTTTGCACGGAAAATCTATCAGTTCCAGTAGAGGAAAATACATAAGAGGGGAAGAGCATCATGGCAAAGATATACATCGCATTCGTAGATACACCGGGGTTGTTCGCTGGGATCATCCGGCGGGTGATCCGGCAGAAATATATTCATGTGGCGCTGTCGCTGGATCCGTTCCTGGAGGAAACGTACAGCATCGGGCGGCGGCATCCGTCCGTCCCGCTGATCGCCGGTTTCGAAAAGGAAGATAAATATAAGATCCTCCGGGCGTTTCCGGATGCGGATTATCTGGTCTGCAGCATTGAGTGCAGCGCGGATCAGAAGGCGTACATTGAGCGGGAACTGAATGAAGCGATGGCTAACCGTTTCCGGTATCATTACGCGGTCCTGGGACTTCCGTTTATCCTGATGAATGTTCCGTTTTATCAGAAGAACCATTATACATGTTCATCCTATATCGCCCGTCTGCTGGAAGAGGCAGGCGTCTGCACATGGGACAGGCATTTTTCACTGGTGACGCCCCGGGATTTCCTGGAATACGAAAAGAAAGAGAAGATCTTCGAGGGCAGCCTTTATGAACTGACGGCAATGGTCGGCGGCCGCCGGATGGTGCACCGCCGGACGGGAAACATATTTCTGCGGCCGGCATATGCGGGCGCTGCGTATCTTAAACATTTTCTGAGGAGGGGTGTGAGTCATGAGCGTTAAAAAGCGTGTGCTTCAGATCGCTGTATTTCTGGTGATCATGTTCCTGACTTTCTACGCCCTTTTCAGCGGCCGGGACCTGTCGGAGATCGGACGGGCGCTTCAGCGCATGTCGCCCTGGTATCTGATCCCGTCCGTCGGACTGGCCGTCTTCTTTGTCTGTGCGGAAGGCTTTATGATCTGGTATCTGCTCCGTTCCATGAAGTCACAGAAGGAGGGCCGCAGGGCAAGTTCCCTGCTCCGCTGCATCCAGTATTCGTTCATCGGATTCTTCTATTCCGGCATTACCCCTTCCGCCACCGGCGGACAGCCGGTCCAGCTTTACTATATGAATAAGGACGGCAACCGGGGTTCGGACAGCACGGTTGTCCTGATGACCGTGGCCGTGGCGTATAAATTTATTCTGGTCCTTATAGGCGCCGGCATTCTTTTGTTCTGGTATGCGCCGCTCCACGCGGAACTGGGGCGGTATTTCCCGCTGTATCTTCTGGGGCTTCTGCTCAATGTGGTCCTGGTCGTGCTGATCCTGGGCGTGATGCTTTTCCCGAAGGTGATCCTGCATCTGGCGCTTCTGTTCGAAGGGCTTTTTATCCGTATGCGGATCTGGAAGCCGTCGGATAAACGGGAAGAGAAAATCAACGCATTCATCGACAGTTATCAGCAGGCGGTGATCTGGCTTCGGGGACACCGCAGGAGCCTGGCCTTTGTCCTTCTCATAACATTCCTCCAGCGGTGCAGCGTCTTTGTTCTTACGTATATGGTTTATCTTGGATTCGGGCTGCACGGCGCAGGCGCCATGCGGGTGATCCTTCTGCAGGCGGCCGTGTATATCGCGGTGGATATGCTTCCGCTGCCGGGCGCCCAGGGCATTACAGAGCTGATGTACCAGGCGGTGTTTGTCCATGTATTTACGGGGGCCTACCTGATCCCTTCCATGATGGTGAGCCGGGGGATCAATTTCTATTTTCTGCTGGTCGTAAGCCTTGGCGTGGTACTGGTGAACCGGTTCATATTTGACCGCAGATCTGAACGGATAAAGAAAAACGTTACAAAATGCTGAGAAAAATAAAGAAAAACGTTGCAGAATATCTTGCATAACTCCGGAAAAATGTTACGATATTAGCTGTGAATGAAAGATTTTTATGCAGGAGCTTCTTATATGAACATTATTAATATCGAACATATCAGCAAGATTTACGGAGAAAAAGTGATCTACGAAGACGCGTCCTTCGGTATCCAGCAGGGGGACAAGATCGGGATCGTAGGGATCAACGGAACCGGGAAATCAACTCTGCTCAGGATGATCGCCGGGGAGGAGATGCCGGATGCGGGGCAGATCATCCGGCAGAATGGCCTGAAGATCGCATATGTGGCGCAGAATCCTGTATTCCCGGCTGATGCGGATATCCGTTCTTATGCATTTACCAGAGGGGCGGGAGAGGACTGGCAGGCAGAGTCCAACTTAAGGGAGCTGGGGATCACCCGGTTTGATGAGAAGATCAGCCATCTATCCGGCGGCCAGAAACGCCGGGTGGTGCTGGCGAAGACGCTGGCGGAAGATTTTGATGTGCTTCTTCTCGATGAGCCGACGAACCATCTGGACGGGGAGATGATCAACTGGCTGGAAGAGTATCTGCGCGCCTTCAGGGGGACGCTTGT
The DNA here is from genome assembly GCA_019120275.1 of Candidatus Mediterraneibacter excrementavium. Taxonomy (GTDB): domain Bacteria; phylum Bacillota; class Clostridia; order Lachnospirales; family Lachnospiraceae; genus Mediterraneibacter; species Mediterraneibacter excrementavium. Next base: position 3,002 of record DWVL01000049.1, on the reverse strand, counting down.
TATGGTGACCCACGACCGCTATTTCCTGGACCGGGTGACGAACCGGATCCTGGAGATCAGCCACGGGAAAATGTACGGGTATGATGCGGATTATTCCGGATTCCTTGAGCTGAAAGCGGCAAGGGAGGAGATGGAGCTTGCCTCCGAGCGGAAACGCCAGAGCATCCTGCGGATGGAGCTGGAATGGGCGAAGCGGGGATGCCGCGCCAGAACCACCAAGCAGCGGGCAAGGCTGGAGCGCCTGGAAGCTCTGAAAAATGGAAAAGCCCCTGTGCAGGATCAGACGGTGGAGCTGGGGTCCGTGGAGACCCGGATGGGAAAGAAGACCATCGAACTCCATCATGTGAGCAAGCGCTATGGAGAAAAGAAGATTCTTGAGGATTACAGCTATATCGTTCTAAAAAACCAGCGGCTTGGCATCATCGGTCCCAACGGATGCGGGAAGTCCACAGTCATGAAGATGATCGCCGGGCTGGTGGAGCCGGATTCCGGAGAGATCGAGATCGGGGAGACGGTGCGGATCGGGTATTTCGCGCAGGAAGAGCACCATATGGACGACGCGCAGAGGGTCATTGATTATGTAAAGGATATCGCAGAATACATTACCACAACAGACGGGAAGATCAGTGCCTCCTCTCTGCTGGAGCGGTTTCTGTTCACGCCGGATATGCAGTATGCGCCTATCGGCAAGCTCTCGGGCGGAGAGAAGCGGCGCCTTTATCTCCTGGGGGTCCTTGCGGAGAATGCAAATGTACTTCTTCTGGACGAGGCGGGGAACAACCTGGATATCCCCACCCTGACCATTCTTGAGGATTATCTGAACTCCTTTACGGGGATCGTGATCGCGGTCTCCCACGACCGGTATTTCCTGGACAATATCGCGGACCGGATCCTGGAACTGGACGGGGAGGGGCATGTGACCCAGTATGAGGGCGGATATACGGACTATCTGGAAGCAAAGAAAAGGAAAATGGCATCCGATGACAGAGCGGGATATGCAGGCGCAGCGGAAAACTCCCGGCAGAAAGAGAATACGGTGCGGAGTGGAAGCGTGCCGGGCGGGGCATCGGAAAGCATGAAAAAAGGCGGAAAGAGCTGGAAACAGGACCAGCCCCAGAAGCTGAAGTTTTCTTATAAAGAGCAGCGGGAATATGAGACCATCGACGATGACATTGCCGCTATTGAGGACAAGCTTGAGACCATCGAGAGACAGATCGAGGCGAACGCCACCAATTCAGTAAAGCTCAAAGAACTGCTGGAAGAGCAGGAAAAGACACAGGGAGAGCTGGATGAGAAGATGGAGCGGTGGGTGTACCTGAACGATCTGGCGGAGAAGATCGCAGAGCAGGGGTGACCTCTTACACTGATATTGCAGGAGAAACATTACTTATGAAAAAAGGATTTCGTAAATTTTTCTGGCCCATACTGATCCTGGCAGACCTTGCCATAGCAGGAACCGTTTTCTTCCTGATCTGGCTTCAGCCTGACTATTCTGCAGCCCAGAAAGAGAACTCTCATCTCATCGGGCTGAGTTATATGACAATGAACAATGAATTTTATAAGATCATGAGTGAAGAGATCAATGCCAGGATCGAGGCGGAAGGAGATCGTATCGTTATGCGGGACCCGGCTCTTGACGCGGACCGTCAGATCGAGCAGATCGAAGAAATGCTGGATATGGGCATTGACGCCCTTGTAGTGACTCCGGTGGATTCAGACAGACTGGTAGGGGTCCTCGAAAAGGCAAAGACACAGGGGGTATTTATCATCGTACTTGATACGAATATATCCCAGGATGAACTGGCGGACTGTACGATCACATCTGATAATTACAATGCAGGTGTGATCGTAGGAGAATATTTCCTTACACAGTGTGACAGTGCGAGAGTTGTAGTGATGACCCATGAGACGACTGAGTCCGGGAGACAGAGAGTAAAGGGATTTCTTGATACTGTGTCTGACGCAGAAGGGATAGAGATTGTAAAGAAAGTGGAATGCGAAGGGCAGGTTGAGATTGCCATGCCTGAAATACAGGAGGTCATCAATTCCGGTCTTCCGTTTGACAATGTGTTTTGCCTCAATGATCTTGCCTCTGTGGGAGTGGTGGCAGCACTCGAGGAGAACGGGATGCTGCAATCTGTCAATGTGTATGGTGTTGACGGGTCACCGGATTCCAAGGCGCTGATCAATGAAGGAATGATGAAGGCGACTGCAGCACAGTTTCCTTCTGAGATCGGGAAGCAGGCTGCAGATGTGATCTACCGGCTTTTTGATGGTGAGAATGTGGACGAGGACATCCTGATACCGGTGGAACTGATAACACAGGAAAATGTAAATGATTTCGGAATTGACAGGTGGCAGTAATTAGGAGAAGAAAGATGGGTAAAAGACAGCTCTCAGACTATGTGCTCATAGTAATGAAAAATCTGAATCTGGTCGTGATCCTCTATGTGGCAGGGATCATGGCGTCCAGCCTGCGCGGGTATGTCCTGACGGGAAATGCCATGGATTTTCTGATATCCGCATCCGGGCTTCCTGCGTCAGCCTGGAAAATACCTGTGATGGTCCTGCTCTTGTATATGGTCTGTCTTATGATCATGCATATGCAGAGCCAGGGCGGGACATTTGAGATAATTCTAAAGATATGCGTGGAACTGGTCATTGGATTTGCCGTAAGCTATATCCTCGGGTTCGGGTATATGGGGATCATCCTTCTGATCCTGGCGGACATGATGAAATATTTCCCGGGATCCAGGTTCAGGTTCCCTGCGTCAGTCATCATATGCCTGTTCTATCTGCTGCTCAACTCCGAATACATATCCGTGTATTTTGATGTCATACCGTTTGATGCTTACCTGACCTATTACCAGGCGGATGCCAGATCAGTGATGGATGGGCTGCTCAGTGCATTTGATTCGCTAAATACCTTTTTGTTCCTCGTTTATATGATCTTTCTGCTTCGGGCTCAGCTCAGTGAAAATGAGAGGATCTTGAACCTGAAC
>DWVL01000048.1 GCA_019120275.1 Candidatus Mediterraneibacter excrementavium | reverse complement strand
ATTCTTTACAGATATTGAGGATTTCCTTTCGCTCCTGCACGCTGGCCGTGGGGATGGCGAAGATGATCCGGTCGATGCGGTGCTTTTCCACCAACGCCGGGATGTCGTACCGGTCTCCCTCGATGGTGACGCCGTTGATCAGCTTCCCCTTTTTGTAGGGGTTGTCATCCACCGCGCAGCACACTTTGATGTTCAGCCAGTGGCTGTTCAGGAATTCCCGGATCAGGATCTGCCCGGCGCTGCCGGCTCCGACGATCATCACGTGCTCTTTCTGAACCTTTTCCGCCCCCTGACGGATCCGCTCCAGATAAGCCCGGATCAGCCGGTAGGAGAACCGTACGCCGGTGGTCAGGCAGAAACTGAGGATATAGCCGATGAAATAAAAGGACCGCGGCATGGTTATATCCATGACCAGACCGCCGCCCACATAGAGTGGGATCAGAATCAGATAGGCCGCCACCATGCGGACCAGCTCGGATACCCCGGCAAAGCTCCACACGCTGTGGTACAGGCGCAGAATATAGAAAGTCACCACCGTGACAATCAGCCAGTAGGGAAGGGACCGGATATAGCCTTCCAGATACTCCGCCGGTATATTGGAATAGATAAAATCAAACCGCAGCAAAAGAGCCGCGAAATATGACGCCGAGATGGACAGGATGTCAATGAAGACCAGGATCATAGCCCTGCTCCTCCACTGCATCCGCTGGAGAATCGAAGACCACCAGGAAACTATCTTTTGCATTTTTTGCTCCTCTCAAACAAACTGAAACCTTTTCTATTATAGCACACCATCTTCTGTAAACCAATGTCAATCTGGAAATATTTTATTTTCAGACAGAATTTCTCCTTTATTCCCAATTTCCATATCCTTTTGATGCATAAACTGTATAATTATACAACAAAACGGATCCTTTCACAGCGGAAATTTGTCCCTTTTTGGTTCTTTTCTTACCCCTTTTCAGTTCATTTTTCATATGGTGTTTACTGGGTATGATATTAAAAACGGAGGTGGTGAATATATGGAAAATATGCTGCAAATCGGCAGCCGCATCAAGAAGCAGCGTTTGTTGATGGGATACACGAGGGAGCGTCTGGCTGAACTGATCAACGTGACGCCCCGGTTCTGTTATGATCTGGAACTGGGTTTAAAGGGCATGTCGCTGGACACGCTGTGCCGCCTGAGCGACGCCCTGAAGGTAAGTACGGATTATCTGCTGTTTGGGTCGCAGAATGATTCAGATGTAGACCATCTGCTGTCTCTGATCCTCAGTTGTCCGTCTGAGAAAAGACAGCATCTGGATTCCATCATCTGCAGCTTTGTTCAGGCTGTGTCCTGAAAGATCCGTATGTTATGCTCGCAGTGAATACATAATTTCTCCATCCTGTCCGTTCCTGGTCAGGATGCCTTCCCGGCACATTTCTTCCAGAAGGCCGGACAGATCGCAGCTTTCCAGCTCCGGCAGGAGGGAGAGCTGCTGTTCTGTTACGGAGATATTCCTGGTCGCCTCCTCAATGATTGTCTGCATCTGCAGACGTTTTTCCCCGAAAATGTTTCGCAGTGAAACGTTCCCTTCCATCGGTTTCACCGCGGGAAGTCCGCAGATTTCCAGTGGGAGGCACAGGATGATCCGGTCCGGCGAAAACTGTTCTTCGATCACCGGCTCCGGCAGGCCCAGCCGCTGCCAGACGCTGTAGATGCGGGCCAGACCCGCGCCCAGTCCTTCGCTGACCTGGATCAGCCGGAACATCCGGTTCAGCCCGGCGTTTCGTGGATCGGAGCTTCCGCCCGCTTTTGCTCTGTCCACATCCATGCGAAAGCTTCCCGGGTTGGCCATGGTGATCCGGTCGGGGCTGATGCAGATCTCGATACCGCCCCGCTCCCGGTAATCGCAGTTGATCAGACAGTTGGCCAGCGCGTCGCGAAGGGCCCGCTCCATGGTCATCTCTTCATCCGCCCGTTCTTTTCGCATTCCCGGCAGTTCCGTCAGTTTTCTCCACACCCGGTAATAGAAGGTAAAGAGATTGCCTCCTGACACTTTCGCTTCCTGACAGGTCAGGGAATACTCCGGAAATTCCAGCAGGATGTGTTCTTCCTTTCCGAACATCAAAAGTCCCGCCGCCGTGGGATGATACGTATCCTTTCCGGTTTCCCGGGCCGCCTCGATACGGCAGAGGAACCGGGCGTCCGGCAGGGTTTCCCAGGGGTGCCCCGGCCGCAGGTACTGCATCAGGCTGCGGTAGCTTCTTACCGTGCGCTCATCCAGTGCATCCATCCCCAGCCAGGACAAAAGGCGGGCGTCCCGGCTTTCTTCCAGCGCGTCCATCATCATGGCCTGCACCGTTTCCCGGGAGCAGTGATAATCCCCTTCCCCGTCCCGGCGGTACGTTCCCATATAGGGATCGCCGTTGACGTAGACCGGCCGGTCCCGGCGGTCTGCCCGGGGTACGGTGATGGCCACGATCCGGCGCCCTTCCGCACGGCGCACGGCGATATCGTGGCGGGTGAGGATGTTGACGCTGGCTTTCCTGGTGTCGTTCACCAGATTCCAGAATTCCGCCACCAGGCCGTCGGGGTCCGGCAGATCCACCGTCTCAAAGGATTTATCCGCCTTTTCCACCACGCCCAGCAGAATCACTCCGCCCATGGTGTTGGCAAAGGCGGAGTAGGTCTCCCAGATGCTCTCCGGCAGGCCGCCGGTGGCCCGTTTGGCTTCGATCCGGTTATTTTCTCTGTATCGGCGAAGATGCGCAAAATCAATCATATCGTTTCCTTTTTATCGTTTATCCCGGTCCACAAATTCCAGTACAATGATGCTTAAAATCCCGTATAAGGCGGCAAAGGCAAGCAGCGTCAGCCACAGTTTCATCAGGTGGGGCTCGCTGAATTCATAATCCGCCTCGTAGTCCGGCAGCGCCCCCACCAGGCTGTTGACATCGGCGGTGACGCAGATGGCGTTGACCCCCCACTTGCTGATGGTAAAGTTGGCGATCATCTTGGAAGCGCCCTCCAGGGCGAAGATCATGCCGGACATGACCAGCTGGACGATGAGGATGAAGGGCATCAC
>DWVL01000047.1 GCA_019120275.1 Candidatus Mediterraneibacter excrementavium | reverse complement strand
CAGACGGCGCTCCCGTTCTGTGAGAAATCCTGTGGATTCCGGAGGGGATACACCATTAATCACTAGTTCTTTTGTTTCACATTTCTTTTTGTCCATATCATATCTTTGGACTGCGATGACAAAAAGTGAGTATATTTTTATTTCGCCGGTTTAAGCCACTGCCTCACAACGGAAATATCTTCTTCGACCACTTTCGCGATCGACTCAAGAGGCATTCCCATCTTCTCCAAATTCCAGGCTGTTTTCTTATGGCTTTCTTTCATACCAGATTCTCTGCCTATCATTTCCCCTTCGCGTTTACCCTCTTCACGGATTTTTTCCATTATCTCACACATAATCTCTATGCCTCCTTCCTCTGTCTTCAGGAAGCGCACCCGCTTCGACAACTCCCCCTCGCTGTCATCAAACGGATCCGCTGTTTTAAAATACTTCATCAGTTTTGCTATTCTACTTCCGTCGTCAATCTCGGCATTCACATACAGCAGATGCGAACCGTCATTATGTTTTTTCCCTGTCTGCCGGAGCCGGTTTTCTTCCTCATATACTGTATAACCATCTTTCCATATATCTGTACGGCTGATATAGAAGATATACCGTTCCGGAAGTTCACTGTAATCCCGGCCCTTCCTCAGAAATTCCCCATCCGTAACGGAACCGTAAAACCGGGTCCTTCGGGCATGGTCTACAACATCCGTCCCTTCAATCTCCAGATGATAGATAACGCCTTTCTTATCTTCTGCAAGGACGTCCAGCCTTGCCCCATGTGAGATCACTTTCGAGATCACATACTGGGTTCTGACCGTCTCAAGCTCGATCCCCGGATCATCCATCAGGATCCGGATCACATGCTGGCATGCCTTCAGGTCTGAGAGCGCTACGGACATGAATACATCGCTCAGTAATGTAAGCTGCTCCAGGTCCTTAAGGCGGCGCTCCCGTTCTGTAAGAAATCCTGTGGATTCCGGAGGGGATACACCATTAATCACTAGTTCTTTTGTTTCACATTTCTTTTTGTCCATATCACATCTTTGGACTGCGATGATACAATGTGTGTACATTTTAGCACATGAATTTTATAATGTAAATCATCCCTGATACCTGCTATAATTGAATAAAACAGCTGTAAAGGAAGTAATCAACATGTCAGTAGAAATCGTAAGAAACTATTTTAAGGAACACGACATCAACAAAAAGATCCTGGAATTCCCGGTCTCCAGCGCCACCGTTGAGCTGGCGGCCGAGGCTGTGGGAACCGAACCGGCGCGGATCGCCAAGACGCTTTCCTTCTACACAAAAGAGAAGGATGCCGCCATCCTGATCGTCACCGCCGGGGATATGAAGATCGACAACAGCAAATTTAAACAGTTCTTCGGCATGAAGGCGAAAATGCTTGCCGCAGAAGATGTAGAGCGGCTGACCGGCCACGCCATCGGCGGCGTATGTCCGTTCGGCAATCCAGACAGCGCAAAAGTATATCTGGACATCTCCCTGAAACGATTCGAGACCGTTTTCCCGGCGGCCGGGAGCGGGAACTCCGCTGTGGAAATGACCTGCGAAGAACTGGAGCAGACGTCTGAAGCACTTGAATGGATCGATGTGTGCAAATAAACAGTAATAAAATACCGCCGAAAAGGAGGATAAACGTATGGCAAAATATGTAATGGCCCTGGATGCAGGAACGACCAGCAACCGCTGTATCCTGTTCAATGAGAAAGGAGAGATCTGCAGCATAGCCCAACGGGAATTTACCCAGTATTTCCCGCAGCCTGGCTGGGTGGAGCACGATGCGGATGAGATATGGGCCTGTCAGCTGGGCGTAGCGGTAGAAGCCATGAACAAGATCAGTGCCGAAGCAAAAGATATCGCTGCTATCGGCATCACCAACCAGCGCGAGACCGCCATTGTCTGGGACAGAGAAACCGGGGAACCCGTCTTTCACGCGATCGTCTGGCAGTGCCGCCGGACAAGCGAATACTGTGATTCTCTGAAAGAAAAAGGACTGACGGAGAAGTTCCGGGAGAAGACCGGACTTGTCATCGACGCCTACTTCTCCGGGACCAAAGTGAAATGGATCCTCGACAACGTGCCCGGTGCCAGAGAACGGGCGGAAAAAGGCGAACTGCTCTTCGGCACGGTGGAAACCTGGCTCATCTGGAAACTGACAAAAGGAGCAGTCCATGTGACGGATTATTCCAACGCTTCCCGGACCATGCTCTTTAACATCAATACTCTGGACTGGGACGATGAGATCCTGGCGGAACTGGACATCCCGCGCTGCATGCTGCCCGAAGCGAAGCCGTCATCCTGTATCTACGGCGAGACGGATCCGTCTTTCTTCGGCGCTCCGATCCCCATCGGAGGGGCAGCCGGCGACCAGCAGGCTGCGCTGTTCGGCCAGACCTGCTTCGATCCGGGCGACGCCAAAAATACATACGGCACCGGCTGCTTCCTGCTCATGAACACCGGAGAGAAACCGGTATTCTCGGAGAACGGACTGGTCACCACGATCGCCTGGGGCCTGGACGGAAAAGTAAATTACGCACTGGAAGGTTCGATCTTCGTGGCCGGAGCATCTGTCCAGTGGCTCCGTGACGAGATGCGGCTGATCGACTCTGCGGAAGACTCGGAATATATAGCCCGAAAAGTCAAAGATACCAACGGCTGCTATGTGGTTCCCGCATTTACCGGCCTGGGCGCGCCTTACTGGGATCAGTATGCCCGCGGCACGATCGTCGGGATCACCCGCGGCGTAAATAAGTACCACATCATCCGCGCTACACTGGACTCTATCGCCTACCAGGTTCACGACGTGCTCGGCGCCATGAGAGCCGATTCCGGCATCAGCCTGTCGTCTCTCAAAGTAGACGGCGGCGCAAGCGCAAATGACTTTCTCATGCAGACACAGGCGGATATTATCAACACCCCGGTCAACCGTCCGGTGTGTGTGGAGACAACCGCCATGGGCGCGGCTTATCTCGCCGGACTTGCTGTCGGATACTGGAAAGATAAAGACGATGTGCGCAGGAACTGGTCCATTGACCGGACATTTATGCCCGCCATCGATGACACCGAACGCGGAAAACGGATCCGCGGATGGGAGAAAGCCGTACGCTATGCTTACGGCTGGGCAAAAGAAGAATAATGATAAAAGAAAGGTGCCGCTGCTGCGATCTGTTCACAGGCGGCACCTTTTGATTCTGGATACGCTAATCAGATATTTCTAATGTTTATTTCAGGAAACTCTCAATGATCACCGACTCGGCTTCCTCCTCATTCATGCCAAATGTCCGAAGCTTCACCAGCTGCTCGTCATTGATCCTGCCGATCGCGGCCTCATGGATGATCTGGGCGTCCACATGTTTTGCGTCGATCTCCGGAATGGAGCTGATCTCCGCCTCATCCATGATAATGGAGTCGCACTGCACATGGGCATGGCACCGGTTGCTGCCGATCGCCCTCGGGTGGAAGACCTGACGGGATTTTCCTTTCCCAACGGAACGGGACACGATCCTGGCAGAACTGTCCGCGCCGTTCAGTTCCACATCCATGTTTGAAACGGCGGTCTGCCCGTCGTCGGTCATCAGTTTCTCTGTCACGAAAAGCTTTGCATTGTCCGCAAGCTCGATATAATTCTCACGCTCCGTGGAATCTACACCCTTGATCTGGGTCGTCTCCAGCGTAAACACCGAATCCTCACCAACGAAGATCTTTGTCACCGGATTGAGCACTTTCTGTCCGGTTCCGTTCCCTTCTGCGTAATGATTTTCTACATATTTGACATTGCATCCTTTTCCCACATGGAAGGTATGGATCCCGTCGTGGCGGGTCTCGGAGCAGCCTTCCCCGTGGATGCCGCATCCGGCGATGATCGTCACGGCCGCACCGTCTTCAATATAAAAGTCATTATAGACCACATCAACGCCTTCCTGACTCATAACGACCGGAATGTGCACCTGCTCGTCCTTCGCCTCACCGCTGATATGGATATCGATCCCGGGCTTGTCCTCTTTGGATACGATCCGGATATGACGGCTGTCCCCGTGGCACACGGCCATACCATTTAACCGCAGGTTGTAAGCGCCTTCCTGGTTGAACCCGTAGGAGTCGATCACATTCAGCACCGCTTCCGTGATCTTATCAAGGTCTACTTTCCCCTGGCCTTTCTTCGCCGCTTCCTGCGCGATCTGCTCCACTGCTTTTTCCGCAAGCGTCTGCTTATTCTCCATAGAGTTCACCTCCCTTTTGCCTCCTGCACTCACAGGAATCCAGTTCCTGGTTGAAAAGCGTCGGCATGATCTCTTTTGCCTCTCCGACAGACTGAACTTTCCCGTCGGAGATGACCATGATCCGGTCCGCCATCTGGATGATCCGCTCCTGATGGGAGATAAGGATCAGACTTTCCTTCTTCTCTTTATGGATCTGCTCGAAACGCTTGATCAGCATGGAGAAACTCCAGAGGTCGATCCCCGCCTCCGGCTCGTCAAAAATACAGATCCGATGCTGTTTCGCAAGAACGGTCGCAATCTCGATCCGCTTCATCTCGCCGCCGGAGAGCGTTGCATCCGCTTCCCGGTCAATATATTCCATGGCGCACAGTCCCACACTGCTCAGGAGATTGCAGCACGTCTTCTCATCCAGCGCCTCTCCCGCCGCCAGTGAAAGAAGCCTGCGCACGGTCATTCCCTTAAATCGGGGCGGCTGCTGGAATGCGAATCCAAGTCCCGCTTTCGCGCGCTCGTCGATCGTATAGTCCGTGATATCCTGTCCGTCCAGCAGGATCTTCCCGCCGGTCGCCTTATTGATCCCCATCAACAGCTTGGCAAGGGTGGATTTCCCTCCGCCGTTTGGTCCGGTGATCACCAGCATCTCGCCTTCATTTACAGAAAAGCTGACGTCCGAAAGGATCTCGGACTGCTTTCCCTCTTCCACTACATCATATGATAAATGTTCTACCTGCAGCATATCTGCCGTTCACTTCCTTTCTGCTTATCCGGAAAATCTCCGGAAGATCTCATCATACCGGTCTCCGTATATGCTGCCCCTTCTCCAGATAAAATTAAATTCATGGTACACCTGGAAATTACGGAGCGGGATCTGCTTCAGCGTGCCCTCTCTGAGTTCATCCTGCACGGCAGTTCCATATAAAAATGTAATACCGCATCCCGCTTTTGTCAACTCTTTAATCGTCTGGAGACTGCCTGCCTCCAGCACCCTGTCAAAGTCTGAAACACTGAGATTCTGAGCATCCAGACACCGTTCCAGCACCTCCCGCGTCCCCGATCCTTCCTCGCGCAGAAGGAGCCGCTCATGAAAGAGGTCCTCGATCACATCCGGCCTCTTCTGAAACGGGTAATCCGGAGCGCTGACCGCAATGTACGGCTCCACAGAATACCGCCGGCACTCATACTCATTTTTCTGAAAAAAACCCTCCACTAACGCAAAATCGATCGTTCCGTCATCCAGTCTCCTCAGCAGTTCTCTCGTATTTTCCACGATCATGCGCACACGGACATCCGGATCTTCGTCCGTATACCGCTTCAGGATCTTTCCCATCAGCACATCGCCGATCGTCCGCGTCGCCCCGAAGCAGAGTTCTTCCGTCTCTTTTCCCGCCAGCATCCGGTTCTGCATAGACTGCTCGTCATGCATCATCGTAAGGGATGCATTGCGAAGGATCTCGCCCGCGGCTGTAAGCTTCAGCTTCCGGCCTTCATATCGGAATAGTTTCGCATGATAATGCTCCTCCAGGAAATGAATATGCTGCGACACTGCCGGCTGAGTAATATTCAGTTTTTCCGATGCTCTGGTAAAATTCATGAACTGGCAGACAGTCAGAAATGTCTCCATCCTGAAATCAAGCATGACTTCACTCCCCTTTTGCCACGCAGACTGATGATGTCTGAAATATCCGGGCGGAAACGCCGTCCTACTGTTTCCGCCCAAACGTATATGAATTACTCCCTGCGCATTATCATAACATATATTTATGATAAAATAAATATTAATAATTATATTTTATGTATTTTTTATGATATGATTCTCTCTGACAATAAATACCATTATTCCCAAATATAAACACACGGAGGATAAACACTATGAATTTCCTTAAGAAAAACAGCGCAGGGCTTCTGCTCTGCCTGATTATCGCTGTTCCCGCCTGGTTCGCCGGCAAGCTGGTTCCGGTCATCGGCGGCCCGGTATTCGCGATCCTGGCCGGGATGATCATCACTCTGATCCTCACGAAGAAGGAGCCGTTTACAGCCGGGATCAACTACACATCCAAAAAGATCCTGCAGGCTGCTGTCGTCTTCCTCGGTTTCGGCATGAATCTGACGGAGATCCTGGCTAAGGGAAAGCAGTCTCTTCCCATCATTATCTCTACCATCGCCACTTCGCTGATCATCGCTTTCATTATGTATAAAGCGCTGAAACTCCGTACCAACAACGCCATCCTTGTAGGCGTAGGCTCCTCGATCTGCGGCGGGAGCGCCATCGCAGCAACCGCGCCGGTCATCGACGCATCGGATGAGGAAGTGGCGCAGTCCATCTCCGTCATCTTCCTGTTCAACGTGGCGGCCGCACTGATCTTCCCTTCTCTCGGCGCTGCTCTTGGACTGAGCAACGAAGGATTCGGCCTGTTCGCCGGCACAGCCATCAACGACACCTCTTCCGTCACTGCAGCGGCAACGGCATGGGACGGGATCCACGGGAGCAACACGCTGGAAGCAGCCGCAATCGTAAAAATGACAAGGACGCTGGCGATCATCCCGATCACCCTCATCCTTGCCATCTGGCGCGGCAGGAAGGAAAAGAGCACGGCCGGCTCCACATTCAGCCTGAAGCGGTCCTTCCCGTTCTTTGTGCTGTTTTTCGTACTGGCATCCGTGATCACCACCGTATTCCATCTGCCGGCTGAAATAACCGCACCGCTCAAGGAACTCAGCAAGTTTCTGATCATCATGGCTATGGCAGCCATCGGCCTGAACACGAATATCGTCAAATTAATAAAGACCGGCATAAAGCCGATCTTCACAGGATTCTGCTGCTGGCTGGGGATCTCGCTCGTCAGCCTGTGCATGCAGCATATACTTGGCATCTGGTAAAAACTGTCAGCTGCTTTCGTCCGGCAGCTGCAGATTCATCCGCAGGATAAAAGCTGCCGTCCTCATATCCCTTCGCGGCATAGACCACACCCGTGCAGGAATTCTCCACCTGGATGGCAAGGGAACCGCCGACCACGCCGACCGTGACTTTGATCCACGGTTCTTTCTCTGTCAGAGCGCAGGCATTGATAGCATTTTCCAATGCATTTCCCAGGATGACGGTCAGATCCACCGGACTGACCGGCACCTCCCGATATCCGGCAGCCTCCGGAACACCCAGTTATTATAATCCTCCCGGATCTTCAGCCGTTCCTTCCGGCTCAGAAGCACAGTCTCTCCGTTGCGCAGACGGCACCGGTCAGACTGCATGACTTCGATATATTCCATATTCACAACGCAGCCCCTCTGAAGCTTCAGGAAGCGCTCGTCCAGCTTCTCATAAAGATCTGACAGACTGGAGGATACGGTGATCCGATCCCCGGATAAAAGCGAAACATTCGTATAATGATCCGCACTGGTCAGCATAAGGATCTGATCCATATAGACCATCTGTCTGCCGTGTCCACCGGTTTCAACAGATAATGGACTGCTCCGATTTCAAAAGCCTGTACCGCATGCTCCGTACTCGCAGTCACAAATACAATCTCTGTGTCAGGCGATATCTTTTTCAGTTCCCTGGCGATATTCACTCCATTTTCCTCCGGCAGATATACATCCAGGAACGCAACGGTAAAATGTTCCTGCCCCGCCGCGGCATTCAAAAGAGCGGCGCCATCTGCAAAACATTCCGCGTCTGCAGCAGGATCCCATCCGCGCAGCGCCTCCGTAAACCGCTTCCACTCCTTCGGATCATCATCAAGTAAAGCTATTCTCATCCTATCTTTCCCTTCTAATCTCTGGCTGATTAACAGTATATCAAAAAAACAAAGGGCATGGCAACATATACGCCATACCCTGATCTGATTTATTAAAGATTGCCCAGCAGTTTGTCGATGCTGACCAGTTTCACGCTCAGCACGAAGATTTCCGCTGCCATCTGCAGTTCATCCGGTGTCGGATAGGACGGTGCGATGCGGATATTGCTGTCGTGCGGATCTTTGCCGTACGGATAGGTTGCGCCTGCACCTGTCATGACAACGCCTGCCTCTTTCGCTTTGGCAACAATCGCTTTCGCGCATCCGTCCATCGCGTCAAAGGAAATGAAATATCCGCCCAGCGGCTTCACCCATGAACCGATCCCAAGACCGCCAAGTTCTCTCTCAAGCACATCGATAACCGCCTCGAACTTCGGACGGAGAATATCTGCATGTCTCTTCATATGCTCTACAATACCATGTACATCCTTGAAGAAGCGCACGTGGCGGAGCTGGTTTACTTTGTCATGCCCGATGGTCTGCATCTGCATCATGCTGCGGATCTCATCCAGGTTCGCCTCGGACGCAGCCAGCGCCGCGATACCGGATCCCGGGAATGTGATCTTGGATGTAGAAGCAAACTTATATACCATATCCGGGTTGCCGGCCTTCTTACACTCGGACAGGATCTCGATGAGGTAATCCTGCTTGTCCTCATAGAGATGATGTACGCAGTATGCATTGTCCCAGTAAATGCGGAAATCCTCTGCCGCCGGGTGCAGATTTGCGAAACGGAATACCGTCTCATCCGAATAAGTGATGCCCTGCGGGTTGGAGTATTTCGGCACGCACCAGATGCCCTTTACAGCCGGATCTTCATTTACATATTTCTCTACCAGATCCATATCCGGGCCCGTAGGCGTCATCGGGATATTGATCATCTCGATGCCGAAATGCTCTGTGATGCCGAAGTGTCTGTCATATCCCGGCACCGGACAGAGGAATTTCACCTTATCAAGCTTGCACCACGGCGTGCTTCCGAGCACACCATGCGTCACGGCACGTGCTACTGTATCATACATAACATTCAGACTGGAGTTGCCGAAAATGATCACATTGTCTTTCGGAACTTCCATCATATCGGCGAGAAGGCGCTTCGCCTCTGTGATGCCGTCAAGTCCGCCGTAATTTCTGCAGTCAACACCGTCTTCGCATGTAAGATCCGCGCTGCTGTTCAGCACATCCATCATGCCCATGGACAGATTCAGCTGCTCTACAGACGGTTTGCCGCGGGACATATCAAGCTTCAGGCCTTTTGCCTTGATCTCGGTGTAGCGGGCTTCCAGGCCGCTCTTCAGTTCCAGTAACTCTTCTTTACTCAAATCTTTGTATGCAGTCATTTCAGGACTCCTCCACTCTTTCTCTTATTTTCAGTCACTGTCTGCTATTTTATCCGATTTATGACGGTTCGTCAATGGTTTCCTGCATTTTTCAATGAAAAATCAGCGATTTTTTCTTCAAAACTACCAGATATGAAATAATCACATGTTTCGCATTCATTTTTAACATTTCAATCGTTCATTAGGATCATGAATTACGCGCCAGCCGATCCCACTTGAAAGAAGACAGAAAAAGGGTTGTGCAGAAACTGCACAACCCCGGATAAAAAATCTCTGTTAAGCTATACGTTCACGATGAATATTATGCAAGGCAACCGCTAACCTGACTAACATATGCTTTATTTATCAAGTTGTCTCCTTCGTAATCAATCACATAAATTCCTGTATCCTGAATATTACCATTACTGGAATATCTGTAATTAGCTCCATCCCAATACACCCATCCACCACCTGTAGTAGCTGGATTTGCGTGATACAGGAATCCTGTCTGATCACCACTTGCTGCAATATTCTCATCCATCTTCACATCAAAGATCTTTACTTCCGGTTTCTTCCATTCTCTCATTGGACTTTTCCTCCTTTCCCATTAAACCTCTTATTAAGCATAACTAGTCTATCATCTTACTCCTGAAAAAACAAGCTTTTTCAACAATTATACCATTAATGACAATTTTATTCGGTTTTCTCATCACCCAGCGGCTTTCCGTAAAGTATATAATTGTATTCCGCTTTCTCACAGTAACTCTTTACAAGCTTCCCGTTTTCCCCCGCCTCCGCATAGAGGATGCCCGGGCAGCGGTCACAGTATCCTTCGTATTTACATGAAGCGCACTCTTCCGGCTCTTTCAGCGCTGAAACTTCTTCCAGCAGTTTATGCCAGCTGTCTGTAAATGTTCCGGGGTGCACCTCCACCGCCGGTTCCGTCAGAAACGTACACAGCTGCATCTGCCGGTTCCACGTCACCCAGTATCCGCAGCGGTAATTGGAGCAGACATCAAGAAAACTTTCTCTCTTCTTTCTGGGATACTTTCCGCCGCTCCGCTCCCGGATCTGCCGGATGATCTCCGCCGGCGGGAGCTCCATTTCCAGCTGATGGTTTTTTGCATCGGCGGAAGCCCCGCGCACCGGATTCACCAGACTGGTCGTATGCGTGATCGGAAGACGGTTCTCTATAGCAAACCGGTATATGGCATCTGCATCCTGTTCATTGTCTTTTGTTATCGTAGTTACAATATAAAGCGGGATCCCCGCTTTCTTCAGGAGTTCTACAGAATGCTTCACCCGCGTGAATCCTTGTTTTATACCGCAGACCTTTTCATAAGTCTCGTCCGACGCCCCGTACAGCGTAAAGCGCATCGTATGCGGCGGCCGTTTCTTCAGCCATTCCACCGTCTCCTCTGTCAGAAGATATCCGTTGGAAAATATCTGAATCAGGAACCCCATATCATGGATCGCCTCATATATTTCCCTGAAATCCGGACGGACAAACGGCTCGCCTCCGGTCAGCGTCAGCTCGATCGTACCGGCTTCCTGCGCTTCCCTGGCAATGCTGATCCATTCTTCCGTGGTGAACTCCCGGCCCACTGCCGGGATCTCATCCGGTTTCAGATGGACATAACACATATTACAGTCAAAATTACACCGGGGCGTAAGTTCAAAGACGCCTTTGAACGGAATATTCTTCTCTTTCGCCGCTGCTCTCAGCTGCTTCATATATCCGTCAAGTCCCAGTTCCCAGAAATCACAGTCTGACATCCTGATCCTCCTCCCTGTATCATATGTTTCTTAACCGATCTTCAGTCCTCCGTCCGCATCTCCGGCTGAAGGCTCTTCTGACTTATCATTCAGATAGTATACCGTGATCATCGGCCGTTCCCACTTCTTCTTCGGACCGGAAACCTCATCTTTTTTATCACGGATCGCCAGTTCTTCCACAAGGATATGTACCCGGTGCTCCATCTGCGATGTTTTGATCGTAAGCTGGAATACTCTGAGCAGAAGTGCAAATATTATGATCATAAAGACCATATTTACTGTGGAATAAATCCCCATCTGCACAGCGAGCCAGTCCGCAATGCCCGGGAACAGGCTGATCACGATCAGGATCAGACTGAACAGGATCCAGAAGATCGTATCATGGGTGTTTACCTGGACTTTCTTCAGTTTTCTTGATATGTACACGCAGGTCCCAAGGGAAGCCGCGATCAATATAATGCGAAATACTGCTGACATAACTTTCTCCTTACCGAAGCCAGTGAACGACCAGTATCGAAATACACATGTAGAACATGTACTTGACCGAATTCGTAAAATTAAGGTAACTTGCGCCGGAAATCCGTTCATTCATCTCTGCAGGGATTTCCCTGACCGATGCTCCTCCACGGATCAGCGCGGCCAGTGTATCCGGCTCCGGATCATAATTCATATGCCCCGCCACGGTTTTCATGATCTTTCTGCTGTACAGGCGCATCCCGGATGTTGGGTCTTTGATCCGCTTTCCTGTTGTAAGCCAGATACACAGACTGATCAGCCTGCTTCCGATCTCTCTCAAAGACCAGCCTTTCTTTCCTTCTATATACCTGGATGCAATGACGATATCCTTCTGTTCCCGTTCCGCGCACTCATACATCGGACGGATATATTCCGCAAGATGCTGACCATCTGCATCAAACTGCACAGCATATCTGTAACCATTTCTGGCCGCATAGCGCATGCCGGCCTGAAATCCGCCGGCAAGCCCGAGATTCACAGGAAGGTCGAGAACACTGCATCCCAGTTCCTGGCAGACCTGGAGCGTATGATCCGTACTTCCGTCATTGATGATCAGGTAATCATACTGCGGGCAATGCTTCTGCAGATCAGACACCACGTGCGGTATGTTCTTTTCTTCATTATATGCTGGGATAATGATCAGCAAAGGACTCCTCATAAATGTTCGCTCCTGTAAAAAAGGGCCGGCATTATTAAGTTAATGCATAGCCCTCTGGATATTATATCTTACTATAGCTATAAGTTCCATTCGATCAAACACGGCAACTAGATCCATTTAACACCCAAGCACCGGTACTTCCTTTGTTCTGCTCATAAGCATTGCTTGCTTTCCTTACAGATCCATCCCAGTACCACCCATATGATGTATCAACAATAACCTGCCCGCGGACATATACCATAATGCTTCCCTCGGGAGTAAAATACACAGACAAACGCTCATCTCCGCTTGCCGCGATGTTTTCATCCATCTTAACGTCGAAAACTTTTACTTCAGGGTTTTTCCACGCTTTCATTTCCTTTCCTCCTAATAGAATTCAGAATCAACTATTGTATCCATCAATATATATTATATTATCATTTTACATTTACAATCACAAGTTTTTTTCTGCCGCTTCACGAATTTACCAGTGCGTTTTACGCATTTTTATTCATTAACTCTGTTAGTTGAATCACTCGCCTCTTATTTCCTGCCATATATCAAATGTCTTTCTTTCTACAAACCTTAAATACAAATATACAAGCGTAGTATATATGCCGCCTCCTACAAGTA
>DWVL01000046.1 GCA_019120275.1 Candidatus Mediterraneibacter excrementavium | reverse complement strand
CCCCCTGATTTTGATCAAACCTGTTCATACACCTTTAATATCGTAAAATGTAAAATTATGTTAAACAAGCGGAATATTTCGAGCATTCTCGACCTTTAAGGTCGAAAAAAGAGCAGGCCTTCAGGCAGCCTGCTCATGAAAAAGCGGAGACGGAGGGATTCGAACCCTCGTGCCCCGGAGGGCAAACGCATTTCGAGTGCGCCCCGTTATGACCACTTCGATACGTCTCCATGTAATATGAGCTGTGCACGCCCTGTGGACGTCCACAGCTTTTTTATTATATCAGAATCGCTTCAAAAAGGAAACCCCAAATGTAAAAATACAGTGGTTTAGTCGTCTTCCTCTGTCTGTACGGAATAGGTCTGTCTCTTTCTCGCCATTTCGTCGCTTTCCAGATATTCATCGTAGGTGGTGATCTTGTCGATCAGGTGTCCGCCCGGTACGATCTCCATGATCCGGTTCGCGGTGGTCTGGACGATCTGATGGTCTCTGGAAGTGAAGAGCAGTACGCCCGGGAACTTGATCATTCCGTTGTTGAGGGCGGTGATGGCTTCCATATCCAGATGGTTGGTCGGCTCGTCCAGGAGCAGCACGTTTGCTCCGGAGATCATCATCTTGGAGAGCAGGCAGCGCACCTTCTCGCCGCCGGAGAGCACTTTCAGCTTCTTCACGCCGTCCTCGCCGGAGAAAAGCATGCGGCCCAGGAAGCCGCGGACGTAGGTGACGTCCTTTTCTTCCGAATACTGGGTGAGCCACTCGGTGATATTGTAGTCGCTGTCGAATTCCCCGCCGAAATCCTTCGGGAAGTAAGCCTGGGATGTGGTGACGCCCCATTTGTAGGTTCCCTCGTCCGGCTCCATCTCGCCGATCAGGATCTTGAAGAGCACGGTCTTGGCCAGCTCGTTGCTGCCTACGAATGCGACCTTGTCGTCGTGCCCCAGGGTGAAGCTTATGTTGTCCAGGATCTTCTCGCCGTCGATGGTCTTTGACAGGCCTTCAACAGTGAGGACTTCATTTCCGATCTCGCGGTTCGGACGGAAGTCGATATAGGGGTACTTCCGGCTGGAGGGCTTGATCTCGTCGAGCTGGATCTTCTCCAGCGCACGCTTTCTGGAAGTCGCCTGTTTGGACTTGGAAGCGTTGGCGCTGAACCGGGAGATGAACTCCTGCAGCTCTTTGATCTTTTCTTCCTTCTTCTTGTTCGCCTCTTTCATCTGACGGATCAGAAGCTGGCTGGACTCGTACCAGAAGTCGTAGTTTCCGGCGTAGAGCTGGATCTTGCCGTAGTCGATATCCGCGATCTGTGTACATACCTTATTTAAGAAGTAACGGTCATGGGAGACCACGATCACGGTATTGTCAAAGTTGATCAGGAATTCCTCGAGCCATGCGATGGCGTCCAGGTCCAGATGGTTGGTCGGCTCGTCCAGGAGCAGGATGTCCGGATTGCCGAACAGTGCCTGTGCCAGCAGGACTTTGACCTTCTCCGGTCCGGTCAGATCCTTCATATATTTATAGTGAAGTTCTGTATCGATGCCGAGGCCGTTCAGAAGAGAAGCCGCGTCGGACTCCGCCTCCCAGCCGTTCATGGTGGCGAATTCCGCCTCCAGCTCACTGGCTTTGATGCCGTCCTCGTCGGTGAAGTCCTCTTTGGCGTAGATGACTTCTTTCTCCTTCATGATCTCATAGAGCCTGGCATTTCCCATAATAACGGTGTCGAGCACCGGGTATTCGTCATATTTGAAATGATCCTGCTGCAGGAAAGAAAGCCGCTCGCCCGGAGTGATGGCAATCTCGCCTTTCGTCGGCTCAAGCTGACCGGAAAGGATCTTCAGAAATGTAGATTTTCCGGCGCCGTTCGCACCGATCAGACCGTAGCAGTTGCCTTCGGTAAACTTGATGTTCACGTCTTCAAACAGGGCCTTTTTTCCTACGCGCAGCGTCACATTGTTTGCACTGATCATATCGTTTTCTCCTTATAATAAAATTAAAAATGAAAATCATAGCGCACCAACGCCTATATTACCATGAAAATATACCAAAAGGCAAGGGGTTTCCGAATGCCATAAAAGAGTATATAATATACACGTAGCAGTTTACTACGCACGCCTGAATACGGGCAAACACGCGGCGAGAGCCGCAGTAAGCACGGAGTACGGGTTTGCAGGTGGCGCGGGTGAACTGCGGACATCATGGAAACTGCATATAGGAAAGAGGTAATTATAATGTCGATAGAGAGAGCAACACTTGTACTGGAGGGCGGCGCGACCCGCGGCGTTTTCACTTCCGGCGTACTGGATTATCTGATGGACCAGGACCTTTATATGTCCCATGTGATCGGAGTATCGGCCGGGGCATGCAATGCGGTGGATTATGTTTCAAAGCAGCCCCGCCGGACAAGGGACTGTATGATCCCGGAAGATAAGGAGAACAGTTATTATTACGGCATCCGGGAGTTTGTGAAAGAGAAGAGTGTGATGAACATGGACCTGATCTTTGACAAATATCCGAACGAACTGCTTCCCTTTGATTTTGATACCTATTTTAATTCGGAGATCCACTGCGAGCTGGTGACGACCAACTGCATCACCGGAAAGGCGGAATATATGACCGAGGATCATGACCGGGAGAGGCTGATGAAAGTGTGCAGGGCTTCCTGCAGCATGCCGCTCCTCACACCCATTGTCAATATCGATGACGTTCCGTATCTGGACGGCGGTCTGGCGGATTCCGTACCGCTCGGACGCGCCCGGAAGCTTGGAAATAAGAAAATCGTGGTCGTACTGACCAAGAATAAGGGATACCGCAAGAAGACTGTTTCGCCGGCGCTTCAGCGGGTATATAAGCGGGCATACAAGTCGTATCCGAACCTGATCCGCACCATATTCCGGAGAAGCTTTGAATACAATAAACTGATGAACCACATCGATCAGCTGGAGAAGCAGGGAAAGATCTTTGTGATCCGTCCGCAGGTGAAGCCGGTGTCCAGGCTGGAGCGGAACAAAGACTCGCTGAATGCGTTTTATGAACACGGATACCGGTATATGGAAGAGCGGATGGACGACCTCAGGGCGTTTCTCAGGGCATAGCGGATCTGCATATCCGTTTTATTGCTGATAACGGAAAAGGAGATAAATGCAGGATGGGAAAACAGGAGATACTTGATTACACACAGAACCGGGAACTTTCATGGCTGCGGTTCAACCAGCGGGTGCTGGAGGAAGCGCGGGATGAGACGGTGCCGCTGATGGAGCGGATGAAGTTTGTCGCGATCTTTACCAGCAATCTGGACGAATTCTTCATGATCCGCGTGGGCAGTCTCTATGATATGGCGGCCGTGGACAACAGAAAGCGGGATACGAAGTCCGGTATGACGGCGACGCAGCAGCTGGATGCGATCTATGAGGCGGTCGCACCGATGTACAAGGAACGGGATAAGACCTATGCGGATATCAAGAAGCAGCTGAAACCTTACGGTGTGTGCGGTCTGGATATCAGGGAACTGGAACAGCAGGAAAAGAAATACGTAAAGAAATATTTCAGGGAACAGGTGCTCCCGGTGCTTTCCCCGCAGATCGTGGATGCGAACCATCCGTTTCCGCATCTGCTGAACAAGGAAATCTATGTTGTGGCGAATCTGAAGCAGAACAATAAAACAATGATGGGCATTGTGCCCGTACCGGAATATATTCCGGACGTCCTGTACCTTCCGGGGCACGACATCCGCTACGTCCGCATGGAAAAGGTGATCATGGAGTATCTCGAGCTGGTATTTGAGAGGTATGAAGTATCGGATAAGAATTATATCTGTGTCACCCGCAATGCCGATATCTCTCCGGATGACGAGGCGTATGCGGATAATGATGATTTCCGTTATATTATGAAAGAGACCCTGCACAAGCGCAGAAGGATGGCGGTTGTCCGGCTGGAGACAGCCTCCCCGCTTGGCAAGGACATGGAGAAGTATTTCTGTGACCGGTTTAAGATTACGCCGGCATGCATTTTCCGCACAAAGATGCCCATGAAACTGGGATTTATCTTTGCGATCACGGATAAACTTCCGGAGTCTATGAAGCGAGCGCTGATCGATGAACCGTTCAGTCCGCAGCCATCCTCATCCCTGGCGGAGGGCAGCGTGATGGAGCAGGTGAAGCATAAGGATGTGCTTCTTTCTTATCCGTATGAGAGTATGGATCCTTTCCTGCAGCTGATCCGTGAAGCGGCTTCGGATCCGGATGTGATGACGATCAAGATTACGATTTACCGTCTGGCAAAGAAGGCCAGGCTGGTGGAATATCTGTGCGCCGCCGCGGAGAACGGCAAGGAAGTGACGGCGCTGATTGAACTGAGGGCCAGGTTCGACGAGCAGAATAATATCGACTGGTCTGAAAGGATGGAAGAGGCTGGCTGCCGGGTTCTTTATGGATTTGAGAATTATAAAGTCCATTCCAAACTCTGCCTGATCACTTACCGGAATAAGAATGAGATCCGTTACATCACACAGGTGGGCACCGGAAATTACAATGAAAAGACGGCGAAAATGTACACGGATTATTCACTGATCACTGCAGACCAGGAGATCGGCGAGGATGCCGCAGTATTTTTCAAAAATATGTCCATCGGCAATCTGGACGGTGTCTATGATCATCTGATCGTATCTCCGACCAGCCTGAAGCAGAAAGTGCTCCTGCTCATGGATGAGGAAATCCGGAAAGGAGAACAGGGACGGATCCTGATGAAGATGAATTCCGTGACGGATATGGACTTCATCCGGAAAGTTTCGGAAGCATCTAATGCCGGAGTGAAGATCGATCTGATCGTGCGCGGCATCTGCTGTATCCTTCCGGGCATACCGGGCAGGACTGAGAACTTAAGTGTGACGAGTATTGTCGGACGTTATCTGGAACATCCGAGAGTTTTTGTTTTCGGTGAAGGAAATGACGCCAGAGTCTATATCGGATCTGCGGATATGATGACCAGGAATACAGAGAAACGCGTGGAGGTGGCGTGTCCGATCCTTGATCCGCATATCCGGAAGAAGCTGATCCATGATCTGGACGTGATGCTTGCGGATAATGTAAAGGCCAGAAAAATGCTCAGTGACGGTACATACAGAAAAAAGACCGGAGGAACAGAGCCGGTCAATGCGCAGGAAACGTTTATGAAAGAGGCTCTGAATGCACGCCGTCCGGCCGCGGCAGTATATAAGAAGGATAAGGACACTCTGTTCGGACGTCTTCGGCGTCTGTTCGGCAGAAAATCTCAATAACAGTTCAATATATCAGGAGGAGACAGAAAATGGAAACACAGACAGTAACTTCATTTGGCAGGACAAAAGACGGTGGGGAAACGCATCTGTACAGGCTGGAAAACCACAGAGGGATGCAGGCGTATGTAACAGATTTTGGCGCATCACTCGTCCGTCTTCTGGTGCCGGATAAGGATGGCAGATTGACGGATGTGGTGCTCGGATATGACGATGCATCCGGTTATGAAAATGGCGGTGTAGTACTCGGCGCTACAGTCGGAAGAAATGCGAACAGGACCGGCGGAGCTGCGTTTGAGATCAACGGCGTCGCCTACACGCTGGATAAGAACGACAACGGCAATAATCTGCACAGTGGAAATGATTATTATCAGAAGCGGATCTGGAGGACAGAGGCACAAGCTGCAGACCGGATCACATTCGTGCTCCACAGTCCGGACGGAGACCAGGGGTATCCGGGCGCTCTGGATATGCGTGTGACCTATCAGCTGGATAACGAAAATGCACTGAGCATCCATTATGAGGCTGTGCCGGATCAGGACACGATCATCAACATGACGAATCACAGTTATTTCAATCTGAACGGGCATGACAGCGGCTCTGTCCTGGAACACAGAGTGTGGCTGAATGCAGACTGTTTCACACCGGCAGATGCGGAATCTATCCCTACCGGAGAGATCCGAAGCGTGGACGGTACGCCCATGGATTTCCGGACAGCAAGAACACTTGGCGCAGAGATCGATGCAGACTACGAACCGCTGCGATTCGGCGGCGGCTACGACCATAACTGGGTATTGAAAAATAATGGCAGATTTGCTAAAGTAGCAGAAGTGACGTCAGAGAAGAACGGGATCCGGATGGAGGTATATACAGATCTTCCGGGCGTGCAGATGTACACGGGAAATTTCCTTGATGATGAGCCGGGAAAAGGAGGGGCCCGCTACGCAAAGAGAAGCGGTGTGTGCCTGGAGACACAGTATTTCCCGGATGCCGTCCATCATGACAATTTCCCGGGACCGATATGCAGAAAAGGGGAAAAATATGATTCCCGTACAGCGTACCGTTTTCTGACAGAATAGGAAGGACAAGAGAACAGACAGACATCTATGGCAAAATCAGTATATATTGCGGAGAAGCCCAGCGTGGCGCAGGAATTCGCAAAAGCATTGAAACTGAAGACAAGACGGGGCGACGGCTATCTGGAATCAGACGAGGCGATCGTCACCTGGTGCGTGGGCCATCTGGTGACCATGAGCTATCCGGAAGCCTATGATCCGGCGCTGAAGAAATGGAATCTGCAGACGCTTCCGTTTATCCCGGATGACTTCAAATACGAAGTGATCCCTGCCGTGGAAAAGCAGTTTAAGACGGTCAGCGGGATCCTGAACCGGGAGGATGTGGATACGATCTACGTGTGCACCGACTCCGGACGGGAGGGAGAGTACATCTACCGTCTTGTTGAACAGGAAGCCCATGTGACCGGCAAGAAGCGTCGGCGCGTATGGATCGATTCCCAGACGGAGGAAGAGATCCTGCGGGGGATCCGGGAGGCGAAGGACCTGTCGGAATACGACAACCTGAGCGCATCCGCTTACTTAAGAGCCAAAGAAGACTACCTGATGGGGATCAATTTCTCCCGTCTTCTGACGCTGAAGTACGGGAACAGTATTTCATCCTATCTGAAAACGAAATACGCCGTCATATCCGTGGGGCGCGTCATGACCTGCGTGCTCGGCATGGTAGTCCGCAGGGAACGGGAGATCCGGGAATTCGTGAAGACGCCCTTTTACCGGGTTATAAGTACGGTCGATGCGTCCGGACATACGTTTGAAGGAGAGTGGCGGGCGGCGGCAGGCTCCCGTTACGCAGAGGTGAAAGACTCCGGCGAACTTCTCCTTGTGCCGGAGCTGTACAAAGAAAACGGATTTAAGGAAGAGAAGGACGCCCGGGCGCTGATCACATATCTGTCGGAGGAGCAGCCTCTTTCCTGCCGGATCGAGTCGGTGGAAAAGAAGAAAGAAAAGAAGAACCCGCCCCTCCTTTACAACCTGGCGGAGCTCCAGAATGACTGCTCCCGCCGGTTCAAGATCAGCCCGGATGAGACGCTGCGGATCGTCCAGGAACTGTATGAGAAGAAGCTTGTGACCTATCCGAGGACCGACGCCAGAGTCCTGTCCACGGCAGTGGCAAAGGAGATCAGCCGGAACCTGAACGGCCTGTCAAAATACCCCATGGCCGGGCCGTATCTCCAGGACATCCTTCAGTTCGGAAGCCATAAGAACCTGGCAAAGACCCGCTATGTCAATGATAAGCAGATCACGGACCACTATGCGATTATCCCGACGGGGCAGGGGCTTGCGGCGCTCAACTCGGTATCCGCGACCGCCCACCGTGTATATGACCTGATCGTCAGACGGTTTTTAAGCATCTTTTATCCGCCGGCGGTGTATCAGAAAGTATCCATCGTCTCAAAGATGCGGGACGAGAGCTTTTTCTCAAACTTTAAAGTGCTGGCGGAGGAAGGCTACCTGAAAGTGGCCGGCGTTCCGAAGAGCCAGGGGCAGAACGGTCCTGACAATGAAGATGCGGGAGCGCGGGATCAGGACAATCCGGACCAGCCATCGGATCAGGCGCTTTTCGAGGCGATAAAGACACTGAAAAAAGGTGACGTCCTCCCGGTGCGTTCACTGGATATCAAAGAAGGGGAGACATCCCCGCCGAAGCGCTATAATTCCGGTTCCATCATCCTGGCTATGGAAAATGCCGGTCAGCTTATAGAAGATGAGGAACTGCGGGCACAGATAAAAGGCAGCGGCATCGGCACCAGCGCTACAAGGGCGGAGATACTTAAAAAACTGATCCACATCAAATATCTGGCGCTCAATAAGAAAACCCAGATCATCACCCCGACGCTGCAGGGGGAGATGGTGTACGACGTGGTGGACAATTCCATCCGCTCCCTGCTGAATCCGGAACTGACGGCCAGCTGGGAAAAGGGACTGACCTATGTGGCGGAAGGGGCCATTACATCAGACGAATATATGAAGAAACTCGACGACTTCATCACCCGGAGAACGGTAGGGGTCAAAGGACTCAACAATCAGTATCAGTTACGGGCCTGCTACGATAAGGCGGCGGGTTTTTATAAAAGAGGCCGGAAGAAGACCGGCGGAAAGGAAGAATAAGAAATGGAGACATTAACGGCACTTACAGTGAAGGAACTTTATACACTTGATGAGACGATCGCAAAGGACATTTTTGAGGGCGCGACCTACCCGTGGGAAGTCCTGCCGAAGATCAGCGCGTTCATCGTCGAACTGGGGAATACGCTCAGTGAAGAAGAATACGAGAAGCGCGGGGAGAATGTCTGGGTCGCAAAGTCCGCCAAAGTTGCACCGACTGCATTTATCAACGGACCGGCGATCATCGGCAAAGAAGCGGAAGTGCGTCACTGCGCATTTATCCGCGGCAATGCGATCGTGGGCGAGGGCGCAGTCGTAGGAAACTCCACTGAGCTTAAAAACGTGATCCTGTTCAATAAGGTGCAGGTTCCCCATTATAATTACGTCGGCGACTCGATCCTGGGGTATAAGTCCCACATGGGCGCCGGCTCCATCACATCCAATGTAAAATCCGACAAGAAGCTGGTTGTCGTAAAGACGCCGGACGGAAATATTGAAACCGGAATGAAGAAATTCGGCGCCATGCTCGGCGACGAAGTTGAGGTGGGATGCGGAAGCGTCCTGAACCCGGGCACGGTGGTCGGAAGGCACAGCAATATTTATCCGCTCTCCTCGGTGCGTGGTTTTGTGCCGGGAAACAGCATTTATAAAAAGCAGGGCGAAGTTGTGGAGAAGATGGAATCTTAACAAAAAATTAAACAGAAAACGAATTGACAAACAGATGGATATCCTGTATCTTTGTATTAAACCAATAATACAAAGATGCGGGATTTTTTTACCGGTAAAATCTCCCGCAGACAGGAGGATATATGCTGGAAATACAGGATCTGAGTAAGAATTACGGGAAAAATAAAGCCGTGGACCATGTGACATTTACGGTCCCGGACGGACAGGTGGGGATTCTGCTTGGGCCAAACGGCGCTGGAAAATCCACTATCATCAAGAGTATTGCCGGGCTTCTCCGCTATAAGGGAATGATCCGAATCCAGGGGATGCCGGCCCGGTCGCTGGAGGCGAAGAAGGTCTTTGCCTATGTGCCGGAGATCCCGAATATGTTTGACGCCCTGACGGTCCGGGAACATATCGAGTATGTGCGGATGGCGTACGGCAGCGATATTACCGATGAGGAAGTGACGGAGATCCTCCGGGATTTTGAGATGGAAGACAAGCAGGACAAGCTGGGCAATGAACTGTCCAAAGGGATGATGCAGAAGGTGAGCATCTGCTGCGCCCTGGCAGTAAAGCCGAAAGTGATCCTGCTGGACGAACCCATGGTCGGACTGGATCCGGCGGCCATCCGGATGCTGAAGGAAGTGGTGCTTGAGCTCAGGAGCCGGGGTGTCACCGTGCTCATCAGCACCCATATGCTGGAGATGGTGGAAGACCTCTGGGACGTTATGTTTGTTATGGAAAAGGGACATATTAAAGCGTCTTATACAAAAGCGGACGCGGAAGGACGGGATCTGGATGAACTGTTCTTCGCGGTGACAGGCGGTGAGAAAGAATGAAAGCGCTGATCTATCTGACGAAAAGGAGCCTTATAAATAATCTCAAACAGGCGTGCAGGAAGCCGCTGACTCTGATCCTTCTGATCTTCGGGATCGCATACGGGATCTTCGTGGTGGCCATGCTGGGCACCCTGGCGCTGACAATCCACATTGATTCGCCAAAGGGGTTGCTGGCGGTTTTGATCGTCTGGAGCATATACGGATTCCTGGGCAATTTTATGGCCTATTCTTCCAGGAAGGGGATTCTCTTCCGGCCTGCCCATGCGCATTTTGTATTCCCGTCGCCGGTCAGTCCGAAGCTGGTATTGCTTGAGGGCGCCTGGATGAACTACGTGATGTCTGTGTGCATCTGGCTCGTGATCGGGATCGGGGCGTTTACCGTATTCGGGATCCATCCGGTGAAAGCAGTCCTGGTGGTTTTGTTCGGACTGATTATCGAGCTGGCTTTTGAGATTGCGGTCATGCTGTTTCTGTACACCAATGACCGGCTGCCGGAGAAACTGATGAAAGGGATCCGCTGGGCGATCAGGATCTTTATGGCGGCGTTCGCGCTGGCGGTGGTGCTTTACTTCCGGGTAAACGGTCTTTCCATTGAGAGCGCCTGGGCGCTGGTGGATCTGCCGGCGCTTCAGATGATCCCGGTCATGGGCTGGCAGATCGCGGCTTACCGGCTGATCCTGCTTGGCCCGACTGTCCTGAATGTGACCTGTACGGTCCTTTATCTTGCAGTGGTGTGCGTTTCCGTTGCCGCGGCGGTCCGCATGAAATGCGACGGCGGCTACTATGAGGAGGCGGCGAAATTTGCCGACGATTATGCAGAATTGAAGAAACGTCAGAAATCCGGGGAAATGGTCTGGGGTATGAATGAGAAGAAGCGCAGCTTCCGCCGCGTCCGTGAAAGGATCACGGGGAAAGGGGCAAAGGCAGTCTTCCACAGGCAGATGCTGGAATACCGGAAGGAGAAGTTTTTCTTCCTTGACAAGCTTACGCTGGTTTCCCTGTTCATTGCCGTCTGCTTCTCCTTCGGTTTCGGGAAAGACGCGGTCGGTTCTTCGGAAGCGCCCATCGTCCTGCTGGGCGTGGTGGCTTATGTGTCTTTCTGTATGAGCGGGTATCTGGGGAAATGGGAGACAGAGCTTAAGAATCCTTACATATTTATGATCCCGGACACGCCCCTCCGGAAGATGTGGTACGCCACGCTGACGGAGCATATTAAAGCGGTTATCAACGGGGCGGTTATCTGCCTGCCGATCGGCCTTTACTGGCGGGTGCCGGTCTGGAAGATCATATTCTGCATCCTGATCTATGTGGTCATCCAGGCCAACCGGCTGTACACGATGGTGATCACCCAGTATCTGGTGGGGGAGACGTTCGGAAAGACAGGGCAGAACGTCATCCGCATGTGCATCCAGATGATGCTCCTTGGCACAGGGGCAGGTGTGGCGGCGCTTGCGGCAGTATTTATAAATATGGATTTAATCTTCCCAATCGTGCTGGTCTATAGTATGATAGTTACAGTGGTAACCGGTGTGGCAGCTTCGTTCCGGTTTGAAATGATGGAACAGCTGTAGCCGGGCATACAGATTCAGAGACTGGCAGGAGGAAATGATATGGTCAATGACAATTACGTGACAATGGAGATCGGCAAGACAAAACACATCGCACTGGTGGCGCACGACGGCAAGAAAAAAGAGCTGGTTGACTGGTGCGACAAGAATAAGGAAATCTTAAAGGGGCATTTCCTCTGCGGAACGGGAACGACTTCACGGCTCATCGCGGAGCGTACCGGACTTCCGGTAAAAGGGTACTGCAGCGGTCCTCTGGGCGGCGACCAGCAGATCGGCGCCAAGATTGTGGAAGGGCAGATCGACTTCATGATCTTTCTCTGGGATCCGCTGGAAGCGCAGCCTCATGATCCGGATGTCAAGGCGCTTTTAAGGATCGCGGTTGTGTATGATATTCCGATCGCCAACAACCTGGCAACAGCGGACTTCATGCT
Organism: Candidatus Mediterraneibacter excrementavium; assembly: GCA_019120275.1. Taxonomy (GTDB): domain Bacteria; phylum Bacillota; class Clostridia; order Lachnospirales; family Lachnospiraceae; genus Mediterraneibacter; species Mediterraneibacter excrementavium. Next base: position 14,394 of record DWVL01000046.1, on the reverse strand, counting down.
GAACTCAAAGTTTATGGATGAGCCTTACAGCCGGCAGATCGAGAATTTTAACAAGACGATCCAGAGCCGGGTAGAGAGCATGAGTAAAGAAGCATAAAAAACAGTTGACACGGGCGTAATGCCCGTGTTATTCTATGACAAGAAACTTTAATGCTTTAAAGCGTAACGGTTTAAAGCGTAACGCAATAAAGCGAGTGTGAAATGAGAGAAACAGAACAGGAAAGGCGGAAAAAACAATGGGAATCAAAATTGCAATGCTGATCATATTTTTTGCGGTAATGGCGGGCGTCGGGGTCTATGCGCGCCGGCATACCTCCAGTGTGGACGGATTCGTCCTGGGCGGCCGCTCGGCAGGACCCTGGCTCACTGCATTTGCATATGGAACTTCCTATTTTTCTGCAGTTGTATTTGTCGGATATGCCGGTCAGTTCGGATGGAAATACGGCATCGCCAGCACCTGGATCGGCATCGGGAACGCCGTGATCGGAAGTCTTCTGGCCTGGGTCGTACTTGGCAGGAGGACGAAGATCATGACCCAGCATCTCCAGTCCAGGACAATGCCGGATTTCTTCGGCGAGCGGTACGGATCAAAGGCGCTTAAAGTGGCGGCGTCCATGATCGTCTTCGTATTCCTGATCCCGTATACAGCTTCCGTGTATAACGGACTGTCCAGACTGTTTGAGATGGCATTTAACATCCCTTACACCTGGTGCGTGATCGCCATGGCGCTCTTTACGGCTGTATACGTCATCCTGGGTGGATACATGGCGACGGCCATCAATGACTTCATCCAAGGCATCATCATGCTCATCGGGATCGTGGCGGTGATCGCCGCCGTGCTGAGTGGACAGGGCGGTTTCATGAACGCCATATCCGAAATGTCTCAGATCCCCAGCGACGTTCCGCTGACTGCAGGGCAGCCGGGCGCGTTTACATCCTTCTTCGGACCCGATCCGCTGAACCTCCTCGGCGTGGTTATTCTGACTTCCCTCGGAACCTGGGGACTGCCGCAGATGATCGGCAAATTCTACGCCATCAAAGACGAGAAGTCCATCAATACCGGAACCGTGATCTCCACCGTATTTGCCATCGTTGTATCCGGCGGCTGTTACTTTCTGGGCGGATTCGGCAGGCTGTTCGATGGCCCGGCGATCTACGATGCATCGGGGGCGGTCGTATTTGACAGCATTGTACCCCACATGCTTTCCGGACTGCCGGATATCCTGATCGGCATCGTTGTGGTGCTCGTACTGTCCGCGTCCATGTCCACCCTGTCTTCGCTGGTGCTGACTTCCAGTTCCACGATGACGCTGGATCTTCTGAAGGACAATGTGATCAAAAATATGAGCGAGAAAAAGCAGATCATCACCATGCAGATCCTGGTTGTATTCTTCCTGGTCGTTTCGGTCGTGATCGCGCTGGATCCGCCTACCTTTATCGCGCAGCTTATGGGAATCTCCTGGGGCGCGCTGGCAGGTGCCTTCCTGGCGCCCTTTATGTACGGCCTGTACTGGAAGGGCGTGACCCGGGCAGGCGTCTGGGCCGGCTTTATCAGCGGCGTCGGCATCACGGTGGCGAACATGTTCATCGGATTCATCGAGTCCCCGATCAACGCCGGGGCAGTGGCTATGGCGGCAGGTCTTGTCGTTGTTCCGGTGGTGAGCTTCATCACACCGAAGCCGGATAAAGAGAAGATCGATGACATATTTGCATGCTACGATGAAAAAGTGACCATATCAAGGAAGCGGTCGCTGCAGGAGTGAAATCCGGAATGGTCCGGCCGGGAAATCAGAAAATGATTTCCCGGTCATTTTTTTGAAAAAATTTCCGTATAACCTCTTGATTTTTTTGGAAACTATATTATAATAAGGCTTGTAAAGAAATCCTAGTAAAATACTAGGGAATAAACAACGAAGATCAAGGAGGTTACAATTATGGTGAATATACAGAAAGCAGCAGTGATCGGATGCGGATTTGTCGGATCGACCATCGCCTATACTCTGATGCAGCAGGGAACTTTTTCAGAGCTCATACTGATCGATGCAGTCCAGGCGAAAGGAGAAGGGGAAGCGATGGATATCAGCCACGGCATCCCGTTCGCCCATTCCATGGATATCCATGCGGGAACATACGAGGATATCGCGGACGCTTCCGTAGTGATCATCACAGCAGGGGCGAACCAGAAGCCGGGCGAGACACGGCTTGATCTGGTGCAGAAGAATTCCCGGATCATGAAAGGGATCATCGCGGAGATCAAACGGGTGAAATGTGAAGGCATTCTGATGATCGTATCGAATCCGGTGGACATCCTCACAGAAGTAGCACTCCGTGAGTCCGGATTCCCGAAGGAGCGGGTGATCGGTTCCGGTACGGTCCTTGATACGGCGAGATTCAAGTATCTCATCAGCCAGAAGCTGGATGTGGACAGCCGGAATGTCCATGCATTTATCGCTGGGGAGCATGGAGACAGTGAACTTGCGGTATGGAGCTGTGCGAATGTGTACGGGATCCCGCTGGATGAATTTGCACGTATAAGAGGATTCAGCAACCTGGAACGGGAAAAAGACGAGATCTACCACGCGGTGCGTGACAGCGCTTACGAGATCATTGAACGTAAAGGGGCGACCTACTACGGCATCGGGATGGCGGCGGCAAGGATCGCGGAGGCGATCGTGCGTGACAGCCATACGGTTGCGCCGATCTCTGTATCACTGAACGGGGAGTACGGACTGGACGGGCTGTGCCTGAGCATACCGACCGTGATCGGAAATAAGGGAGCGGAACAGATCCTGGAGATCAGCCTGAGTGAAGAGGAGAAGGAAAATCTGAGAAAATCGGCTGAGGAGCTGAAGAGTGTGCTTGCACAGATTGAATTTTAGAAAGGATAAGGAGCATCCGTTTAAAATGGATGCTCCTTACTTTTCGGGGGTTACATGCTTTTTGATCGCTTCAAAGCTTTCCGGACTGATCACATGCTCGATCCGGCAGGCGTCTTCGGCTGCGGTCTCAGGATCCACGCCGAGACGTTCCAACCAGGTGGACAGGAGCGTATGGCGCTCATAGATGCATTCAGCGATTTCTCTTCCGGATTCGGTCAGTGAGATATATCCCTCATGGGATACCGTGATATGTCCGCTTTCGCGGAGCTTTTTCATGGCTACGCTGACGCTTGGCTTCTTAAAATTCAGTTCTGTCGCAACATCCACCGAACGGACGACAGGGAGCCGTCTGCCAAGGACAAGGATCGTTTCCAGATAATTTTCAGATGATTCATTTCCGTGCACAGGGGTCACCTCTCTTTTCATATGCAGGTATTCCCGTTAAGTATACCATAATCGCAGTGTATGGGCAAATCTGGAATTTTTTGAAAAATGTTCTCAAAAATTATTGACAGCGCATATAAGTTAGTGTACACTATCCAATGTTAGAAAGAACAAATCCGACATACAGGATTTATCTGAAATGAAAGGTTGGTTGATATGACGTTACTTGATGCGGCAGAGGGCAAAGAGTATATAGTGAAAGGGATTGCGACAGACGATGAAGAGCTGGAAGCGTTCCTGTTTTCACTGGGCTGTTACAGCGGGGAGCCGATCACGGTTGTCTCCAGGGTGCGGGGCGGCTGCACTGTTTCCATCAAAGACGGCCGGTACAATATCGATACTGATTTAGCGAGAGCTATTTCAATATAAAATAAAAAAATAGTGATGCAGATCACTGTTTTTTTGAAACAAGGTTAGTTAAAACTAATCGGAATGAAGGAGGAGATTTGTAAAATGAGAATTGCTTTTGCAGGGAATCCGAACAGTGGAAAAACGACCATGTACAATGCCCTGACAGGCAGAAATGAAAAGGTCGGGAACTGGGCCGGCGTTACGGTGGAACGCAAGGAAAGCCTGATCAAAAAGTCGTATTATGACGGCGTGGAGGAACTGGTGGCAGTGGACCTGCCCGGCGCCTATTCGATGTCGCCTTTTACTTCTGAGGAGAGTATTACAAGCAGTTATGTCAGGAATGAACATCCGGATGCGATCATCAATATCGTGGATGCCACGAACTTAAGCCGGAGCCTTTTCTTCACCACGCAGCTCCTGGAGCTCGGCGTCCCGGTGGTCGTGGCGCTCAACAAGAGCGATGTGACAGATAAGAAGCAGACCGAGATCGACGAAAAGCGTCTCTCTGAGAAACTGGGCTGCCCGGTTGTCAAGACGGTGTCCACATCGGCGGGGCACACCGGGCTGAAAGAGGCGGTCAGAGCCGCAGCATCTCTGAAGGGCGCGGGACAGACGGCGCCGTATGTACAGGCGGACATTGACCTGACGGATAAGAAGGCGGTGGAGGCGGCCGACCGGAAGCGGTTTGAGTTCGTCAACGGCATTGTAAAGCAGGTAGAGAAGCGGAAAGTATTTACGAAGGATAAAAACTTCCAGGATAAAGTGGATGAGATCATCACCCACAAGGTCATCGGCATCCCGATCTTTGTGGTTGTGATCTTCCTGGTATTCTACATATCCCAGACGACGCTGGGGACATGGATCGCCGACTGGCTTGTGGGCTGGATCGAGACCTTCCAGGGCTGGGTGGGCGGCCTGATGGAAAATGCCAACCCGCTCCTTTATGCGCTTCTTGTGGACGGTATCATCGGCGGCGTCGGCGCGGTAGTCGGCTTCCTTCCGCTTGTTATGGTTATGTACTTCCTGATCGCCCTTCTGGAAGACTGCGGATATATGGCAAGGGCAACGGTCGTGCTGGATCCGATCTTCAAGCGTGTGGGCCTTTCCGGTAAATCCGTGATCCCCATGGTCATCGGCACCGGCTGTGCCATCCCGGGCGTTATGGCGTCCCGTACGATCCGGAATGAGCGGGAGCGCCGGACAACGGCCATGCTGACCCCGTTTATGCCCTGTGGCGCGAAGATTCCGGTGATCGCTCTCTTCGCAGGCGCGTTCTTCGCGGATGCGTGGTGGGTATCAGCGACCATGTATCTGGTGGGCATCGTGCTCGTCCTTCTGGGCGCGCTGCTTGTAAAGCGGATCACGGGACAGAAATACCGTAAATCCTTCTTTATTATCGAGCTTCCGGAATATAAGATCCCGAGCCTGAAGCGTGCATGCGTCTCCATGCTGGAGCGCGGCAAGGCGTATATCATCAAGGCCGGAACGATCATTCTTGTGTGCAATACGGTGGTCCAGATCATGCAGACCTTCAACTGGCAGTTCCAGCTGGTGGAGGAAGGCGCAGAGAGCACATCCATTCTTGCAAGTATCGCTCATCCGTTTGCGATCCTGTTCATCCCGCTGGGCTTCGGCGTATGGCAGCTTGCTGCGGCAGCGATCACAGGATTTATCGCAAAAGAGAATGTGGTCGGCACACTTGCGGTTGTATACGGAGTGACAAATCTGATCGATACGGATGAACTGGCGCTTGTGGGTAGCGGCAGTGAAGTGGCAACAGTCATGGGACTGACAAAAGCGGCGGCTCTCGCATACCTGATGTTCAATCTCTACACCCCGCCCTGCTTCGCGGCCCTGGGCGCCATGAACTCGGAGATGAAGAGCGGAAAATGGCTGCTGGGCGGCATCTGCCTGCAGCTGGCCACCGGATATACGGTTGCCTTCCTGGTATACCAGGTCGGAACCCTTGTTACGACCGGTTCGCTGGGAACCGCGTTTGTTCCGGGACTGATCGCCGTACTCGCATTTGCAGTGATCATCCTGTGGCGGATCCGCAAATCTGACCGGGAATTTGCCGCAGAGTACAGCCTTCACGGAAAAAGTGTGGTACAATAAACAGAAAAAGACAGGAGCAGGATGATGGCGGATTTTATTGTGGCTGTAATATTGATCGCAATGATCGGAGGCGCAGTCGCTTATATCATAAAAGCAAAGAAAAGCGGTGTGAAGTGTATCGGCTGTCCGGCGGGCGGAAGCTGCCCCGGCAGCGGGAAACTTCCGAAGAAGAAGCTTGCCGGCCGGGTGATCGGCCGGAAGACCATGAGCATAGGCGGCATGCACTGCGCGCACTGTGCTTCAGACGTGGCCATGATCCTGAATCAGATCGACGGCGTGCGCGCGGAGGTTGACCTGTCAAAAAGCCGCGCAAGGGTTTTCTATGACAGAGAAGTCGACGACGAAGAACTGAAAAATGCAGTAGAAAAGATCGGATATCAGGTGACGGATATCCGCTGATGAAAAAACCATCCGGACGGGACCTCATATCCCGTCCGGATGGTTTTTTAAACATATTATTCAGCGGTACTGTCGGCAGCAGCATCGGCGGCTGCGGCATCGGCTGCAGCAGCCTCGTCTGCAGCAGTATCATCAGCAGCTGTTGCGTCAGCGGCCGTGTATTCCCGTGAGGCGATTTCTGTTCCGTCGCTTCTGACATAGCGGAAGATCACGACCGGGTTTTCTATATCAACAGCGTCGGAAAGTGAAGCTGCCACAGTTCCCATATCGGATGCGGAATCGTCAAACCCTTCTTCAAGGATATCCAGATTCGAAGCCAGTGCGTCAGCAAGAGAGGAATCTTCTACAATGACGCAGTAGACCAGCTTATTGTCTTCAGCCAGGACTTCCATGGACATTCCGGACTCCTCCATCCCCGCGTTTGAGATCTCGGCTTCCAGGGATTCACGTACGGAAGGGTCGTCAAGGAGTTCCTGTACAGACGCGTATTTTTCCATTAATTCATTATCAGTCTCGCCGGTGGAACTGTCCTCCGCATTTTCAGCGGAGTCATCGGCAGTCTGTGCGGCATCGCCGGCTTCTGCATTGTCATCCGACCCGCCGCAGGCAGTAAACGTGAATGCGGCCAGTACAACAGACGTGGTTAACAGTATTTTACGGATCTTGTTCTTCATAAGTGCTCCTCCTCATAATAAAATCGTTGTGTTTATTATAAAGGATTATCCGGTGCGTATCAAGTTTGGAAAGATAAAGTCCGGAATAAACAGGAAATCAACTTCATGTGTTGTGGATTTTGGTAAAATACTATATTTTGTGGTAAGAACGAATATTTTCTGCTTGTCAAGCCTTGATATTTATTTTCTGTAATGATAACATTTACTATGCCACGTTCCTTAACGGACAGCAGGAAGAATGAGTGAGCATGGATCTGCATTTATCCGGGAACAGAAAAGTATGATTTGGAAAGAGGTACAGGGAAATGACGGTAGAAGAATGGCTTGGTGAGGAAAATCAGCTTGGTACAGATATCTGGACCAAGAAGTATTGTAATGGCGGAGAGGATTTCGAGCAGTGGCTGAACCGCATCAGCGGAGGAAATAAAGCGATCGCAGAATACATCCGTCAGAAGAAGTTCCTGTTCGGAGGGCGGATACTCTCCAACAGAGGACTGAATGAGCAGGGAAGGAAGGTCACATATTCCAACTGCTATGTGATCGATCCCCCGGAGGATAATATCGAGAGTATTTTTGACTGTGCAAAGAAACTGGCGCGTACGTACAGTTACGGCGGCGGCTGCGGCGTTGACATTTCAAAGCTGAGTCCCAGAGGGGCGAAGATCAATAATGCCGCAAAAGAGACCAGCGGATCGGTTTCATTCATGGAGCTTTATTCGCTTGTGACAGCTCTGATCGGACAGAACGGACGCAGGGGAGCACTGATGATCTCGATCGACTGTTCTCATCCGGATGTGGAGGAGTTCATCGATCTGAAGACAGACCTGGAGAAAGTGACGAAAGCGAATATATCTGTGCGCATTCATGAGGATTTCATGGAGGCGGTAAAGAATAATGCAGATTATACCCTGCACTATACAAGGAAGGCAACAGGCGAAGTGATCGAAAAGACCGTCAATGCCAGAGATCTCTTCCACCGCATTGCGGAGACGAACTGGGATTACGCGGAGCCGGGTGCTCTGTTCTGGGACCGGATCGACAGCTGGAACCTGCTGAGCAATACGAAGGAGTTCTCCTACGCCGGAGTCAATCCATGCGCAGAAGAGCCGCTTCCCGCAGGAGGAAGCTGCCTCCTGGGCAGCATTAATCTGGCTGAATTTGTCCAGGATCCATTCACAGACCATGCACATTTTGATTTTGAGGGACTCCGGCACTGCGTGGAAGTATCGGTAGGCGCGCTCAATGAGGTGCTGGAGGAAGGCCTGCCTCTCCATCCGCTGAAAGAACAGCAGAAGAGCGTGGGGCAGTGGCGTCAGATCGGCCTGGGCATCATGGGACTTGCAGACTGTCTGATCAAGCTGGGACTGACTTACGGAGAAGAGGACGCTATTTCGATGTGCGATAATATCGGATTTGCCATGGCGGATTCTGCAATCGCTGCGTCTGCAGAGCTTGCGAAAGAAAAGGGACCCTTCGAGAAATGCAATATTGATGAGATCATGAGTACCCCTTATTTCGAGGCCAATACGTCAGAGAAGACAAGAGAACTGGTTCGCAAGTACGGTCTGCGCAATTCACAGCTTCTGACGATCGCGCCGACAGGAACACTCTCCACGATGCTGGGAATATCGGGCGGGATCGAGCCGGTCTATGCCAATTACTATGAGAGAAAGACCGAGTCTCTGCATGGCACGGACGTTTACTATAAAGTATACACAAAGATCGTGGAGACATATATGAAACAGCACGGTCTGAAGAGTGATTCCGAACTCCCGGACTATTTCGTGACGGCAATGACCCTGGGATACCGTCATCGGATCGATATGCAGTCTGTATGGCAGACACATATCGATGCTTCCATCAGTTCCACCGTGAACGTGCCGAACCGCTTCACGGTTGAGGAAACAGAAAGCCTGTACATGTATGCGTACGAGAAGGGACTGAAAGGGATCACAATTTTCCGGGATGGCTGTAAGAGGATCGGCATCCTTAATACCAGTGAGAAGAAGGAAAAAGATAAGGATAAAGTACTGGCAGGGGAAGGACTGAAGCGAGGGGAGATTCTTCTGGTGACAGACGATGTAGTGGGCAAGAAGAGAAAGCTGACCACAGGCTGTGGAAGCCTCCACTGTATCGCTCTGTTCGATCCGCATACAGGAGCGCTTCTGGAGACTTACCTGAGCAAGGGATCTACCGGAGGCTGCAACAACTTTATGGTCGGACTTTCCCGTATGATCTCCATCAGTGCCAGAGGCGGGATCGATATCGAGACGATCGTAGATCAGCTCAATTCCAGCGGTTCCTGTCCGTCCTACACAGCAAGACGCGTATCACGCAAGGATACGAGCAAAGGCGCATGCTGCCCGATGGCAGTCGGGAACGCTCTGCTGGATATGTACAACGAGATGCAGTCGGAGCTGGCGGAACGCCGGGGAAATACAAAGGCGAGGACGATCCGCACAGACAAGGTGCCGAAACCGAAGGCGGTGAGTACGGAAGCGGATACGGACAAGATGTACTGCCCGGAGTGCGGAGAACCGCTTGTATTTGAGGAAGGATGCAATATCTGCAAGTGCTGCGGATGGAGTAAATGCCATTAAGCGATCAATAAGCCATTAATATGAAAAAAGAAATGCCATATCAGAGGACGAAAGTTCCGCCTGATATGGCATTTTTGTATTCAATGTGGAGATGAATTTGGAGCATGCGATGGAAAAATATGGGGAGAATTTTGAATACCAGAAGCGCGAATGTCTGCGGCGGGCAAGATCTGCGGAATATATAGCGGCGAATGACGCGCGTGTGCTCAAAAGAGAAAGACTTGAGATCCTGAAGGGGTTAATGCAGGTAAAGGATATTTCACTGATCGGCCCGTCAGGAGAGATATTTCTGAGTACCAGCGTTTCGCTGGAAGGAACCGGAGAGAATGAGGATGTCATGGAACAGCTGCGTGAAAAGCAGACGGATGCGGACCGTGAAAACGGAAAAGAGACGCCGGGGGTGGTCAGGGCGGACACACCGGGATTTGCGGATAAACCGGAATATCTTTATGCCGTTGCCGCTTCTGATACGGATGACATAGACGGGTGATAAATCAGAAGGGAGCAGAGATACCGGACAAATAAAAAGAACACTTGTTCGATTTAAGGAATTGTGTTATTCTTTCTTCAGAAGATCTTTTATAAGAGCAGGAAAAGAACAAGTGGGATTCTCTTGGAAAGGAGCGGGACAGATGCCGGATAGGATTTATATCGCGATCGATCTGAAATCATTTTATGCCTCGGTGGAGTGTATGGACCGAGGTCTGGATCCGATGACTACCAATCTGGTGGTGGCGGACAGAAGCCGCACGGAGAAGACCATCTGCCTGGCCGTATCGCCATCCCTGAAAGCATACGGGATCTCCGGCCGGGCACGGCTGTTTGAAGTCGTGCAGAAAGTAAAGGAAGTGAATGCGCTGCGGCTTCAGAAGGCTCCGGGACGCCGGTTCAGCGGTTCTTCCTGCCAGGATCCGGAACTGAGGGCCAACCCTGCGCTGGAACTTGCCTATGTGACCGCTCCGCCGCAGATGGCGCGTTATATGGAGATCAGCGGCCGGATCTACGAAGTTTATCTGAAATACATTGCCCCGGAGGACATCCACGTCTATTCCATTGACGAAGTGTTTATCGATGTCACATCCTATCTGCGCACTTACGGGATGACTGCCCGGGAACTGGCCCGGACAATGATACTGGACGTACTGAATCTGACCGGGATCACAGCCACGGCCGGAATCGGGACCAACCTGTATCTCTGCAAGGTCGCTATGGATATCGGAGCAAAGCATATCCCGGCGGATGAGAATGGAGTGCGTATTGCCGAACTGGATGAAAGATCTTACCGGAGTTCTCTGTGGGACCACCGGCCGCTTACGGATTTCTGGAGAGTCGGAAGGGGATATTCAAAGAAGCTGGAGGAGCGGGGACTGTATACGATGGGAGATATCGCCCGCTGTTCACTGGGCGGGCCGATGGATTATTACAATGAAGATCTTCTGTACAGGATGTTCGGGGTCAATGCGGAACTGCTGATCGATCATGCCTGGGGATGGGAACCCTGTACGCTGGCGGATATCAAGGCATATAAACCGCAGAGCAGCAGCGTGGGGTCCGGGCAGGTGCTCCATTGTCCCTATCCGTTTGAAAAAGCAAAGCTGGTGACACGCGAGATGGCTGATCTGCTGGTGCTGGATCTGGTGGATAAGGGACTGGTCACGGACCAGATCGTCCTGACAGTCGGCTACGACATCGACAATCTGAAAGACAGTGCCCGGAGAAAAGCGTATCACGGTGAGGTCAGGACAGACCGTTACGGCCGGAAAGTTCCGAAGCATGCCCATGGGACGGCAAATCTCGGACGGTATACCTCCTCGGGGAAACAGATCGTGCAGGCTGTGGCGGATCTGTTTGACCGCGTTGTGGATCCGGGGCTTCTTATCCGACGGGTCAGTATGTCCGCAGAGCATGTGCTCTCGCGAAGTGAGGCGAAAGAGAAGGAAACGGCCGGATTCGAACAGTTGGAGCTGTTTACGGATCCTTCGGCGCTTCAGGAGGAGCAGGAGCGGAGGAAAGCGGAAGAAGAACGGGAGCACAGGATGCAGGAAGCGGTGCTGGAGATCAAAAAAAAGTTCGGGAAAAACGCTGTGCTGCGCGGAATGAATCTGCAGGACGGTGCAACGGCGAAAATGCGGAACAGCCAGATTGGAGGACATCAGGCATGAACAATTATGATGACATTATAAATCTGCCCCATCACGTGTCTGTGAAAAAGCCGCATATGCCGGCTGCAGACCGGGCCGCGCAGTTCGCTCCGTTTGCCGCGCTGACAGGATACGGGGAAGTGATAAAAGAGACGGCGCGGCTGACGGATGCGGCGCCGGATCTTTCGGAGGATGAGCGGGAACTGCTGGACTATAGACTGCAGGAATTTTTGAATATGCCGGGAGAACCGCCGGAACTGGTGATCACTTATTTTGTGCCGGATGGGAAAAAGGCAGGCGGTGAATACCGGCAGGCGTCCGGAAGGATCCGGGGGATCGAAGAAGCGAGCGGAGACATCCTGATGGCGGACGGGTTAAAGATAAGAAAAGAGTTAGTTGTGGATATTGACAAGCAGGCGCATAACCGCTATTATTTTACCCGTACGATATGATGATAGCTGGCAGGATGAAAGCTCCTGCAGGAGATGAATGATGACTGATAAAGACAATGAGAACATAACACAGAATAAGATCCTGACAATTCCGAATCTGCTTTCTTTTTTCAGACTCTGCCTCATTCCGGTGTTTATGTGGCTGTACTGTGTGGAAGACAATTTCCTTTGGACCGGGATCATCCTGATCGTTTCCGGTGTTACTGATACGGTAGATGGTTTTGTCGCCAGACATTTTAATATGACCAGCGATCTGGGCAAGGTGCTCGATCCGATCGCGGATAAGCTGACTCAGGCAGCGATGCTGTTCTGTCTGCTGACCCGCTTCCCGCTGATGATCATTCCGCTCGGTCTGATGGTATTTAAGGAATTCTTCATGGGTGTGACCGGATTCCTGGTGATCCAGAAGACGGGAAAGGTATTTGGTGCAGACTGGCACGGCAAGGTCAATACATGGCTTCTGTACGCCATGATGATCCTGCATGTGTTCTGGTATAATATACCGGGTACCGTGTCAAAGATCCTGATCGGGGTCTGCGTGGTCATGATGCTGATCTCTCTGGTGCTTTATGCTCGGCATAACATAAAAGCATTAAAAGAAGGTGAACTCTGATATGCAGAAAATGATTGCAGGATCAGATACGATTTACAGGCGTCTCTTGAGGACGCTCCTTTTTTTATCCATTCCTACGATCGCAGAAGAAGTTCTGGCGACGCTTCTGCAGTATGTGGATACGGCGATGGTCGGGCAGCTTGGTGAACAGGCGACTGCTTCGGTCAGCATCACAACAAATGTGACATGGCTGGTCAACAGTATAGCGGGGGCCATCGGCACGGCAGTGCTTGTTCTGATCTCCAAAGCCGCAGGAGCGGGAGATGAGCGGCAGGTGCGGAAGCTGTCCCAGCAGGCGTTGTTCCTTGCGCTGGCGTCAGGTATCCTGCTGGAAATCGTTTCTGTGGCACTCTGTCCGTACATCCCGGTATGGATGGGGGCAGAACCGGCCATACAGGAGCAGGCGTCCCGCTATTTCTTTATTATCAGCGTGCCGCTTGTGTTCCGATACATAAGCACGATCCTCGGAGCTGCGCTCAGGGCGGTACAGAACACAAAGACGCCCATGCTGATCAGTCTGGCCGCCAACGGACTGAATATCATATTGAATTATCTTCTGATCTACAAAGCGGAACTGGGGGTGGACGGGGCGGCGGTCGCATCAGCGTTTTCCTATGTGCTGTCGGGCGTCCTGATGTTTCTTTCCTGCCGCCGGAACAGTCAGCTGCGTTGGGAATTCCGTGAGTTTTCTCTGGATGCGGGCCTTTTAAAAGAGTGCGCATCCATTGGGACGCCGGTGCTTGGAACAAGCATGGTCAGCTGTTTTGGGTATGTTGTCTTTGCCGGTCTTGTGTCAGGGATGGGGACGACTGTGTTCGCAGCGCATTCCATTGCAGTCACCGCGGAGACGATTTTTTATGTGCCCGGCTATGGACTGAGATCAGCCGCCTCTACCCTGATCGGAAATGCGAGAGGTGAAGGCAGCATGAAGAAGCTGAAGACCATCGGAATCTTAAGTGTGCTGCTGACAGTAACGATCATGTGCGTAAGCGGAATTGTCCTGTTTTTGGGGGCGCACCTGCTGATGGGCCTTTTTACGCCCAGTCAGCCGGTCGTTGAACTCGGTGCGGAAATGCTTCGGCTCGTTGCGCTGTCTGAGCCGTTTTTCGGATTGATGGTCGTGCTGGAAGGTGTTTTCTACGGACTGGGCAGGACCAGATATGCCTTTGCGGTAGAGATCATCGGTATGTGGGGCGTGCGCATCCTGTTTACGTTTCTCTGCGTGGAATACTGGGGATTCGGACTCCGTGCAGTGTGGTACTGCATGATTGCAGACAATGTATGCAAGGCAGTTCTTTTTTCTGTGCCGTTTCTGACCAGGAAAAGCCGTGTGCGAAAGTGGCTTGAATCAAAAAATACTTGATATTTGTTCTCATTTCGTATATGATAACAATACGAGTTAGTTATAACTAACAAATGCGGATCACGCAATCATCGTTTGTACAGGAGGTTTAAAATGAGTGTTGTTATCATAGGCGGTCATGACAGAATGGTATGTCAGTATAAGAAAGTATGCAGACAGTATAACTGCAAGGCAAAAATATTTACACAGATGTCATCGTCACTGGGAAAGCAGATAGGGAGTCCTGATCTGATCGTGCTTTTTACCAATACGGTATCACATAAGATGGTAAAATGCGCTGTGGAAGAAGCGGGGCGGTGCAATGCCTGTGTGGTAAGATGCCATACAAGCAGCAAAAATGCGCTCGAAGAGATACTCGGAAAT
>DWVL01000045.1 GCA_019120275.1 Candidatus Mediterraneibacter excrementavium | reverse complement strand
TTATAGTCTTCGGCAATCCAGTCATTCAATTTCTCATCCCATATTTTCTCAACCGGAGTGATCAACGTCCGTCTTTCATTTTTTTCACCCGTATAGACATTCTCAATCTCATCAACCGAATAATCTTTTGTGATCTGCATGATCTGGGCAAGGCGTTTACCAGCAAGTTTCTTTATTTTCTCGTCATAAGCTTTCTGAGCAAGTCTGCGGGCAAGTTCACGCTCTGTTCTGGGAAGATAAGTACCATTCTTTCTGCCGCCGGGCATACAATGATAATATTGTACTGACTTTCCGCATTTTGACAGGCGCAGTGTCCCCTGCGGCGCTTCCTGGAGACGGTCTTCTGTCTTTTCAAGGATCTGCCTGAGCCTGTTCTGCTCCTTTAATAACATTGTCTTGAGATTTGCCATCTACATCTTCCTTCCTTTGTACATTTTCTGATTTTGACTGGATTTTACTGAATTGTTTTGGAATATATCCGGAATACGGATGCCTTTACGGTTGAAAATTAAGTTTCGGATTATAGATCCGTATGTTTATTTATCACATACGGTTATGATTTGCTCTTTAAGGTATTGTGTCCGTACTTTTCTGCTGATCAAACGGTTACCATTTGAAATTTCGAATATTGATCCGTACTTAGACGTTATTTTTTACGGTTATGTATTAGATTTCTTGAAATAGATCCGTATTTTTATTATTTTTATACGGACTAAAATTCATTTTGGGGAAATCAAGCGATATGTCACTCAAAAACATACGGAGAAAAATTGTCAATTGAACCGGGGAACCGTATCGTTCCCCGATCCATCCTTAGATATAATTCTGAATTTGAAAAAATAGAAAAATACTCCCTGTCTACGCCCGCTTCATACAGGTGATCGCCATGGCGCCCGGCCCGATATGGCACGCCACACTTAAGGACAGCGGCGCTTCCAGCATTTCATATCCCGGGAACCGTTCCTGGATCTCTCGCTTCCACTCTTTTGCCTCTTCTTTTGTACAGGTATAGGCAAGTCCCAGGAGCATCTGGTCTTTCACATCTGCAAAGCGTTCATTCAGGTCTTTTTCCATGGCATTCAGCATGGTCTTCTTCGCCGCCTTCCAGCCGCGCACTTTCGCGTAGGCATCCAGCTTCTCACCCTGGATCTGGAGCACCGGCTTCAGGTTGAGCACTGTACCGATGGCTGCCGCCGCGGGGGTGATCCTGCCGCCTTTTTTCAGATATTTCAATGTATCAACTGTGATATAGATGCTGGAGAGCATCTTCTCACGCTCCAGCACTTCTTTGATCTCACGGGCATCCATACCCTGGTCGCGGAGATGCATGGCGTCATAAACGGACTGCTCCAGCGTGACAGAGATCCGCTGGTTATTGACAACCTGAACCCGGCCCTTGTACTCTTCAGCGATGGACATAGCCGTAAAGCAGGTGCTGCTCAGCCCGCTGGACATGGGGATGCATACGATCTGATCGTATTCTTTGAGCAGCTTCTCCCAGAGTTCCATCACGCTTCCCGGTGAGGGCTGGGAGGTGGAAATATCCGAATCCGCACCCAGCTTCTCATAAAACTGTTCCTGTGTCAGCGTAATATCCTCATAATAGATCTTCCCGTCGATAAAAAACGGCATGGGCTGCACATAGACACCCAGCTCTTTTCCTTTTGCCTGGGTGATCCCACTGTTACTGTCTGTAACGATCGCAACTCTGTTCATATATGATCTCCTCATCATAATCTGTATTATGTATGTAATTGGTATCTGTAAACTGTACGGTATCAGTTCTTAAAGCTGTGGATCGGCGCCGGGATACGGCCTTTCCTGCTGACAAATGTATCGCAGCCGAATTCATTGACCGGCATGATCGGCGCGTAACCGAGCAGACCGCCGAATTCCGCCATATCTCCCACATCTTTTCCGATAACCGGAATGAGACGCACGGCCGTCGTCTTCTGATTCACCATGCCGATGGCCATCTCATCCGCGATGATGCCGGCGATGGTGCTGGCTGATGTCCTGCCCGGAATGGCGATCATGTCAAGCCCCACAGAGCAGACGCAGGTCATGGCCTCCAGTTTCTCCAAAGTCAGGGATCCTGCATGGACGGCGTCGATCATCCCCTGATCCTCGCTCACCGGAATAAACGCGCCGCTTAAGCCTCCCACATAGGATGAGGCCATCACGCCGCCCTTCTTCACCTGGTCATTGAGCAGGGCAAGGGCTGCCGTTGTTCCCGGGGCGCCCACGCGCTCCAGGCCGATCTCCTCCAGGATCTCCGCCACACTGTCCCCGACCGCCGGCGTCGGCGCCAGGGAGAGATCTACGATGCCAAACGGCACGCCAAGGCGCTTCGATGCTTCGCCAGCCACCAGCTGACCCACACGGGTCACTTTAAAGGCCGTCTTCTTGATCGTCTCGCAGAGTTCCTCGAATCCTTTTCCGCGCACTTTCTCAAGCGCTTTCTTTACCACGCCCGGACCGCTGACGCCTACATTGATCACCGCGTCCGCTTCCGTCACCCCGAGGAACGCCCCCGCCATAAACGGATTGTCGTCCGGCGCGTTGCAGAATACGACCAATTTCGCACAGCCGAGAGAATCCCTCTCTTTCGTGGCTTCCGCAGCC
The DNA here is from genome assembly GCA_019120275.1 of Candidatus Mediterraneibacter excrementavium. Classification (GTDB taxonomy): domain Bacteria; phylum Bacillota; class Clostridia; order Lachnospirales; family Lachnospiraceae; genus Mediterraneibacter; species Mediterraneibacter excrementavium. The sequence continues at coordinate 9,885 of DWVL01000045.1, read as the reverse complement.
GCTTTCACGATCTCGCCGCACAGACGCACCGCATCCATATTGATGCCGGTCTTGGTAGAACCTACATTTACAGAACTGCAGATCCGCTCCGTCACCGCAAGGGCCTGCGGAATCGAACGGATCAGGTTCTCATCGCTCTGCGTCATCCCCTTTGACACAAGAGCGGAATACCCGCCGATAAAGTTCACCCCTACGGTCTGCGCCGCGCGGTCCAGCGTCTTCGCGATCTCCACAAAATCCTCCGGCGTCCTGCAGGCTGCCGCGCCCACAAGGGCGATGGGCGTGATTGAGATCCGCTTATTGACGATCGGGATCCCGAATTCCTTTTCAATATCCGAACCGACCGCAACCAGGTCTTTTGCCGTATTTGTGATCTTCTCATAGATCTTCCGGTTCAGTTCATCCAGGTCAGAATCAATGCAGTCCAGGAGGCTGATTCCTAGAGTAATCGTACGCACGTCCAGATTTTCGTGCTCGATCATCTCATTTGTTTCTGACACTTCATACATGTTTATCATAATATCCGTCCTCGTTTCTACAGTCTGTGCATCTTCTCAAAAATGTCTTCCCGCTGGCAGTGGATGCGCACGCCGATCTCATCTCCCAGCTTTGCCATCTCATCGCAGACCACCGTAAAATCCTTCTCAATGCCGGAGATGTCCGCGATCACCATCATGTTGAAATATCCCTGGACGATCGTCTGAGATATATCAAGTATATTGATCTTATTCTCCGCAAGATAGGTGCACACCTTTGCGACGATACCCACGGTATCCTTTCCAAGTACAGTAACGATACATTTCTTCATCTTAATCTTCCTCCTCGGTCAGACCATAATAATATCTGAAACAGTATCACGGCTGGCGACAAACATATCCAGATCTTCTCCCCGGTACTCATTGTCGGCAAGTGTGACTTCCAGTTTCACCGTCTCATATGCGAGTTTCGCATAATTATTTTCTTTGCTCAGATGCCCAAGGACGATATGCTTCAGATTATCATGTAGTATATCACAAAGCAGACGCCCTGACAATTCATTTGACAGATGCCCCCGGTCCCCCAGGATGCGCTGTTTCAGGTAGTAGGGATAACCCCCGACCTCCAGCATGTGGATGTCGTGATTGGCCTCCAGGAGCACCGCGTCCAGTCCTTTCAGATGCTCCACTGTATAATCATCGTATTTCCCCAGATCCGTCGCCACCGCCACCGATCTGCCGCCGCACTCCAAACGGTATCCGGAGGGTTCATTGGCGTCATGGGAAATGGCAAAGGGGTTTATCGTTACATCCCCCAGCACAAAAGCCTCGTCCGTATGTATGGGATGGAGCAGTCCCTCCGGCATGCGCCCAAGTCCTGAATAACTCCGGATTCCTTCGATCGTGCCCGGCGTGGCGTAAATAGGGATCTCATATTTCCGGCTGAATACCCCCAGTCCCTGGATATGGTCAGAATGTTCATGGGTGATCAGGATCCCGCTCAGCTCCTCCCCTTTGATCTCCAGTTTATTAAGCCCTTCTTCGATCCTTTTTTTGCTGATGCCCGTATCAATGAGAAGATGCGTGTCATCGCTCCCCACATAGATACAGTTGCCGCTGCTTCCACTGGCAATACTGCACATTCTCATCGTTTCAAATGCTCTCCTATCTGTCTCATTGTATCTTCAAAATCTCCGCTGTTGTCGATCACCACAGCGCACGCCGCCCGGAACCGTTCTTCCCCGGGCTGGGAGGCGATCATCTGCGTGATCTTTTCATCCGTATAGCCGCGGGACGCCCTGAGCCGCTGCCTTCGGATCTCTTCATCCGCGTAAATGTACCACAGCTCATCGCACAGTTCCCGGCCCACATCCGGAAGTAGCGCCGCCTCCACCACAAACAGTGGGCAGCCGCTCTCTTCACTTTCCCGGATCCTCTGCCGCACTGCCCGGATCACTTCCGGATGGACGATCCCGTTCAGCTCATGTAACCGTTCTTCATCGGAAAATACGAGCGTTCCCAGCGCCGCCCGGTCAATCTCCCCGTCCGCACCGAGGATCCCGGGACCGAACATGTCCACAATCCGCCTGAAGCAGCGGGTTCCTCTCTGCTGCAGCTTCCTGGCCACATCATCCATCTGGCAGATGACCGCACCGTATGTTTCTTCAAGATATCCCAGGACCCGGCTCTTTCCCGAACCGACCCCGCCGGTAATGCCAAGAACTTTCATATCATCGTCCTTCCCTTCATGCGCATCTGCCGCCGCAGCCGGATCATTTCGCCTCATACCAGTTCTGCCCCGTGTGCATGTCCGCGATCAGCGGGACAAGCAGATCCGCCGCATGCTCCATTTTATCCTTCAGGATTGTTTTCACCTCTTCGGCTTCCTCTTCCGCGGTCTCGATCAGAAGTTCATCGTGGACCTGGAGGATCAGCCGGGATCTAAGCTCCCGCTTCCTCAGTTCCTCATCCACACCGGTCATGGCGATCTTGATAATATCCGCTGCGGTTCCCTGGATGGGCGCGTTCATGGCCACACGCTCCCCGAAGCTGCGCTGCATGAAGTTGCTTGATTTCAGTTCCGGGACCGGTCTTCTCCGGCCGAACAGAGTAACCGCATAGCCATTCTCCTTCGCATGGGCCACCGAATCATCCAGAAATTTCTTGATCCCCGGATAAGTCTCAAAATAATGCTCGATATACTGAGCCGCCTCTTTTCTCGTAATGCTTAAGTCCTGGCTCAGCCCGAAGGAGCTGATCCCGTATACGATCCCGAAGTTGACCGCCTTGGCATTGCGCCGCTGCAGGGGCGTCACTTCATCAAACGGCGTATGGAATACCTGGGACGCGGTCATGCGGTGGATATCCCGCGCCTCCCGGTAGGCCCGGATCAGCTGCTCATCGCCGGAACAATGGGCCAGGATGCGCAGTTCGATCTGGGAATAATCCGCATCCACAAATACATATCCGTCTTCCGGCACGAATACCTTGCGGATCAGACGCCCGAGTTCCATCCGCACCGGGATATTCTGCAGGTTCGGTTCCGTGCTGCTCAGCCGTCCGGTGGCTGTCACGGTCTGATTAAATTTCCCGTGGATCCTTCCGTCCGGCCCGATGAACGCGGCAAGCCCGTCCGCATAGGTAGACTTCAGCTTCGCCAGCTGCCGGTACTCCAGGATCTTCGATACGACCGGATAGTCCGGGGCCAGCTTCTCCAGCACATCCGCCGCCGTTGAATAGCCGGTCTTCGTCTTCTTCGCATGGGGCATCTGAAGCTTCTCAAAGAGGATCACGCCCAGCTGTTTCGGTGAGTTAATATTAAAGGTCTCGCCGGCCAGATCATAGATCTCCTTTTCCAGCTCCACGATCCTTGTCCCCAGCTGATCCCCGTAGGCTTTCAGTGCCTCCGCCTCCACTTTCACGCCGGCCTCTTCCATATGATAAAGGGTAAATACGAGCGGCATCTCAATCTCCCGGAACAGGCGCTCCATGCCGGCCTCTTCCAGTTTCTTCGTAAGCACCGGCGCCGAAGCGAAGGCGGTATATGCCTCATAGCAGGATTTCGCCGCCTCATCCGCCTTCTCATCGATCAGAATCCCAAGATGCTCCCGGGCAATGTCGTCATACTGATAATCACTCTTCAGCGGGTTCAGAAGATACGCCGCCACAATATTGTCAAAACATCTGCCGCTGTCCGCCGGTGTCAGATCCGGCAGGAACTTAAGCGCATCCTTCAGCCCGCACATGGCAAAGCAGGGAACCTTCGCCGCCAGCTCCGACACCCGTGCAGAAAGTTCATCGAAATTCATTTCCATATCGCAGGGGATGGACACGATCTGTTCCGGTCCCCACGCAAGTGCGATCCTGCCGTATCCGGACGGATGGGCAAAGAGCGGCAGTACATTTCCAGGATCCCTGGAAAATGCAGCGCCCACGCACGGCGCCTGCGCCGCTTCCGAAAAGATCCGGTCGATCTCCTGCCGGTCCGTCACCTCCCGGAAAGCAGACTCCACGTCATTGGTCACCCGCTCCACATCAAACCGGCTGAGCATATTTTTAAACTCCAGCTTCTGGAAGAGCTCGTGGGCCGCGCCTGTATAAGGATTCCCGTGACGGGCTGATTCCAGATCAAAGTCAATGTCCGCGTGGATGTCAATGGTCGCCAGTACTTTGCTCAGCTTCGCCTGCTCCCAGTACTCCTGCAGGTTTTTGCTGGCGCGGGGCGGCCTGATCTCAGCCGCATGCTCGTATGCATTTTCAATGCTGCCGTAATCCTGGATGATCTTCGTGGCCGTCTTCTCGCCCACCCCCGGCACACCGGGAATGTTGTCAGAAGCATCGCCCATCAGTGCCTTCACATCGATGAATTCTATCGGCGTGACGCCGTAGCGCTCTTTCACTTCCGCCGCATTGTAATCTTCCACCTCGGTCCGGCCCTGCTTCGTCTTCGGGATGCGGATCTTCACATGTTCCGTGGCAAGCTGCAGGGTATCCCGGTCACCGGAGATGATGGAGACATCCATTCCCTTCTCCTCGCACAGGTGCGAGATCGTCCCCAGCAGATCGTCCGCCTCCAGGCCTTCTTTCTCGATGATCTCGATATCCATGGCTTTCAGGACGTCCTTGATCACCGGCACCTGCTGCCGCAGTTCCTCTGCCATCGGTTTTCTCGTCCCTTTATAATCCGCAAACATCTTATGCCGGAACGTGGGCGCATGCACGTCAAACGTCACCGTCAGATATTCCGGCTGCTCTTCATCCAGGATCTTAAACATAATATTCAGGAATCCGTATACCGCATTCGTATGAATACCTTCCGAATTCGTCAGATCCGGCACGCCGTAAAACGCGCGGTTCAGGATACTGTGTCCGTCTATCAGTACGATTTTCTCTCTCATCAGATCATCCTCCAACCTTAACCATTACACAAGTATACACTAAAAAGTTCCTTTTTAAAAGGCTCTTTTTGTGGTAGGATAAGAAAAGAAACACAACTTATAGATCAGATGAAGGAGAATAAAATGGACAGTATCATATTTGACGTAGACGGCACGATCTGGGACTCCACCCAGTCCGTGGCAGATTCCTGGAACATCGCGATAAAAGAACATTCCGACCTTCAACTCACCCTGGATCCGGTTTCCTTAAGCCGGGTATTCGGCAAGACTATGACTGAGATCGCGGATGCAGTCTTTCCGGATCTGGAACCGGCAGAACGGATGGAACTTCTGGACTTCTGCTTTGAGGAAGAGAACCGGTATCTGGAGACCCATCCCGGCACCGTCTACGAAGGCGTTGTCGAAACGATCCGGGAGCTGGTGGAACATTACCCGCTCTTCATTGTCAGCAACTGTCAGTGCGGCTACATTGAAGTCATGCTGAAGACAACCGGGCTTGCCCCGTATATAAAAGACCACCTCTGCTTCGGCGAGACACAGACCCCGAAAGGAGACACTATCCGCACGCTCGTCGCACGCAACGGCCTGAAGGCGCCGGTATATGTAGGGGACACCCAGGGCGACGCCGATGCATGTAAGGCCGCGGGCGTCCCGTTCATTTTTGCTGAATACGGATTCGGTGACGTGCCGGATGCCGAAAAGCGGATCCGGACATTTGCAGAACTGAGAGAACTCTGTCCGTAAGAACAGGCCCCACATTCCTGTGCACCGTCCGTCAGAAACAAAAAGCGGGCCGAAGTCCCGGTTATCACCGCAGCTTCGGCCCTTGTATCTTATGTATCAATCATCCATCAAAATCTGTACTATCTTGTAAATGCTTTTCTTTTCAGAAAGACTGCCATTCCCAGCGCTGCTGCAAATATCATGACCACCGCTATACTGCCCGGATCATCACTTACACCGGTTGTGGGAACTGTGCTGCCGCCCTCTGATCCGTCATCCGCGAGCGCGATCACAAACGGGGAGAAACTGTCCACATCGATCGACACCTGTCCGTTTTCAACAGTTCCTGTAAACGTTTCATATTTTCCGTCATCCCTGTAATGGAGAATAACAACCTTTTTCCCATTATATTCCGTGCCAAGCCAGAATGAAAGTTCTGCCTTTCCGTCCATGGAGCCATTCAGGTTAATATCATATACCCCAAGGACAACCTTGCCTTTCACTTCATCCGCAGATACATATTTGATGTACTGCTCTGTATTCGGTTCAACAGGCACTGTACTAAGTCCGGCATTCTCAGAGAAGCTTCCTGTAATGCTGACGCCGGCTTCCTGAACTGCGAGAGTCTTCTCTTTATACTCTTTTTCCACATCCTGCGCAGGTGATTCCGGTGTTGCCGGTGTTGTTGCTGCAGGCGGTGTTGTCGTCACCGGCCGCGTTACTGTTGCCGGCGGCGTCTCCAGTTCTTCTTCCGGCGTCTCTGTCACAGGCGGCGTCTCCAGTTCTTCTTCCGGCGTCTCTGTCACAGGCGGCGTCTCCGGCTCTTCTTCCGGCGTCTCTGTCACAGGCGGTGTCTCCGGCTCTTCTTCCGGCGTCTCTGTCACAGGCGGCGTCTCCGGTTCTTCTTCCGGCGTCTCCGTCACAGGTGGCGCCTCCGGCTCTGATGGTGTTGTGTCTTCTGCCGGACCGAGGCCGAGATAGTCACGGCTTCCGCCTATCGTATCCAGATTCCATGCATGTGCCGCCGCCTTCTCACCCCAGTACGGATCCGAAGCATACTTTACATTGATCCCGGAATCTTTATTTCCAAGGAACTCACCATAGTTCTTCCAGTTTCCGTCTTTCAGGTATCCGCGTGCCATCCATTTATCCATAAACTCACGGATACAATCGTCAACACTGGCAAAATAGTTTGCGCTCTGTCCGGGTGATGTATCAACTGCATTCAGGCCGAACAGGTTATTCTTATTTTTTGCAATACTGCTCGTTCCCCAGCCACTCTCATTGATCGCGATCCCCAGAGACAGCAGCGCATTCACGCTGTACTGATTCTGGTATGTCACGAATGAATTGCCTGTTCCCGCCAGTTTTGACACCGAAGGATCTTTCCCTGCGTTTGACATCGCGGTATTCAGAATGCTGTTCAGTTCATCCGCAGAATATGCGGTGCTCTTATTCATATCCAAAAACTGGAAATAATTATAGAACGCATTGCCGGCATTGACAGCCGACGCACCGTTCGAACCATTCCGGTAATCTGCGGACATTACATTGTAATCGTCATAGAAATAATGTCCATCGTAGCTGTAATACTTAACGCCCTCGCTCAGATAGGATGGCGCCGGTCCGTTATTGATCGTTGAAGCCGGACTCTTCTTCAGATTCTGGGATATGTAGTGGTACAGCTTACCGCCTGACACTTTGTAATAACTTACATTGTCTGCAACGCTGCTGTATCTGACCAGCTCTACTAAATCTTTGTCCACAGTTGCAGTCACTCCGGCCAGCATAAACCTGATATCGCCGTTCTTATCTGTTCCGAGATAAGCAGCATCAGCTCCATATGAACCGCTTGTATATCCGTCTCCGCTGTACTCTGTCGTTGTACCTTTTCCTGTATTAAAGTTTACAACCAGCACAGCATCTGCGGATCGTTCCTCCGGTTCCAGCGAAAACACAGCAATGCCGTTCTCTTCCTGATCCGCTTCCGGACTTTCTCCAATAATCTCACCGGATTCATCCACTTCAACCGTTTCATCAAGCGATCCGTCACTCGCACCGATCTCATAGATGTTTCCGTTTTTATCCATTGCCGTAATCACTTCAAGACGCTGTTCATTCTCATCCTGAAGTCCCGATGCTGCAGCATTCTCCCCCGTATCTCCTGCCGCAAAGCTTTCCGTGCCCGGCAATGCACTGACGAACAGTGACACGAAAAGCGTACATATCAGTAATTTGCTTTTTCTCATCTCTATGTATACTTCCCTCCTTGACCTTATTAATTATTTATGGATATAGATACTGATACAAGTTTAGAGTAACATTAAGTCAAAAAAGATGCAACACAAAAATTTCCAACATTATATACATGTATACAATGTTGGAAATAAGCAGAAAACCTGTTCACTATGCAGCAAATACTCCGGACACGCACCGGATCGCACTCAATCATCCGGCCATTCATTTACAACCCGGAATGTGCCGTCATCCTCAAGATGCAGCTTTTCCCCTGTTCTGGCATCTTTTATCTTCATCCCTGCTTCATTCTGGGCCATACCGTAGATTGACAGTAAGCTCTCATGAAGTTCCCGTAATCTTTCCTGATTCTGTTGCTGCGCTTTTGCGACTTCTCGCAATGCAGCTTCCGCCGCTTTCTTTGTTTCTGCAGCATCCTTTCCTCTTGCAGTTCCCATTTTCTTCAGAGCATCCATCGCATATTCAATCCGACGGTCTTTATGACGACTGCCCAGTTGTTCATACATCCATGCGGCATATCCCGTATGCTCTATGTAACCATGACGGTTTTCCACTTCCGTAAGGGTTGTCTTTCCCGTGATCACTGTCGCATACAGCCGTGCCTCCTCACCAACAGTTTTACATACTTTGTCAATCATATTGTGGCACAGAGCATAGTAAGCCGTGTCCGGATCCCTGTGCTCAAATATCGATTCCCGGAGATATTTCAGGCGTTCCTCCTCCGTTTCAGCAGTAACCGCCAGTGTAAAACGATACATCCGTATTGCACGCCAATATTTATCTGGCGTCTTTGCGGCTTTTTCAAGTCCGTACCGGCACCATTCTGCCGCATTTGCGTCGCTTCGGAACTCGCTCATATCATAATATTTTCCTTTTGCATACGCGCCTGATTCACAAATATAACACTGACCGGTCAGCGAATACTCCAGAATCTTTCTGATATAAGAATGAGGCTCTTTCCTGGCAGCCTTTTCAAACTTCTCTGCCGCTTTTTTCTGGTTTCCTTTTTTAACATAAATTTCCGCCGCTTCGATCGTCGTATGAAATAATCCCATACTGATCCCTCCTCTTCTACTTTTTCAGATCCGATCATCCTGATGATCTCAGTATACCTTCTTTTCTGAAAACATACAATAAAAAGACCCCGAACGATGTCATTCAGGGTCTCGTCTGACTGCCGCTGGCCGGACTCGAACCGGCACGGTTTCCCGCTTGATTTTGAGTCAAGTGCGTCTGCCAATTCCGCCACAGCGGCGTATGTTTCCGGCCGCCTTATATGGAAGCCGGAAATGATTATATCATTTTTTTACTTATTTTACAAGTTTTTTCCCGATATCAAAGCAGTCGAATGTGGCGAAATAATCCGCCGGTGTCTCCGCTCTTCTGATCATCTGCACGCTTCCGTCCTCTTTCAGAAGCAGCTCCGCGGATTTCAGTTTCCCGTTGTAATTATAGCCCATCGCAAAACCGTGCGCGCCTGCATCGTGGATCACCAGATAATCCCCCGGTTCAATCTCCGGCAGCATCCGGTCAATGGCAAACTTGTCGTTGTTCTCGCAGAGTGAACCGGTCACATCATACTTGTGATCACAGGGCGTGTCTTCTTTTCCAAGAACCGTGATATGGTGATATGCCCCGTACATGGCCGGGCGCATCAGGTTTACCGCACAGGCATCCACACCGATATATTCTTTGTAGGTATGCTTCTCGTGGATGGCTTTTGTCACCAGGCATCCGTACGGCCCCATCATATAACGGCCGAGCTCCGTGTAGATCTCCACATCGCCCATGCCCGCCGGAACAAGGACTTCCTCGTATACTCTGCGGACGCCCTCGCCGATGGCATAGATGTCATTCGGCTCCTGGTCCGGGCGGTACGGAATGCCGATCCCGCCGGAAAGATTGATAAACTTAATGTGCACATCCGCTTCTTTCGCCAGCCTTACCGCCTGTTCAAAGAGGATCTTCGCCAGCATCGGATAGTAGTCGTTGGTCACCGTATTGCTTGCCAGGAATGCATGGAGGCCGAACTC
>DWVL01000044.1 GCA_019120275.1 Candidatus Mediterraneibacter excrementavium | reverse complement strand
GATCTTCGGCAGCGCCTTCGGATGGATCCCGTCCCGAGGGGGATCGAGCACGATGACGTCCGGCTTCTCATCCAGTTCATCGAGCACCTGAAATACATCGCCTGCTATGAATTTACAGTTGGAAATACCGTTCCTCGCGGCATTTTCTTTTGCAGCCTCCACAGCCTCTTCCACGATCTCCACGCCCACGACTTCCTTTGCCACCGGCGCCAGCACCTGGCTGATGGTCCCGGTGCCGCTGAAGAGGTCGAAGACGGTCATGTCACGGATGTCTCCGATATATTCCCTCACAGTCTCATAAAGTACTTCCGCCCCTCTTGTATTCGGCTGGAAGAAGGAGAAGGGCGTGACCTTGAATTCCAGATCCAGCAGCTTCTCATAGAAGAAATCTTTCCCGTACAGGATCTTTGTCTCATCACTCTGCACCACATCCGCCAGGGAGTCGTTGAGGATGTGAAGGATGCCCACGATCTTCCCTTCCAGTTCCAGTTCCAGCAGACGGGAAACAAGCAGCTGCAGGTCATGTTCCTCCTGGGTGGTCGTCACCAGGCTGACCAGGATCTCGCCGGTGGTATCGCCTCTGCGCAGGAGCAGGTGACGGAGATAGCCGGTGTGCTGCATTTTGTGATAATAGCTTACATTTCGCTCTTTAAAATAGTCCAGCACGCACACGAGGATCCGGTTCATGTCCGCATGAACCAGCTTGCAGTCCGCTGCCGTCAGCACATCGTAGGTGCTGCCTTTTTTATGAAGTCCGAGGGAAAGCGGGCCGTCTTTATACTCGTCGCCGAAGGAGAATTCCATCTTGTTGCGGTAGCCGAATTCCTTCGGACTGGCTTTTACGCCCTCGAAAATGTAGTCGCCCCGGACCGCTTCGTCCATGAGCCGGCGGATCTGCCCCTCTTTCATCTTCATCTGCTCTTCGTAGGGCATGGTCTGATACATGCATCCGCCGCACGCCGGGAAGATGCTGCACACCGGCTCTCTCGTCTCCAGCGGCGATCTCTCCAGCACTTCCATGAGCCGTCCTTCTGCATTTCCTTTTTTAAACTTGTTGATCACGAAACGGATCTTCTGCCCCGGGATGCCGTTTTTCACGGTCACATACCGGTCTTCCTCCGGCACGTGCACCAGTCCTTTATTCGGGAAATCCACCCGTTCGATCACGCCTTCATATATCTGTCCTTTTTTCATACTGCTCTCCATCTGTTTTTATTCTAGACCTGCCGCCCGATAACCGTTGTCCGGCAGATGTCTGCTCGCACAGGCACGGCGGTCATTCTCCGGACGCATCGCGCAAAAAGAGGCAGGGTGCAATCTGATCACATCCTGCCTGCTTATCTGACTGTTTTCTTATTCTTCCAAAGCGGTCTTATACCTGATCGTCTTCGTCAAAATAATCGTCAAAGTCATCATCGAAATCATCTTCGAAGTCTTCCAGATAATCCGGTGTGAAGAAACGGTATACCGCATATGCGATTGCCGCTACTGCTGCAACTGCCCCGATGATAGCCAGTACCCAGATCACTGTATTTTTCTGTTTTTCAGCTTCATTCTTATGCAGAAGTTCATTCAGTTTGGATTCAGCGATAAACTCCTCGATTTTGCTCATAATACACGTCCTTTCCCTGTCTGTGAGACAGTGCTTACTTTCTAACTATTATAACACTATCATTTTCAGATTACTACTACATTTTCACTAATTTTGCAAACATGGCAAACATCTTTCGCACACCTGCGTTATCGAACTCCACAGTCACCTCGAAATCTCGGGCGCCCTTTTTGATATCCAGGACAGTCCCTTCCCCGAATTTCACGTGGCGGACCCGGTCGCCCACACCGTAGGAAAGGGTGTCGGTCTTCTGCGCCGTGAGCTGGCTGCCTTTTGTGAGAGACTGGAAACTCACCTTGCCGCCGCCCGTTCCCGGAAATGTTTTCCCGAAGCCTGCGCCACCTCTCCTGTTTTCCCAGCTATTTGTGCTGCTGCTTTCTCCGGTGTCGGATCCGGTCAGATATGTACGCATCCCGCCGCCCGTATCCAGCAGGTTCCGCGGAATTTCCTTAATGAACCGGGACATTTTATTGTACTGAGTCTCGCCCCGGACCATTCTCCTTCTGGCGCAGGTCATGGTCAGCTTTTGCTCCGCCCGGGTGATTCCCACGTAGCAGAGCCGGCGCTCCTCCTCCAGTTCCTCCGGATCGTCCCCGGTGATGGTCATATAACTGGGGAAAAGGCCGTCTTCCATTCCCGCCAGATACACGTGCGGGAACTCCAGTCCTTTCGCGCTGTGCAGGGTCATGAGCACCACATAGTCCTGGTCTTCATCCAGACTGTCGATATCCGCCACCAGCGCCACTTCCTCGAGGAATCCGCTCAAGGTCGGCTTCTCATCCCGGTCCTCACAGTCCTCCTCATAGGATGCCGCCTTGTTGACCAGTTCTTCGATATTCTGGAGGCGGCTCTCCGCATCCACCTCATCGTCCGCTTCCAGGTTCTGGGCATAGCCGGTCATATCGATGATCTCATTTAACAGGTCGCTGATACTTTCTTTCTCCAACTGCCCCCGGAAGTATTCGATCAGCGCCGCGAAAGAATCAAGCTTCGACGCGCTCCTTCCTACACCCGGGATCATTTCCGGCGCAAGGAGCGCTTCGTAGAAGCTGATGCCCCGCTCATCCGCCGCCTCCTGGATCCGGTTGATGGTGGTCAGGCCGATGCCCCGCTTCGGCACGTTGATGATCCGGCGCACGGCCAGGTCGTCCTGCCCGTTGTCCACGGTCTTCAGGTAGGCCAGCAGGTCCTTGATCTCCCTGCGGGCATAAAAGTTGATGCCGCCCACGATCTTATAGGGGATGTTCATGGCGATGAATTTCTCCTCGAAGAGACGGGACTGGGCGTTCGTCCGGTAGAGTACGGCGTTGTCATTGTAGGCCGCGCCGTCCCGCACTTCCCGCTGAATATCCTCTGCGATGAATTCCGCCTCGTCGTATCCGGTGTCGAACTGCCGGAATACGACTTTATCCCCCTCCCCGTTGTCTGTCCAGAGGGTCTTGTCTTTTCTTCCTTTATTATTTCTGATCACACTGTTGGCCGCGTTCAGGATATTTTCGGTGGAACGGTAGTTCTGCTCCAGCCGGATCACCTTCGCGTCCGGATACTCTTTCTCAAAGTCCAGGATATTGCGGATGTTGGCGCCCCGGAACTTATAGATAGACTGGTCGTCGTCGCCCACCACGCAGAGATTCCGGTACTTGCCCGCCAGCAGGCTTACCAGTTTGAACTGCACGGTATTCGTATCCTGGTACTCGTCCACCATGATATAGCGGAACCGCTCCTGATAGGATTCGCGCACATCCGGCTGGGTCTGGAGAAGCTGCACCGTCCGCACCAGCAGGTCGTCGAAGTCCAGGGCGTTGTTGGCCTTCAGCTGTTTTTCATACTCCCGGTACACCTTCGCGATCTTCAGCCGGGCGAAATCCCCGCCTGCATTCAGCTCGAACTCTTCCGGCAGGACCATTTCATTTTTCGCCGAAGAGATGACCGAGAGGAGCATCCGCTCTTTGAACTGTTTCGTATCGATGTCCACTTTTTTGCACACGGCTTTCATCAGCGTCTTCTGGTCGTCCGTGTCATATATGGTGAACCGGTTGTCATAGCCCAGCCGGTCGATGTATCGCCGAAGGATGCGCACGCACATGGAATGAAATGTGCTCACCCAGATGCTCTCCGAGCCGAAGCCCACCAGATTGTCCACACGCTGGCGCATCTCCCCCGCCGCTTTATTGGTGAAGGTGATGGCCAGGATATTCCACGGGTTGACGCCCAGTTCTTCGATCAGGTACGCGATGCGGTGGGTCAGGACACGGGTCTTGCCCGAGCCTGCGCCCGCCAGGATCAGAAGCGGTCCTTCCGTGCAGAGGACAGCTTCCTTCTGGGGTTTATTTAATGTATCGTATATGCTCATAAGCAGCTCCTTATTCCAACTCATTTTAAAGCTGTGGACGCAGCGTCATCTGCTAATTATAATATAGATAAAACTTTTCTGTCAACGCGCCAGCGCAGCGAGATTTTCCTTGCCATCCGGTTTTTATTACTATATAATAGATACATCGGGGTGATAAAATGAAAATTAATACGAATGATATACTGAACAGCATACTGGAAAGCCTTGACCACGTCGATTATATCAGACCGGAGGAGATCCCAAATATTGACCTGTACATGGATCAGGTCACAACTTTTATGGACGAACATTTTTCTTCCACCAAAAGGTACAGTGAAGACAGAGTTCTGACCAAGACGATGATCAACAATTACACAAAGAACAATCTTCTTCCGCCATCAGTGAAGAAGAAATATTCCAGAGAGCACATGCTGCTCCTGATCCTCATTTACTATTTTAAAAGTATTCTTTCCATTAAAGATATCGAGACTGTGCTAAAGCCGCTGCGGGAAAAATATTTCCCAAATGAAAGCAGTGTTCAGCTGGCTGATATTTACAAAGAAATCTGCGAAATGGAAAAAGCACGCATCGAGCCAATGAAAGATTCCGTCCGGGAAGCATACGAAAAATCTCAGTCTGCATTTAAAAATCTCGCAGACGGGGAAGAACAGGATGAACTGAGGCTCTTTGCTTTTATCTGCAGTCTCAGCTTTGACGTATATCTGAAGAAAATGATGATCGAGAAGATCATTGATGAACTCGCCGCAAAAGAAGATTAAACGGCGGGACAGCAAAACAGACGCACTATAAAACAGCCGGATGTGACAGACTCACAATCCGGCTGTAATTGATTCCGATCCTTCTATTACTTTTCTTCATCCGCATCCTTATTATTGATCCGCTCAAATACCATATCGTATCCGTCATTTCCGTAATTTAATGAGCGGTTG
>DWVL01000043.1 GCA_019120275.1 Candidatus Mediterraneibacter excrementavium | reverse complement strand
GTCAGATGTTCGATTAGGTTAAAAATAAAAGCAGCAGGAGGTAAGTCCCATGGACAGTATAGTTTCGGTTTATCATCAATATGTCAGTGGTACGGCAAATGTAAGTTCCTGTGATGTAAGAGACCTTTGCTGGAGAGAAGATTAATAATCCGGAAATATTTACAATGAAAGAGAATGATCGGAGAGTACGGAAACCGGATGAAAATCAAATTTAGATTTAACATTTGCAGACGTATTGAATATAGATACCACATATAGCAGAATTTCGAAAGATGTGTAAAGAAACATTGAGTAGAATATATATTTTATAGAAAAGGGCGCTGGCTATAGAAGTAATAATTAAGTAGGCTGTTATCTTATCCTTAAGGATATTATAAAGGGAACAATTATAGGAATAATAACCAGGTTGACTCTTCGGAAATATAAAATAGTACCTGAAGCGCTTATCGCAGGGATGCTGCTATGAATCGAAATTTGTTATACATCGGAAGTATAACAGGAGGCGAAGGTCTCACAGGAACGGAATCTATTCATTTCCTCCGGTTTATATATAAGAAATGATAAAATTGAATACAAAATAAAAATGCATCGTCAATGTCAATTGAGGATGCATTTTTTTGACAGAATCACACTCATATGATAAACTAATTAAAATGTTATTCTGCGGTCAGTGTGTAAACAGCAGAAATCTGCCAGAAATTATTTTTTCAATGAGGTGAAATGCGGTGGATAAGTACGAATATAAAGTAAAGACAGAGCAATTACTTGAATTAATGCACGAGGGCTCATACAGGAAAGCGGCGGAGATCGCAGATGCGATCGACTGGAAGAGGGTCCGCAATGCGTCTATGCTCGCAAATGTCAGCGAGGTTTATGAGAAGAACCATGAATATGATAAAAGCTATCAGGTGCTTAATCTCGCCTATCACCGTGCGGAGGGCAGCCGGAAGATCATAAGCAAGTTATGTACGCTGGCGCTGAAGACGGGAAATGTAGATGAAGCGATCGATTATTATGATGACTTTATGCAGGTCGCTCCGAAAGATCCGAACCAGTATATTCTCCGGTATCAGATACTTCATGCGCAGAAAGCACCGATCGAACAGCAGATCGAGGCGCTTGAGGAATATAAGAAATCGGAATATATTGAAGAGTGGGCGTACGAACTGGCAAAGCTGTATCAGCAGGCAGGGATGACAGCAGAATGTCTGGAAGAATGTGATGACCTGATCCTCTGGTTCAGCGAAGGACAGTATGTGTATAAGGCGATGGAACTGAAGATGCAGTACAAGCCGCTGACGCCTTCCCAGCAGGAAAAATATGACAAGCGATATGAGAAGCTGAACGGTGAGACGGAAGAAATGCCGGATATCACTGCATATGCCGCGGCGAAGGCGGAAGAGGAAGACGGCGAAGCAGCGGATGCGGAAGCAGAAGGCGAAACGGTACAGAAGCCTTCGGATGCGGAAACATTGTCTGACAGCGGGGATGGCGCTGTGACTGCAGATGTGAATGATGCAGCGTCAGCAGGAGAGACGGCGGCAGTAGCAGCGGCAGCTGTTCCGCACAGAAAGAAGATCGGAGATACGATGCCTCTTGATGAGGCGCTCAGAAAGCTCCTTCATCCGGAAGCTGAAGAGAAAAAGGAAAAGAGTGATGATGAGCCGGAGCTGGACGATCTCGAACAGGCAATGGGTGAGATAGAAGCGGTGGCTGATGTCGATATGGTGAGACAGATCGCGGAAGAAAAGAAGAAAAAAATGTCTGCGTCATCCAAAGGCGAGATGACGGAGATCATTCCGGAAGAATCACTTACAGAAGAAATGCCGGCAGCGGATGAGGTGGAAGCATTCCTGGAAGCAGAAGAAGCGGAAGAACTTGTTCTTGAAGCGGATGATGCAGATGATATTCCGGAACCGGATAATGCAGAAGAGATGCCGGCCGCAGATGAGGCAGAAGCGGAGACAGAAATCATAGAAGAAGGGACAGCAGAAGGGGAGTCTATGGCAGATCAGAAAACAAAGAAAATAGAGCCGATCCTTCCGCCGGATATCCAGCGGATGATCGATGAAATCGAAGGAGTTATCCCGGAGGAAGAGGAAAAACCGGCACCGGTTAAAAAGGCAAAGGTTGAAGAGCCTCATGAAAATATGGGCAAGGTAGCAGAGTCTCTGCGCATTGACGGTGATCCGGACGACTGGGACGAAGCTGAAGAAGAGCTCGACGAAGAGTTCCTTGATGCAGATGAAGAAGAGTTCCTTGATGCAGATGAAGAAGAGTTCGAGGAAGGCGAAGAGTACCTCGATGCAGAGGAAGAAGAGTTCGACGAGAGTGAAGAGTATCTCGACGAGAGTGAAGAGTATCTCGACAAGGGTGAAGAGTTCTTTGATGTAGATGAAGAAGAACTCGATGAGGGCGAAGAGTACTTCGACGAGGATGAAGAAGAACTCGATGAGGGCGAAGAATACCTCGACGAGGATGAAGAAGAACTCAACGAGGGTGAAGAGTACTTCGATGAGGAGGAAGAAGAACTCGACGAGGGCGAAGAGTACTTCGACGAGGAGGAAGAAGAGTCCGAGGAAGGCGAAGAGTACTTCAACGAGGAGGAAGAAGAGTCCGACGAAGGCGAAGAATATTTCGCAGAGGACGGAGAAGAATTCGAGGAAGCGGACGATGAGATCGCAGACTGGGATGAAGATGTAGAGACCGAGTATGACGAAGCGGACGAGATAGATGACAGGGAGATTCCGGATGAGGAAGATGACAATATGGATATCCTCTCTGCAACGACTCCGCTGAGCCGGAAAGAGACGGCGAAGATGATCGCTACCGGCAAGACGGCGCCGCTTCCGCTGGATGAGATCTCAGATGCGCTTTCCATGTCAGATACGGGATTTATCGTACATGGCCGTTACGATCTGGGTGTGCAGAGCGGGATCGGAACAAGAGCCGGCCTGACGGAAGAGCAGAAGAAGCTGTTCTCCTATTTCGTGCCGGTGCGCGGTATGAGCGAGCAGCTGGTGGATGTACTGGAGCAGGATAAGAACTGTACGAACCGTCAGGGGACATCCAGGACCGGAAACCTGCTGATCGTGGGAAATAAAGGAAACGGAAAGACCGTACTTGCCGTTGATGTCGTAAAGGCGATCCAGAAACAGCGCAATATCCATCAGGGCAAAGTGGCTATCGTTACCGGTGATTCCCTGAATAAGAAGAAGATCGGCGATATCTTTGAGAAGCTTTACGGCGGAGCGCTTATTATCGAGAAAGCCGGTAAAATGAATGAAAAAACAGTGGCACGGCTGAACAAAGCAATGGAAAGAGATACCGGGGAGCTGCTGATTGTGCTTGAGGAGCAGAGAAAGCCGATCGACCGTCTGTTATCTTCCAACCGCGAGTTCAGAAGGAAGTTCACTTCGCGTCTGGAAGTTCCGATCTTTATCAATGATGAACTGGTAACGTTCGGACAGACATATGCGCAGGAAAATGGATACCGTATTGATGAGATGGGTATTCTGGCGCTGTACAGCAGGATCGATTCTCTTCAGAGAGAGGATCACGCGGTGACAGTTGCGGAAGTAAAAGAGATCATGGATGAGGCGATCCAGCACTCTCAGAAGGCGTCCGCGAAGAAGCTGGTGAAGCGTGTGTTCGGAAGAAATACGGACGATGCGGACCGCATTATCCTCTCAGAAAAAGACTTTAATATTTAAAAATCAAATCAGTATGCACATTTCGGGCATCCGGCGGGAATTATCCTGTCGGATGCCCTTTTTTTACTTCACTTTTCTGACAGTTTCAAGTATAATGGATTTATTAAAGAAAAATGAGCGGCGAGGTGGCTTTTATGGCAAAGGGAAAAAGCACAAAGAAAAAATTAGAGCCTTTTGAGATCGGAGAACTGGATCAGTATCTGTTCGGTCAGGGCAATCATTACGAAATTTATCAGAAGATGGGCGCGCATAAAGTTGTCTATAAAGGCAAGGAAGGCGTCTATTTTGCAGTGTGGGCTCCAAATGCCCGCAGGGTTGCCGTAGTGGGCGATTTCAACGGCTGGGATTTTGAGGCTGATTACATGGAGCGTCAGGAACCTCTGGGGATCTACACCCGTTTTGTGCCGGGCGTACAGGAGGGCGATCTGTACAAGTTCTGTATCGAGACGCAGCAGGGAAAGCGGATCTTTAAGGCGGATCCATTTGCAAACTATGCGGAGCTGAGGCCGGGAACCGCTTCCCGGGTGACGGATATTTCTCATCTGAAATGGACGGACGGCACATGGATGAAGCGCCGGGAAACCTGGGACCACAAGATGAACCCGATGTCCATCTATGAAGTGCATATGGGATCCTGGATGCGGCATCCGGGGCGCGATGACGAAGGGTTCTATACATACAGGGAATTCGCTGACGCGATCGTGAAATATGTAAAAGATATGGGTTATACCCACATAGAACTGATGGGGATCGCGGAGCATCCGTTCGACGGTTCCTGGGGTTATCAGGTGACCGGGTACTATGCTCCGACATCACGCTACGGCACGCCGGAAGACTTCGCTTATCTGGTTAATGAACTGCACCGCAGCAATATCGGTGTGATCCTTGACTGGGTACCGGCGCATTTCCCGAGAGACGCGCACGGCCTGGCGGATTTCGACGGCACGCCGACTTTTGAATATGCAGACCCGAGAATGGGCGAGCATCCGGACTGGGGCACGAAGATCTTTGACTACGGTAAGGCGGAAGTGAAGAACTTCCTGATCGCCAATGCGCTGTTCTGGATCGAGCATTTCCATGTAGACGGACTGCGCGTGGATGCGGTGGCTTCCATGCTGTACCTGGACTACGGCAAACAGGACGGCCAGTGGGTGGCCAATAAATACGGCGGAAATGAGAACCTGGAGGCAATCGAGTTCTTCAAGCATCTGAACTCCGTTGTCCTCGGCAGGAACAAGGGCGCGGTGATGATAGCGGAAGAGTCCACGGCATGGCCGAAGGTGACCGGGTCGCCGGAAGACGACGGACTGGGTTTCAGCCTGAAGTGGAACATGGGCTGGATGCATGACTTCACAGAGTACATGAAGCTGGATCCGTATTTCAGAAAGAATGCCCACCACATGATGACATTTGCAAGCTCCTACGCGTACAGCGAGAACTACATCCTGGTCCTCTCGCACGATGAGGTGGTGCATCTGAAATGCTCCATGCTCAATAAGATGCCGGGACTTGGATTTGATAAATATGCGAACCTGAAAGTCGGATACGCATTTATGACCGGGCATCCGGGGAAGAAGCTGCTCTTCATGGGACAGGAATTCGCGCAGCTCAGAGAGTGGAGCGAGGAGCGCGAGCTCGACTGGTTCCTGCTGGCTGAGCCGGAGCACCAGGCGATCCAGAACTGGTATCGCGACTTGCTCCATCTGTATAAGAAGAATAAAGCGCTCTATGAGATGGATTCCGATCCGTCGGGTTTCGAATGGATCAATGCGGATGACATTTTCCGCAGTATCTACAGCTTCGAGCGTCATTCGAAAGACAATAAGAAGAACCTGCTGTTCGTGTGCAACTTCACACCGATGGAACGCCCGGATTACCGCGTGGGCGTGACCAGGAGAAAACAGCTTAAACTGGTGCTCAACAGTGATGATAAGAAGTACGGCGGCTCCGGTGCGGAGCGTCCGCTCGTCTACAAACCGGTAAAACAGGAATGCGACGGCAAGACGTATTCCATCGCTTATCCGCTCCCGGCTTACGGCGTTGCAGTATTTGAGTTCTGATGTGAATATTTATTCATAAAATGTCTATGAAATATACATAAGACGGTGCTATAATAGAGCACAAACAGACCGAATAAAGGAAGGAGAGGTTTTAAATGGACAATCTACTGGCACTACTGACATTATGCGGATCCATTATCGCCCTTCTGTTTGTGGGAAGCAGAGCGAATAAGGTGCTCCGTTTTCCGGAAGGAAACGATACGATGAAAAAGATCTCCGCATCTATCCACAAGGGAGCGATGGCGTATCTCCGCCGTCAGTATAAGATCCTGATCGGATTCTTCGCGATCATGTTTGTGATCCTATTCGTAATGGCGGCTCTGGGACTTCTGACCTGGTTCGTTCCGTTCGCATTTGTAACAGGCGGTTTCTTTTCCGGCCTGTCCGGATTTGTGGGAATGCAGATCGCGACAAGAGCGAATGCAAGAACTGCGGCTGCATGCCAGAAAAGCCTGAACAAAGGATTGAACGTAGCATTTTCAGCGGGATCCGTAATGGGATTCACCGTAGTGGGACTGGGACTTTTGGATATCTCCATCTGGTACCTGCTGCTGAAGCTTGTGTTCAAACTTTCGATCGAAGATATCACAAGTACGATGCTTACATTCGGAATGGGGGCTTCTTCGATGGCGCTGTTCGCCCGTGTCGGCGGCGGCATCTATACGAAAGCTGCGGACGTCGGAGCCGACCTTGTAGGAAAGGTTGAGGCGGGCATCCCGGAGGACGACCCGAGAAACCCGGCGGTTATCGCGGACAACGTAGGCGATAACGTGGGCGACGTTGCCGGAATGGGCGCGGACCTGTACGAGTCTTATGTTGGATCCATCCTGTCAGCATGTGCACTTGGCGTGATCGCATTCAACAAGATCGCGGAAGTAGACAGAGTAAATGCAGTGATCATCCCGATGGTGCTGGCCGCAGTCGGCGTACTGGCATCGATCCTCGGATCACTTCTTGTTAAGACCGGCGAGAGCACAGACCAGAGTACGCTTCTGAAAGCGCTCCGCCGCGGAACAAATACAAGTGCGATCATCATTGCGGTTGTATCGTTCCCGCTCGTATGGTTTATCCTGGGAAGCCACTATATCGGATTCTATTTTGCGATCCTCGGCGGACTTCTTGCCGGTGTGCTGATCGGATTCTTTACAGAGTATTTTACGTCTGACACATACAAACCAACGCAGAAGCTGGCGGACAAATCCGAGACCGGATCTGCAACGATCATTATCGGCGGCCTGAGCCTCGGTATGCTTTCAACGGCAGTCCCGATCATCATCATCGCGATCTGTGTAATGGCTGCATACGCATTCTCAGGCGGATTTGTTGAGACAACGAGAGGACTCTACGGTATCGCGCTTGCCGCAGTCGGCATGCTGTCCACACTGGGCATCACTCTGGCGACGGACGCATACGGTCCGATCGCAGATAATGCCGGCGGCATCGCTGAGATGGCCGGACTTGAGGCGGAAGTAAGAAAGCGTACAGACGCGCTGGATTCTCTTGGAAATACGACAGCTGCAACCGGAAAAGGATTTGCGATCGGTTCTGCGGCTCTGACGGCGCTGGCCCTGATTGCTTCCTATGTAGAGAAAGTACAGGAAGTAGGCGGAGCGGACGTTGTGCTCGATATGAGCGTTATGAACCCGACGGTTCTCGTCGGCATCTTCATCGGTGCATGCCTGCCGTTCGTATTCGCGGCGCTGACGATGGATTCTGTCGGACGCGCGGCACAGAGCATTGTTGTCGAAGTACGCCGTCAGTTTAAAGAGATCACCGGCCTGATGGAAGGCAAGGCTGATGCGGATTATGAGAGATGTGTGGACATTTGTACAAAGGCGTCCCTGCATGAGATGATCCTGCCGACGCTGCTGGCGATCATCACTCCGGTCGTGACCGGACTGGTCCTTGGCTACAACGGTGTGATCGGACTTCTGACCGGAGCGACAGCAACCGGATTCCTGATGGCGATCTTTATGGCCAATGCAGGAGGTGCGTGGGATAATGCGAAGAAATACATTGAGGGCGGCAATCACGGCGGAAAGGGAAGCGAACAGCACAAAGCTGCGGTTGTGGGCGATACGGTAGGCGATCCGTTCAAGGATACGTCAGGCCCGTCCATTAACATCCTGATCAAGCTGCTGTCCATGGTATCTATCGTATTTGCGGCGCTTGTAGTGAACTATCATATTTTTTAAATAACTAAGAGCAGATTTCCCGACAGAGGAAACTGTGAAAATAAAAATCCGTCAGTTTTTATGGCTGACGGATTTTTTTTACTAAAGATTATCTGGAAAGTGTGATATAACTCTGAAAATATTGATATAATCTGTCAAAAGAACTCTATATTATTTGTCTCAGTAGAAATAAAAGCCCATACGGGAGTCAGGAGATCACGATAGTATGAATTATTCACTGGATTTAAACAAATATGCAGCGCTGGCGCGCAGGACCGCAGCGGAAGGATGTGTGCTGCTGGAAAACAGGAAGGGCGCCCTTCCGCTGAAAAAAGGCGTGAAGACGGCTGTTTTCGGGAGAGCGGCCTTTAACTATTATAAAAGTGGTCTGGGTTCGGGAGGTCTGGTCAATACAAGATACACGGTCAGCATTCTGGATGCGCTGAAAAAGGAAGACACGATCTCAGTAGACGCCCGGCTGGAGGAAATCTATAAGGCATGGATTGCAGAACACCCTTATGACCGGGGAAGAGGATGGGGAAAAGTGCCGTGGTTTCAGAAAGAGATGCCCGTTACGGAAGAAATGCTTGAAATTGCCCGAAATTGTGACATCTCGCTGGTGATCATCGGAAGGACCGCAGGTGAAGATGAAGATAATACAGATCAGCCGGGAAGCTGGCTTCTGACCGAAGAGGAAGAAAGTCTGATCAAGAATGTTACAGAAAACAGCCGATGCACGGCTGTGCTTCTGAATACCGGAAACATCATTGATATGAGCTGGGTGAAAAAATACGCACCGCAGGCAGTGATGTATGTCTGGCAGGGCGGGCAGGAGGGCGGAAACGCTGTTGCCGACGTACTGACCGGAAGAGTAAATCCCAGCGGCAGACTTTCAGATACCATTGCTGATGGGATTGGCGCATATCCGTCCACGGAAAATTTTGGCGATGTATCCAGAAATTATTACAGGGAAGACGTTTATGTGGGATACCGGTATTTTGAGACATTCGCAAAAGAGCATGTGTTATATCCATTTGGATATGGTCTGTCCTATACTGCCTTTGACATACAGACCGAGATCATCGGCAGAAATAAAGAGTCGGTGACCATACAGTCTGTGGTGAAAAATACGGGGACAGCGCCCGGCAGGGAAGTCCTCCAGATTTATGCAGAAGTTCCGCAGGGAACGCTGGGGAATCCACTGAGAAAGCTGATCGGATTTGCCAAGACGAAGGAACTGGCGCCCGGAAGCGCAGAGACGGTCAGATTGGAAATTCCCAAATACACATTCGCCTCATATGATGATTCAGGAAAGACTGGAAATAAATCCTGCTATGTGCTTGAAGCAGGCGTTTACAGGATCTATGCCGGCAGCAATGTAAGAGACGCGGCATATGCAGGAGAATTTTATGAGAATGCCCGGGTGCTTGAGCGTCTGGAGGAGCATTGCGCCCCGGTGCGGGCGTTCGACCGGATGCGGCCGCAGATCAGAGACGGAAAGGTAAGCCTTTGTTATGAGGAGACGCCGCTTAAAAATACAGAGAACGGTCAGGAGGTTCCCGGTGAGATATCATATACCGGCGACATGGGATATAAGCTGCAAGACGTTTTTGAAGGAAAGATCACGATGCAGCAGTTCATCGCGCAATTGCCGGATAAAGAACTGATTACAATGTTCCGCGGGGAGGGCATGTGCAGCGGGCGTGTCACGCCTGGTACGGCATCGGCGTTCGGCGGAGTAAGTGAAGGACTCAAACAGTTTGGGATTCCCGCCGTGTGCTGTGCGGACGGTCCGTCCGGCATACGGATGGACTGCGGCACGAAAGCCTTCCTGCTCCCGTGCGGGACACTGCAGGGATGTACGTTTGATCCGGAACTGATCCAGAGCCTGTATAAGATGACCGGACTTGAACTGCGTCTGAATCAAGTGGATTCTCTGTTGGGGCCGGGAATGAATATACACCGGAACCCGTTGAATGGCCGGAACTTTGAATATATTTCAGAAGATCCGCTCCTGACCGGAAAGATCGCCGCGGCTCAGACCCGCGGAATGGGGAAGATGAAGATTGGGAATACGATCAAACATTTCTGCTGCAATAACCAGGAAGCAGGACGAAGCACTTCCGATTCAGTCGTCTCGGAACGTGCGCTGCGGGAAATATATCTGAAGGGTTTTGAGATTGCCGTTAAAGAAGGCGGCGCCCGCGCGGTCATGACAAGCTACGGCGCAGTGAACGGTCTGTGGACGTCGGGAAATGAAGAATTATGCACGGGCATTCTCAGAGATGAATGGGGATTCCAGGGAATCGTGATGACGGATTGGTGGGCGAAAGCCAATTATCCGGGAAAAGAGGCTTCCACAGAAGCAAAGACGCCCATGCTCCTTGCGCAGAATGATCTCTATATGTGTGTCCCATGCCCGGCTGAAAATCCGGAGCACGACGATGTGGAGGAGATGCTTGCGGCGGGGAAACTGAGCCGGGGATATCTGCAGCGGACGGCTGCAAATATATTGTCATACATCCTTGAAACCCCTGCCATGATCCGGCAGATGGACGCCGTAACTTTGGAAGAAAAAGCGGCGGCAGCAGAATTAAAGGATGCAGACAGGACGGATGACGAGATAGAGTATTATGAAATGAAAGACACTGGTCTGGAGCTTGACACTGCAAAACTAAATCCGCAGCAGGGGCGCTCAGATCAGTTTGGGATCACGGCGAAGACCGGGGGAGAGCTTATCATCTCCATGGAGATGTGTGCGGACCTGACCCCGTTCGCTCAGATACCAGTATCGGTATTTTGCAATGAGGAATACCTGGGCGTAATCCAGATCAACGGAACAGAGGGTAAATGGATCACATGCGAGAAGAATCTCGGGATGATCCGGCAGGGAGAAAACGCAATCCGGTTCTTCTACGGTGCAGACGGTCTGGAGATCGGAGCACTCCGCCTGCGTGTCATTTCCCGGTGAATGGAGATTGTCCGGATTAAGATGCTCCTCCTTGTATTTTTTTAATTCTTTACTATGCCTCTTCTCCGACCATGAGCCGGATGATTTCGTTATTCGTTTCTTTCATTCCGTCTTTGCCGAGAAGCCCGATGCCGCGGATCGTGCTCTCGATATCCTTCATGACGATCCCGTCGCCGCTCTTGAATTCCTGGCCGTTCTGGTACATGTGGTAACCCAGGATGCCGGCGTCCACGGAGAAGGCGATCTTGGCCGCGCAGGAGGCTTTCGCCCCGTCGCAGACGATACCGGACGTGATGGCCAGTGCATTGACCACCGTGTGGATCACCGCCTGGTAGTCTCCGCCGCACAGATAGGCAATCCCGGCGCCTGCGCCTGCCCCGGCGCTGACGGCTCCGCAGTAGGCGGAGAGGGTGCCGATGCCGGTCTTCTCGTGGATGGCCACCAGGTTGGAAAGTGCCAGGGCCCGGCAGAGCGTCTCGTGATCAGACTTCAGCTCGCGGGCGTATTCGATCAGCGGGACGGAGCAGGTGATGCCCTGGTTGCCGCTGCCGGAATTGATGATGACCGGAAGCTCGCAGCCGTTCATGCGGGCATCGGAGCCTGCGGCCGCCCATGCTTTGGCGCGGGTGGCGATGTCATTTCCGCAGGAGCGCAGGAGGACGGTGCCGATGTTGGCGCCGTAGTCGCCACGCAGCCCTTCCTCTGCGATGGCAGAGTTGAAGCGGATCTGCCGGTCAAGGATGCCGGAAATGTCTGAGATATCCACGGTGGTGATGAAGTCCCAGATGTCCTCCATATTGAGGAGGGCACGGTCCGTGCTGCAGGCGTCGTTTCTGTCGGAAGTCTGGGCTGCAGCAATTGTGTTTTCG
Source organism: Candidatus Mediterraneibacter excrementavium (assembly GCA_019120275.1). Taxonomy (GTDB): domain Bacteria; phylum Bacillota; class Clostridia; order Lachnospirales; family Lachnospiraceae; genus Mediterraneibacter; species Mediterraneibacter excrementavium. Next base: position 6,645 of record DWVL01000043.1, on the reverse strand, counting down.
TGTGTGACGTCCGGTGTCTGGGCAGCGGGTTTTTCATACAGGATGGCGCCGTCCTTTTCGATCAGGACGATATCGGTGTGGGTGTCCAGGATCCGGACCCGCGCGCTGTGGCCGTCTTTATATTCCGTTACAATGATGTCGAAGACATGCCCGTTGTCAATGTGCTCTACGTCGATCCGGACATTTTCCAGGAAGGCCCGGATCTCTTTTATCTTTTCTTCCGAAACCTGTGAGATCACTTCCAGCTCCCGGTCCGGGTCGCCGGCGATGATGCCTGCGGCTGCGGCGGCCGGCATGCCTTTCAGGTGCCCGGTGTTGGGGACGATCACGCTCTTTACATTTTTAATAATGCTGCCGCTCACCTGCAGAAGGACCCGGTCCGGAAGCACGCCAAGTATCTGGCGGGCCTTGGCTGCAGCATAGGCCAGAGCGATGGGCTCGGTGCAGCCGAACGCGGGAATCAGCTCCTCCTTCAGGATATTCACGTAAGTCTGATAGCGGATGTCGTCTTTCTTCATATCATAAGTGCTCCTTAAGTTATTTATCCGTTGGAAATCCATGTCCTCTTCCGGTGGGAGAGGTTACCAGAATATCATATAGTATCGGAACGGGAAGTGCAACCGGATTTTGCGGCGGTGTGCCTTGAACGATGCTGCAGTGCATAACATAAGAAATGACAAATAAAATTGTCATTTTGTGTTGACAAAGAAAGTTGTCAATGATAGAATGGGGATGACAAATAAAGTTGTCATAATAAAAGAAGAGGAGAGGGTATTATGGCACTGCTTAACCGATTGAAAGAATACCGGGCCAGGCTGGGGATCAACCAGACCGAGCTGGGGAAACTGGCCGGCGTGTCCAGGCAGACGATCAGCCTCATTGAACGGGGGGATTATTCCCCGTCGGTGACGCTGGCGCTGAAGCTGGCGAAGATCTGTCAGGTGAAGGTGGAGGATATATTTGAGTATGAGGAGGATGAGTCATGAAGACGAAGAAAATGGGAACATATAAGAAAATGGGACTGATCCTGCTGGCAGGGGCGGCAGGCGGCGGATTGTTCGGCGCGCTGCTTGGCGCAGGAATGGAACTGTACGGATCCGGGCTTGCTTCCGGCATGGGAAATGTGCTGAGCGTACTGCAGCGGGTCATGCTGCCGCTGATGATCGCGATCAGCGCGGCCGGGATCCTGGCCGGTGAATCCTGCATATGGAAAATGAAGAATATCGGAGAGGAGATCGCCGGAGCAGAGGATGAGGCGTGCGACCGTCTGGAATATGAATACGAGAAGGCGGGGGCGTTCGGGATGAAGGCGAATATCATTACCCAGGCGCTGTGCATGCTGGTGCTTTCGACCGGTTATTCCATGAAATACATCGGGACGGAAGCGAGCCGGAACGGTCATTTCCTGCTGGTGTGCATTATATTTATCCTGTACTTTGCATATGCGGGATTCTGGCAGGCCCGTTATGTGAAATGCGTGCAGCGCGTTTACCCGGAGAAAAAAGGCGATCCGGCTTCAAGAAAATTTCAGAAAGAATGGCTGGAAAGCTGCGATGAGGCAGAGCGGGCGATGATCTATCAGAGCGCCTACAAGTCTTACATGACAGCAAATAAGACAATCCCCCTGCTTCTAGTTGTCGCGATGCTGTGCCACCTGTTCTTCGATACCGGGATCATGGCGGTCGTGCTTCTGGCGGCGGTGTGGATCATTGTGATGCTTTCTTATCTGAACTCCTGCGTGAAGATCCGGAGAGAAAAACTGGGTTAAGGCGCACATGAAGCGGGAAAGTGAGGAGATACGCTATGCCGAAGGGAACGAATCAGAAATTCAAGCTGTACCGTCTGGCGCAGATCATGCTGGAGCAAACGGATGATGAGCATTACATTACCATGCCGGAGATCAAGGAAGCGCTGGCCCGGTACGATATCACGGCGGACCGGAAAAGCATTTACGCGGATCTGCGGGATCTGGAAGTACTCGGGATCGAGGTCGAGGGCGAGCCGGTGGGAAAGGGCTATCACTACCATGTGGTCAGCCGGCCCTTCGAGCTGCCGGAACTGAAGCTTCTGGTGGACGCGATCCAGTCGTCGAAATTCATTACCGAGAAAAAGACGAACGCCCTGATCCGGAAGCTGGAGAAGCAGGTCAGCAGATACGAGGCCATGAAGCTGCAGCGGCAGGTCTTTGTATCCGGCCGGATCAAGACGATGAACGAGAGTATTTATTATACAGTGGACGCGATCCACAACGCGATCTCGGAGAATAAGAAGATCCGGTTCCAGTATTATCAGTGGAACGTGAAGAAGGAAATGGAGCTGCGGCGGGACGGCGCCTGGTACCATATCAGTCCTTGGGGGCTGTCCTGGGATGATGAGAATTATTATCTGGTGGGTTATGATTCTGATGCCGGGGAGATCCGGCATTACCGGGTGGATAAGATGCTCCATATCCGGATGAGCGACGAACCCCGCGAGGGGAAAGAACATTTCCGGAAGCTGGACATGGCGGATTACGCCAAGAAGAGCTTCGGCATGTTCGGCGGGAAGGAGCAGAAGGTGAAGCTGCTGGTGGACAACAGCCTTGCCGGAGTGATCATCGACCGGTTCGGGAAGGAAGTCATGATGATCCCTGCGGATCCGGAACATTTCACCGTCAATGTGACCGTCATGGTCAGCAGCGTATTCCTCGGCTGGGTCTTTTCCCTGGGCGAGCGGGTGAAGATCCTGGGGCCGGAGGAAGTCGTGGAGAAGATGCGGGAAGAAGGAGAACGGCTGGTGCGGCAGTACGGCGGAAAATGACATGCGGGAGCGGCCTGTGCAAAACAGAATAAAGAAGGTGGAAATGCCACGGGAGCGAACATGCTTTCGTGGCATTTTTATTGCCCATGTGGGCGGATAAGGTGAGAGCAGATAACAAAAACGGTTCGGGATTACCGGAAAGGAGAGAAGAACAATGGCAAAGACATATTTTACATTAACGGGAACGAATCATTATTTTGGCGTATTCTTTCTGAAAAAGGGGATGCGGGTGGAACTGGAGAAGGAGCCGGACAATAAATACGATAAAGAGGCGATCCGGGTAAATATGGAAGGCCTGGGCAAGATCGGATATGTGGCAAACAGCGCGTATACGGTGATGGGTGAGTCCATGAGTGCCGGGCGGCTGTACGACAAGATCGGGGAGAAAGCTGAGGGGAAGGTCGTGCTGGTGACGGAGCGGGGCGTGCTTTGCAAGGTGTGTAAGAAGAGCCTGGAAAAGCAGAGTGAGCAGATGTTTGACGGAAAATGAAAGATGTAAAATATACGACAGAGATGCTTCCTGTCTATATAATGATCAATCCCCGTAATGCCGGGCGTAAGCGGCGGACGGGAGAGAGGTCGGACCGGGAAAGGATCCTGCTGAAACGGCAGAAGAAGTGTGAGCCTGAGAGCAAGCGGCAGGCGATATCCATTATAAGTAAATTTGTTGTTTCGGATCGTTCAGAGATCCTGCACGACAGAGACTGTCCGTATGTGAGAAGGATCCGATACTGCCGGCAGAAAGATTATATCGCACCCGACGAGACAGTACGCTTCTGTAAGTATTGTCAGCGGAGGGCAATCCTGAGAAATGGGGTAACGGATTTTAAAAAATATGATGTTTATGCAGAGTATTTTGCGCAGAATCAGGTGAGTACATTTCTTCTGGAATTGTTCTTCGTGAAAAGAGGGGCGACAGCAACGCTCCTGACAGACGGCATCAATATCTGCTGTGGAGAAGATAAATGGAAGCTCAAATGGGTCCATAATAAAAATAAAAGTATTCTGGAACATAATAATTATGTGCGAAGTGCAGACGGTACTCGGTATTTTGTGAAAGGGTATCATGAGCAGCATATAAAGAAGGATACAGTGACCTGTGCGATCCGATACATCATGACGTATAACTATGAGGCTTATCATGGCATGAAGAACGCGAAGTAAGGGGGTTTGCCTTGTAGGGGGACGGTGCATATGCTAACATAAGAACAGAGATATTCGAAGGGGACGAAGCCATGAGACTGTTTATCGCGATCCAGTTATCGGATGAGATGAAGAAGGCGCTGGTCGCCTGCATGCATGACTTGAAAAAGCAGGGCGTGGAGGGCAATTACGTGCCGGCTCAGAACCTGCATCTGACGCTGGCATTTATCGGGGAATACGATGATCCGGCGAAGGTAAAGCAGGTAATCGCCGGCGTGCCGCTGCCCCAGTTCCGGCTGAGCCTGTCGGAGAAGGGAAACTTCGGAAACCTTCTCTGGGCGGGTGTGAAAGGAAACCAGAAGCTGAAAACTTATGTGAAAGATCTGAGGGATGCGCTGCGGGCAGCAGGCATCCCGTTTGACAATGAGAAATTCGTCCCGCATATCACGCTGATCCGGAAGGCGGCGTCGAAGAAACCGTATCAGGTGCATTTGCCGAAAGCGGAGATGACGGTGAAGAAAGTGTCGCTGATGAAGTCGGAGATGAAGAACGGGAAAGTGGCGTACCGGGAGATGTGAAAGGTGGAAATGCAATGACACAGGAAACGATAGAACAGGTGTTGAAATTCAGGGATGACCGGAACTGGAAGCAGTTTCACAACCCGAAGGATCTGGCAATCTCGATCTGCCTGGAGGCGGCCGAACTTCTGGAGGTCTTCCAGTGGAGCGCGGACGACGTCCGGTGTGCAGAGAAGACGGACAAGATCCGGGAGGAACTGGCGGATGTGGTTAATTACTGCATCCTGATGGCGGATGCATGCGGACTGGACCTGGATGAGATCGTGCAGGAGAAGATCCGGAAGAATGCGGAAAAATATCCGGTCGAGAAGGCGTATGGAAGCAAAGAGAAGTATACGGAACTGAAATCAGAGCACAGAGGAGGCGCGCAATGATAGATATGATCTATGCCAGACGCGCCTTTGACGCATATCTGGATCAATTTGACCGGACGGATGAGAAGACCCGTCTGAAGATCGTACATACGGACGGCGTGGTGCGCTATATGACAGAAATCTGCAGACGAATGAACCTTCCGGAAGAAGACTGCCGGCTGGCGGAACTGATCGCGCTGCTCCATGATATCGGAAGATTCGAGCAGCTGAAACGGTATGACAGCTTTGAACGGGATACGATGGATCATGCAGCTTACGGCGTGCAGATCCTGTTCGGGGAACAGCAGATGATCCGGCGGTTTGTGGAAGAAGATACATGGGACGATATTATCCGGGAAGCGATCGCAAGGCACAGTGATTTCAGCGGATATGATCCGTCCCTGACCAGCCGCCAGCTGCTGCATGTGCAGCTCATCCGGGATGCGGACAAGCTGGATAACTGCCGGGTTAAGCTGGAAGAGCCGGTTGAGGTACTGCTGGGATGTACGGCGGAAGAAGTGGGACGGCAGGATATTTCGCCGGAAGTCTGGGAGGAATGTCTGGCCCATACATCGGTACATTCGGAAAAACGGAAGACGAAGATGGATTACTGGGTGTCCTATGTGGCATACTTCTTTGATATCGCCTATGAGGAGACGATGGATATCATCCGGGAAAAGCGTTATGTGGAACGGGTCATCGGGCGGATACCATATGAAAATCCGGAGACGGAACGGAAGATGAGAGAACTGTGCGGGATGGTGGAAGCAGCATTATGACGGTTCTGGATCAATATCTGGAACGCAAATAAGGAGAATGCCTGTATGAATAAAAAGAAAGATGAAGTGAGCATCCGCTCCAGTGCGGCGGAGTATCTGACTTATGTGGCAACGGTCGGCGATCAGCAGGACAGCATAGAAATGCGGTATGAGGACGAAAATATATGGCTGACACAGAAGATGATGGCAGCATTGTATGATGTAAATGTTCGTACAATAAATGAACATATTAAAAAGATTTATGATGATTCAGAACTCGAATCGATCTGAACTATCCGGAAATCCCGGATAGTTCAGACAGAAGGCTCCAGGCAGGTGAGCCGTGAAGTCGCCCACATAATCTGCAGATGATCATTGCAGTCGGGTTTAAGGTAAATAATAAGCGGGCGGTTCAGTTCTGACGAAAGAGTATTTTGACCGGCTGCTTGAACAGATCCGTGAGATCCGGCTGTCAGAGCGAAGATTTTATCAGAAGATCACGGATATATATGCAACATCACTTGACTATGACCGTACCGCGCAGACAATAAAACAGTTTTTTGCAAAAGTGCAGAATAAGATGCACTATGCGGTTCACGGACATACGGCAGCTGAACGGTATATTCCGATGACAATGGAAGACTGGGCCAGGCGGCTGGATCTGTTTCTTATGGCGGATGAAAGGGAAATTCTGCAGGATGCAGGGAAAATTACTGCTGAGTTTGCCAAAGAGAAAGCAGAAACAGAATTTGAAAAGTATCGCGTGATCCAGGACAGACTGTATATGTCAGATTTTGACAGGTATCTGCTGGAACTTGAAGAAAATATGAAAAAATAATTACTGTTTCTGCAAAAGTGGTTACTATGAGAGGATCATATATGATGGAATTTTGGGAGTCTGCGATTTTAAGTAATATTGTAGGTATATGTTCACTTGTTATCGGATTCGCAGGCCTTATTATAACAGTTAAAACAATGAGATCAGCAAAAAGAATAGAAGAGGATATAAAGGAA
>DWVL01000042.1 GCA_019120275.1 Candidatus Mediterraneibacter excrementavium | reverse complement strand
GACGCCCTGCGCATCATACAGATCCACTCCAGAGACAACGGCCGTACGCCGATGCAGTGGGATGACTCCAAATATGCCGGATTCGCGGCAGAGGACAGCGCAGAGCCTTGGATCGCGGTAAATGGAAACCACACAAAGATCAACGCTGCGGATCAGCTCAAGGACGAGGACTCCATTTTCCGCTATTACCAGAAACTCATCGCCATGAGAAAAGAGATGGACGTTATCGCATACGGCGATATCGAGCCGCTTGCAGTAAAAAATTCCTGCGTATTCGCTTACCGCAGGACCTATGAAGGACATGAACTCATCGTCGCGGCAAACTTCTACGGAAGAGAGTATACCTGGAAGGGCGCCCCGGATGTGGACGGGTATGACCGGGTAATCGGGAACTACAAGGATGCTGTCAGCGCGGAGCACGGCGTGATGCATTTAAGGCCGTATGAAGCCGCAGTGTGGTATAAATAGTCAATGGCAGTCAGGAAACCTTTCTTTTAGAAATCAGCGCGCTTTCGTTTCTGGATAGATGAAGGCGCGCTGATTGATTATCTTCTGTATTCCTATTGCTTCTCTTTCTCATCTTCTATATAATATGGTTCGGCAAATATACGACAGAAAGAAGTTTTACCTATGGAATCACCATCTCAGGCAAAAAATGCAATTACCGAAGGGATCATCTGGAAGCAGCTTCTGCTCTTCTTTTTCCCGATCCTGCTGGGCACATTTTTTCAGCAGCTCTACAACACGATAGACAGCGTGATCGTCGGACAGTTCGTGGGGAAGGAGGCCCTCGCCAGTGTGGGCGGATCCTCCGCGCAGATCGTCGCCCTGGTCGTCGGCTTCTTCACCGGCCTTTCCTCCGGCGCCTCTGTCACGATCGCGCAGTTCTTCGGCGCAAGAAATGAAAAAGCGGCAAACCAGGGGCTGCACAACGCATATGCGATCGCCGCAGCGGGCGGCGCGGTTCTCACAGTCATCGGCATCCTGTGCACGCCGGCTCTGCTCAAACTCATGCGCACGCCTGCCGACACCATGCAGGATTCTATCATCTATCTGCGGATTTATTTCGCAGGGATCCTGTTCGTGCTGATCTACAATATGGGTTCCGCGATCCTCCGCGCCACGGGAGATTCGAAGCGGCCGCTGTACTATCTGATCATCTGCTGCATCATCAATATCGTGCTGGACTGCCTGTTCGTCATCGTTTTCCATATGGGAGTCATGGGCGCGGCGGTCGCCACGCTGATCGCACAGGCAGTGAGCGCCGTCCTTGTCACGCGGGATCTGATGCGGTCGCAGAATATCCTTCATCTTTCCCTCCGCGGTATTCGTTTTCACGGGACTGTGCTGAAGACACAGCTTAAGATGGGGATCCCTACAGGACTGGAATCCGTCCTGTTCTCCATCACCAATATCGCGATCATGGCCTCGATCAACACCTTTGGCACCGACACCACCGCCGCCTGGTCCGCCTACGGCAAGCTGGACGCTATTTTCTGGATGGTCAGCACCGCTTTCGGCATCTCGATCACTACGTTTGTGGGGCAGAACTACGGCGCGGGCAAGATGGACAGAGTGCGCCGGAGCACATGGGTCTGCCTTCTGATCGACCTGGCGGTATCTGGCGTTCTCGTTCTGTTCCTGGTCGCGGCAAGAGAGATCCTTTTCCGCATGTTTACCGCAGACACAGATGTGATCCGGATCGGCTGCAATATGCTCATCCTCATCATCCCGTGGTACATCGTCTATGTCGTCATCGAGGTGCTCGCAGGGGCGCTGCGGGGCGTCGGGGATGTAATCGTACCGATGGTCATTACGCTGACGGGCGTCTGCCTGTTCCGCATCATCTGGCTTGCTGTAGTGATGAAGGTCTCGCCCACGATCCCGGCGATCATTTACAGCTATCCGGTAACCTGGACTGTCAGCGCGCTTGCTTTTATCGTATACTATATTCGGAAATACAGACGGAGGTGAATTGCTGTATGAAATTTTTATTTGCATCTGATTCCTTCAAAGGCTCACTGACGTCGCGGCGCACGGCTGAGCTGCTCACACAGGCTGCCGGCGAGATCTTTCCCGGATGCGTGTGCGGCAGTATCGAGATTGCCGACGGAGGAGAGGGAACCGCAGACGCTGTGCTCTCCGCTGCTGGCGGGACGAGGATCTATATGACGGCGGCAGGACCTCTCATGGAGAGAGTCCCTGTTTCCTACGTGCAGCTTGACAGCACCCGCGCTGTTATGGAGATGGCTGCCGCGTCAGGGCTTCCTCTAGTTCCTGCTGGGAAAAGGAATCCGCTGGAGACTACGACATACGGGACCGGTGAGATGATCAAGGACGCACTCTCGAAGGGATTCCGCGACATTTCCATCGCCATCGGCGGCTCCGCCACGAACGACGGCGGCATGGGCTGCATGCGTGCGCTCGGCGTACGTTTTCTGGACGGCTCCGGCCGGGAGCTGGAAGGCCGGGGGAAAGATCTGATCCGTGTCCGCTCCATTGACCTCTCAGGAATGGATCCGCGGGTGAAGGAATGTACCTTTACCGTCATGTGCGATGTCACGAATCCCCTGTGCGGTCCGTCCGGTGCCACATATACCTTCGGGAAACAGAAGGGGGGACCCCCAGAAGTGCTGGATGAACTGGAGACCGGTATGTGCAATTACCGGGATGTTCTGCTCCGCCGGTTCGGCGTTGACATGGATACCGTTCCCGGCGCAGGCGCCGCCGGAGGGCTGGGCGCTGCCCTTATGGTATTTTTAAACGGGAAACTCAAGTCCGGAATTGAGACTGTCCTGGAGCTCGCTGAGTTTGACCGCAGGCTGGAAGGCGTCTCCCTTGTCGTAACGGGGGAAGGGACGGCAGACTGGCAGTCCGTCTCCGGGAAAGTCATGCAGGGGGTCGGGATGCACTGCCGGAAGCGCGGGATTCCGGTGGCAGCGATTGTCGGCAGCATGGGGCCGGGCGCGGAAAGACTTTATGAATACGGTGTCGATTCGATTATAACTACCGTGAATGGGATCATGCCTCTGGAGGAGGCAATGGAACATGCGGAAGAACTGTATCTCGATGCCGCGAGGAGAATGTTCCGCTTGCTGCGGGCAGGACGTCAATTGGGGACGTAGTAAAATTCAATTTTACTACGTCCCCAATTGAAATTCAGTGTGTCCCAAATTGCGGTTCACTGTGTCCCAAAATGCAGTTTGCCCTGTCCCTTTTTGAACGTTTTTCCGCCGATTTTAGCAGATCTCAGCGCCTGCCGGCATGTCTTTCTCCGGTGTGACAAGCGCCAGGTTTCCTTCTGCGTCTTCCGCGCAGAGAAGCATTCCTTCGGAAACGACTCCTGCGAGCTTGGCAGGCTTCAGGTTCACAAGCACCATAACCTTCTTGCCGACCATCTCTTCCGGCGTATAGTATGCCTTGATGCCGGATACGATCTGCTTCACCTGGCTTCCGATCTTCACCTGGGAGCAGAGGAGCTTGCGTGATTTCTTCACTTCCTCGCAGGCAATGATCTCGCCTACCTGGAACTGCATCGCGCTGAACTGGTCATATGTGATCTCCGGTTTTGCCTCGATGTCGATCACATTTTCCTCCACTGTCTCTTCCTCTTCCACCGGGTGGAGCTCCTCCACCTTCTTCAGAACCTCTTCCACATCAAGTCTCTGGAACAGGATCTCCGGCTTGTCTGTCACATGGCCGTCTCCAAGCTGATCCAGGATTTTTTTGCTCGTGGACGGCATGAAGGATTCAAGAAGCCTTGCGCCTGCGGAGATTCCCTGGATCAGGTTCCAGAGAACAGTCTCCAGGCGGTCTTTCTTCGCCTCGTCCTTAGCAAGAGCCCACGGCATAGTCTCATCGATATACTTATTGCAGCGCTTGAACAGATTGAAGATCTCTGTAATGGCGTCGGCTACTCTCAGACCGTCCATCTTTTCCTCAACCGCCTTCGGCGTATTTTCCATCACAGCCTTCAGGTCCGCATCTACCTCTTCTGCCACACCCTTATCTGTAACAGTTCCTCCGAAATATTTGTTCGTCATAGAAACTGTACGGTTTACAAGGTTGCCCAGCGTATTCGCCAGATCGGAATTAAGCCTCTC
>DWVL01000041.1 GCA_019120275.1 Candidatus Mediterraneibacter excrementavium | reverse complement strand
ATCTGGCAAAGGCCTCTTACATCACAGGAACTTTCATTTGCCGTACCACTGACATATTGATTAAAAACTGAATTAATACTGTCCATGGGATTAACCCTCCTGCTGTTTTTTTATTATTAATCCTTTAAGAAGAATTGTTCTCTTTGGATGTTCTTATGATAGCATCGGAGTTTATATTTGTCAATACATTTTAATAATTTATTTTAAATAAATTTATTATTTTATTTATTTTGTTTGAATTTTCCGATAATTATGTATTATCCTGGTAGTTATCTTGCACTAACTGTACTACATTTATGGGTTATATTGAAAGCAAGCTGCACGGTATATCTATTTGTATCTTCAAATGTGTACAATTTCCGTTGTCAACTCCATCTTGTTCTCCTCCGGTTCTGATTATACACGATTTTACCTTCCTGAAAATGCTTCTTAAGAATTCTTTAGATTCTCTTGCGCCGGTTTTTAAGAAATCCGTTCTACACTTGGCTTGTTGAAAGGGGGAGTTTACCTGATGAAAACGACTGCAAAATGGCTGTATCCGGCCTCGCTTATCGTTCTTTTTATTATTCTTGTTTCAGCTGTTATCCCGGACGGGGCTGTATACGGTTCCAACACGGACTGGCTGAGCCAGCACGTTACTCTGGCGGAGACGATCCGCACCGCCTGCCTGGAGCAGCACACGCTGCTGCCGGACTGGATCGGGCTTGGCGGCGGCTCCAACGGTTATCAGTTCGCCTACTACGGATTCCTGCGACCGGATCTGCTGATCGGCTGCCTGCTGCCGCAGATCCCGATGGTGCAGATCCTCATCGGATACATGCTGTCTGTCTATCTCTGTTCCGTGCTGCTCTGCTATGCCTGGCTGCGTTCAGAAGCATTTTCACCTGCGGCCGCCTGGTTCGGAAGCGTCCTTTTCATGACTGCCGGATGCCTCTTCCACATGCACCGGCAGATTATGTTTGTCAACTATCTACCCTTCCTTCTCCTGGCGTTTCTCTGTGTAAAAAGCAGGCGCTGGAAATGGCTCCCGCTCTGCATGCTGATGATCTGTCTGTCCAGCTTTTACTTTGCCCCCGCCGCATTCGCCGCCATCGCATGGTACGGGTACAGGAGTGAGGCGCTGTCATCCGGTCCGTCCTGGAGTTCGCCCGCCGGATTTCTCCGCGGAACATTTCTGAAACGGTTCCTGCCCTCTGTCCTGCTGGCAGCCGGTATGTCGGCCGCACTCCTGCTGCCGGTCGGGATGGTCCTGCTGGAACACAGAAGAAGCGGCGGCGGATTCAGTCTCCGCACGATTCTCGAACTGTTTGCTCCCAACCCGGTCTTCAACAACATCCTGTTCAATGAATACGGGATGGGGCTGACGCTGATCTGCCTCTACGCAGTTCTTGCCGGACTGCGGATCCGGAAAATGCAGCCGGACAGCATCCTTTTTCTTCTCTTCGGCCTGTTCGGGATCTTCTCCTATATCCTGAACGGAACGCTCTACGCACGGCCGAAGATCCTGATCCCGTTTATGCCCCTCGTGATCCTGCACTGCCTGCGGGTCATGAGACAGATGTATGCCGACCGCCTCTCCCGCCTTCCGCTCTGGCCTTTTGCCGTTCTGATCCCGGTCAGCCTTTTATGGTTCAGCCAGCCCCAGTTCCCGTGGATCCTGGCAGAACTCGGGATCCTCTTCTGTCTGTGTATGATCGCGCGTTTTCGGAGAGTAGTGCGAATAAAAAGCGCCCTGCCATGCATTCTTATGCTTCTTACAGCCCCGGTCGGGATGTACTTTGCCACGGCCGGCACAGAAGACTGGGTAAATGAGACCGACATTTCCTCTGGTTTCTCCACAGAAGACCTTGCAGGCTGCAGGATAGACCCGCGCTGGCATTTTGACAGTCTGGCCAGTCCCCTGGTCAGCGGGAATGAATACAATGCCGGACTGACCCGCAGCACCATGTACTCTTCCATAACGAACAGCGCCTACTCAGAACTGTATTACGACATCCTCATGACCCCGATCCGCATCAATAACCGGGTGGCAGTCCTGACCTCGGATAATCCATTCATGCTCCGGCTTCTCGGCGCCCGCTGTCTGGAAGCCCCGGCGGATGAGATCCCCGCAGGTTATAAAGAGGTAACGCGCTCCGGGGACACCGCCCTGGCAGAAAATGAACACACGCTTCCGTCCGTCTACTTTACAAACGAAACCATCTCCCGGAAAACTTTTGAAACGCTGGGCGACTACAAAAAGCTGGATGCACTTACCCGCCGGACTGTTGTGGATGATACTGGCGCCGCTGTTTCCGATGCTTCCGGAATCCCGGAAAGCGGCATGCAGATCTGGGAACCGGTACTCCGTCTGGCCGGGGAAGGGTCATTGCCGGAGGGACTCTCCGTCACCCGGACGGAAAACGGCTGGGAGATCCAGGCAGATAAGACCTGCTCCCTGTCTCTTGCTATTGACGATCCTGTTCCGGGCAGCATCGTCCTCTGTGAATTCCAGGTACGGAATCACACAACAGGAGCGGTGATCATTGATATCAACCGGATACGGAATAAACTCTCCGGGCGCTTCGCTCCCTATCCGAACGGAAATGATCATTTTCATTATCAGTTTTCCACGGACTCGCTGGGAGGGGTGGACCGGCTGGATATTACATTTTACAAAGGGCACTATGAACTGACGGATTTCCAGTGGCACATTTACGATCAGACACTGCTGAAAGAACAGGCTGTCGTCCCCATTTCCCGGGACGGGACCATAACCGCAGAAACCGATGGATATCTGGCAACGTCTGTGCCGATGCAGAATGGCCTGGAGATCCTCGTGGACGGAAAACCGGCGGATCTGATAGAGATCAACACCGCCTTTGCCGGCGTCCGGCTGGAGAAGGGAACCCATACGATTGATTTCCGGTTTACCCCGCCGGGAAAATCCGCGGGCTGCCTGATCAGCTGTATTTCTGTGGGCGTTTACATTATCTTCCTGGCTTCAGTCTGTATCAGACGTGAATTATTTACTTATCTGATCAGCGGCGGGATCACCACGGCGGTCAATTACATCCTCTACGCCGCTCTGCTCGCCCTTCAGCTTCCCCTGCTCGCCGCCAACAGCGCGGCATGGGCCGGAGCCGTACTCACCGCCTACGCGCTGAACCGCTGCCTTGTCTTCCATTCACAGAAACCGGTGGGCGGTGAACTGGCGTCATTCGCGGCGCTGCGCCTGGTCACACTGCTTGCGGAAAATGCGCTGCTATGGCTCCTGGTCATCCGTCTGGGCACTCCGGCGTTCCCGGCAAAGCTTCTGGTCAGCGTGATCACAGTTGTTGGAAATTATGTGTTATGCAAATTCGGGATCTTCAGAAAGGAGGCAGTTTCTCATGGATAAGATCAGCATTATCGTACCCTGTTATAATGAAGAAGATGCACTGCCGGAATTTTACCGGGCTGCATCTGACGCCGTCCGGGATATTGACGGCTCGGAATATGAATTTATCTTTGTGGACGATGGGAGCACTGACCACACACCCGATATCCTGGAAAGTCTGAGCATGTCCGACGGGCACTGCCGCTCCCTGTCCTTTTCGAGAAATTTCGGCAAAGAAGCCGCCATGTATGCCGGACTCCAGAATGCATGCGGTGATTACTGCGTATTCATGGACGCGGATCTCCAGCATCCGCCCAGACTTCTGAAAGAAATGTACCGTGTGCTGAAGACGGAAGGATACGACTGCTGCGCCGGACTGCGGGAAGACCGCACCGGGGAGAGCCGGCTGCGCGGCATCCTGTCCCGCACATTTTACAGGATCATCCGCAGGACCTGCCATCTGGATATGGGCGACGGCAAAGGCGACTTCCGCATGATGAACCGGGCCGTGGCCGATGCCATCCTGAAGCTTCCGGAATACAACCGCTACATGAAAGGGATCTTCTCTTTTGTCGGCTTTGAAACCAAATGGATTCCCTTCCATGACGCCGGGCGCACGGCCGGAGCGACGAAGTGGTCATTTTCTTCCCTGTTCCGCTATGCAGTGGACGGGATCCTGTCGTTTTCATCCGCCCCGGCCGCGCTCTCAGGCATGACCGGCGCTCTGCTGATCATCATCGCCGTGGTCGCAGGAATCTGGATGCTGGCTGCAGAGGGCGGCCTGTCCGGAATCCCTCTGCTCGTCTGCCTGATCCTTCTGCTCAACGGCATCCAGATGATGTTTATTTCCATCGTAGGACAGTACGCGGCCAGAGACTATATGGAGAGCAAACACCGCCCCATCTATATCGTTAAAAAAAGGAGAGGATTTCCATGATCCTCTCCTGACATCTGTTACAATACGATATCATCCACCTTCTTAAAATCTGCCATCCTGAAGGATTCGATGGTATTCGCTGAAATCAGATAGAATGTATCTCTCGCATACATCCCCCGCACACTGCCCGCCCAGTTGAGCGTCCTCGAGAACACTTCCCGGAAGCCGCCCTCTTCATCATAGGTGAAGACCGTGTACACGGAGGAGTCGCCGTAAGCCAGGAATCCGAACAGGTTCTTCTCCACATCCGCAAATACTGCTTTGTAATCATATCCCGCGTCGGTCCCGTACATATCTTCCATAATATATTTATTCTCTTCCTTCACATCCGACGGATCAGAAATGTCGAACATGGACAGCTTCACGCCTTCTGTCGCCACGGTTTCCTCGTCCACATCCATGCCGATCCCCAGCAGCTTCCCGTCCCCGTAGGGATGAAGATATTCCGAGAATCCCGGGATCTTCAGTTCCCCGATGATCTTCGGGTTATACGGGTCCGAGAGATCCGCCGAGAAGAGCGGATCGGTCTCACGGAAGGTAACGAAATATCCAATATCGCCCATCAGCCTTGCGGAATATACCCGCTCATCCGGCGCCAGGTCACGGATCTCACCGGTCACGTTCAGATCTTCGTCCAGGATATAGAGCGAATTTGTATCCACGTTGCGGACTTCTGTCTCTGTCTCTTCCCCGCGGAACATATCCGCAAGAACCGTCAGGAAGCTTCCCTCCGCCTCGTTCACAGATGTGACGGTCGTTACCATCCGGAGGTATCCGTCATACTCGTCGATGCTGAAGGAGTCATTGAGGATCCCGTCCACCCTGGTCTGCGCCGTTCCTGTCAGCACGCCGCCTTCATAGGCAATCCTGCGGATGGACGTCTGCGTCACATTTGCATCATTATTATTGTAATATGACTCTGTCACGTAAATATTTTCCGTGCTCACATAGCACTCGCCGGCCGTACCGAAGACCGCCTTGCTGTCTGTCTTTTCCTTCGGCTCATCCAGCGAAAATGCAGTGATCACCGTGTAGTCGTTTCCCATTTTCCGCTGCGGCATGTAGATATCTGATACCGGCATGATCTCGCCCTGCACCTCCGGGATATACGTCCGGGGCTCCGGCCTGCTGATGTCATAGGGCAGGCTGTAATCGCTCAGCACATAGGCGTATCCGTCTTTCACCCGCATGGTGTTGTAATACCCGCTCTGGGAGAGCGTTGAGAGCTTCTCCGGATCCGCCGGGTCGCTGATGTCATAGACATCCGTGCATGTGTACTGCCGGTACGTTCCGTCATACCCGGTCTTCCCGTCGTCGTACTCTTCCCTCGTATACAGTATGAGCAGGCGCTCATCCGCCGCGTAAAGTTCTGTCACATAACAGTCCTCATCCATTTCGATCTGCGCCAGATGCTCCATCTCATCTGATGTGATATCCACGATCTCAACGGTCTCTCCGTTCACGAGATAGATATTTTTCCCGTCCGTCTTGACGATGTCCGCTTCCCCGACGCCCTCGGTCCGGACGTTCGTGTCGGAATAGCTTCCGGATTTACCGGATGTCCCTGTCGCCGCAGCTGACGAACTCTCCTGAGACGCAGCGCTGTCCTCCACCGCACCGAAAAATCCGCCGTCGCTATGGGTTGCAGCCAGTTTCTCTTCCGCATCTCTCTGATCCTGGATATAACCGTAGATTTCATTATAATCCTCTGCTGTCGTCAGTTCATCCGCCTGTTCCGCCGACAGTTCCACAGCCCCGGCGTCTGCATTCTCCCCTCCGCCGGACATTGCGCTGTCCGAAGAAGCGCTCTCCACACTTCCGGATGCATCAGAATTGCCCGCCGCATAATCAGCAGCTTCATTTCCCGGGCGGCCTGTCAGATATGCCGCTGACAGTCCGATGACCACGCAGACACAGGCGGCCGCAGCTGCCCCTCCGTATATACGCACATATTTCCGGCGTTTTTTCTTCGCCCGCTCTTCCAGCATCCGCTCAACCGAATCCGGTTCCAGCGCCGGCGGCACCGGAAGATCATCCGCCATTTTCCGGAGATCATCCATCAGATCCTGATCCGTCTTTATATTATGAAGATTTTTCTCATCCATAGCCATCCTCCTTACTCCGCGATCTGTCACACTGTGCTCCCCAGGCTGACGCGCATCTTCTCCAGCGCCCGCTTCTTCCTGGAACGCACAGAAGACGCATTTTTATTCAGCATTTCCGCGATCTCCTCACTCCGGTATCCGCCGAAGACCGAGAACGCCACGATCATCCGCTCCTCCTCGTCGAGCAGTTCCAGCGCCCGCCGGATATCCTCCCGCTGCGCGTAATCCGGTTCTGCTCCGCCTGCAGCCGCCGCTCCGGGATATGTATCTGCATCATCTGTGATCTTTCGCTCCCTGCTGCGCTTCATCAGCGCGCGCCTGCATTCATTGTTCAGGATCGTGAATATCCAGCTCTTAAAAGACGACTCTTTCCGAAGCAAGGAAAGATTTTCATACGCCGCGATCACAGCTTCGCTCACTGCGTCCTCCGCCTCCTGCGGATGCCGGAGCATGCAGAGGGCGAACCGGTAGAGATCTCTGTAGATATCTGAATAAAGACGGGCAAAAGCCTTTGCATCGCCCCGTCTGGCCCGCCGGATCAGATCCCGCTCCGGAGCATTATCATAATCGTACATCTGCACCCCTCCTCCCATGCCGTGCACTTATGCCTGTAAATAGAAACTGATATCAGGGAATTCGATTCTTTTATATATAAGAGTATTATAAAAGGATTTTTGTTGCGTGCCAGAGTTATTTTTTTCACAGGAAAGCAGTTTACTATAAAATAAAATTTCCGGCCGTACATTTCTTTGCTTTTCATGTACGGCCGGAATCTGTAATTCCAAGAACCAGACAGTTCCTATCCTTTATTCTTCATATTCGATGATATATGCCACTTTTCCGCTCATAAGGTCCGGATAAGAGCCTGCGATATCACTGCTGGAATCATTCATGTACCATGTGTCCGACACATAAAACAGGCTGAGCACATTTTCCGCAATGTCTCCGTCCGCCCCCGATCCTGTATCCCGAAAGCTCGGCTCATTCTCGTACCAGTAAGAGCCAAGCCATGAATCACTGTCATTGAGACAGTCTCCCAAAAACTGATCCTTTGTATTGACCCAGTAGTATTCTGTGCCCCCGTCATCTCTTCTCCCGCCCAGATAGAGCTGATATCTTGTATAACCTCCGCTGCTCAGCATATCCGTTATGTACTGATACTCTTCCGGAGAACTGATCCTGGCCAGATAACCGCCGCGCTCGACACTCTGCGCGAACGCCTCATCCCATGTAACATCTCCCGTTACAATCTCATACCTGTGGATGCCCGGGTCATCGGTTTCGGGCTCTGCATACAGGATCTCCTCAGGCAGGAACATGATCTTAGAATCTTCTTTCCACATCCGGCCGGTCACGGTCATATCCCGCCCGGCATATGTATCATCCACCAGCGCCTGGGAGTCCGTATCCACAATAATATCTGAGACGTTCTCAACGACTTCATCACTCTGCTGGTCGCTGTCGTAGAGATAGATCGTCTGCGGTGAATCAAATACAAATATCAATGCGCCGTCCTTTTCCTCGATCAGTCCGGATATTTCAACGGAATCCGAGTCATATGCATCGATCGTAACAATGGACAGATCCGGTTCTTCCGGAACTTCTTCAATGATTTCCTCTGGGTACTCCGGCTCCACATCTTCCTGCATCTGTTCCTCTTCCACTGCGAAGATATCCCGGATACGTTCTCCGATCTCATCTCTTTTCAGCAGGATGATCCCGGCTGCAGCCACAACGAGCACTGCTGCTACTATCGCAACGATCACGACCGGCAGAAGTCTGGAACCGCCGTTCTTTTTCACTTTCGTCGTATCGTTTTCTGTTTTCGGCACATAGTTCCCTTTGTCCGGCACATGGCTGTCCGCCGGCTGGACATTCTGCTGTTCTGTGCGGGGTTTTTCCGATCCGTCTGTCACCTGCCGCGTTCCGCATTTCGCGCAGAAAATTGCCCCGGGTTCTAACTCAGCGCCGCATTTAAAACAAAACGCTTTCCTGCTCTCCAGTTTTGTCCCGCATTTTTCACAGAACTTTGCCCCCGGTATACATTCCGCCCCGCATACCGGACATCTCTTCTTATTATTCTGGCCTTCCATAGCAATCCCCCTCATCTGATAGATCTTTTCTTGTATCTTACAAAAGAGCAGAGCACTTGTCAACTTCTCCGGTTTTACTGATCGTCTACCGATACCATACCGCCGCTTCATACGGCTTCATCACGGCCGTCCCTTCCGCAGAGAATTCCGTATCCGCATAGTTGCCGAGCACGCGCCTGTACCCGGCAAGCTCCGGTGCATTCTTCCACGGATACGTTCTCCCGAAGAAATTAGCTGCGACGATCAGCTCATGCCCTTCATACTTTCTGCGGTATGCGAATACGCACGGGTCTTTCTGATCCAGCGGTTCGATCCCGCCGAAAGCGATAATATCTGATATTTCCGAATCTTCCCGCAGCGCGATCAGCTTCTGATAATAGTGGAAAATGGACGACGGATCTTTCAGCTGGTCCGCCGCGTTGATCCGGGTATGATTTCCGTTCACACCGATCCACGGTTCAGCACTGTCTTCAGATGTAAACCCTGCATACTTTGTATCATCCCACTGCATCGGGGTCCGGGCATTATCGCGCGAATGGATCTGGATGATGCGGAGTGCGTCGTCCGCAGACAGTCCTTTCTCCTGAAGGATCTGATAATGGTTCAGGCTCTCCACATCTTTGAACCGCCCGATCTCTTTAAAATCGGTATTGGTCATACCGATCTCTTCACCCTGATATACATAGGGCGTGCCGCGCAGACAATGGATAACAGTGCCCAGCATTTTCGCGGACTCTTTCCAGTATTTCTTCTCATCCCCGAAACGGGAGACGACGCGGGGCTGGTCATGGTTGCACCAGAACACGGCATTCCACGCATTATGCTCCGCCATTTTTGTCTGCCACTCGAAAATGATGTCTTTCAGCTTCTGAAAATCCGCCGGCACCAGCACCCACTTTTCATTGCCCATGAAGTCTACTTTCAGATGGTGGAAGCTGAATACCATGGACAGTTCGCCGGTATCACGGCCCGCATACTGATAGCAGTTTTCGATGGTCGTGCTGGACATTTCTCCTACCGTAATGATCCCATCGTCCTGTCCGAACGTGGCGTCATGCATTTCTTTCAGATACTGATGGATCTTCGGACCGTCCGTATAAAATCGGCGGCCGTCGCCTTTGTCGTCATCCTCAAAACACGCCTTGCTGATCAGGTTGATCACGTCAAAGCGGAATCCCCGGATCCCTTTCTCCATCCAGAACCGCAGGATCTTCTGGATCTCTTTTCGCACATTTTCATTTTCCCAGTTCAGGTCTGCCTGGGTCACATCAAAGAGGTGCAGATAATATTCATCGAATTTCTCCACATACTCCCATGCATTCCCACCGAACTTGCTCTCCCAGTTGGTCGGCGGCTCTCCGTTCCCCTTCCCTTTACGGAAGAAGAAGAAATCCTTGTAATACGGATCCCCCTCCATGGCCTTTCGGAACCATTCGTGGCGCGTTGAAACATGGTTGAAGACCATATCGAACATGAGGCCGATCCCACGCTTTCCCGCTTCGGCGATCAGTTCTTCCACATCTTCCATCGACCCGTAACCCGGATCGATGTTGTAATAATCCTCCACATCATAACCATTGTCATTCTGAGGGGATACGAAAAACGGCGTAAGCCAGATATAATCCGCACCCAGTTCTTTAATATAATCCAGTTTTGAGGTCACGCCTTTCAGGTCGCCAAGCCCGTCTTTATTTGTATCACAGAATGATTTCGGGTATACCTGGTATACCGTGCTTTTTCTGAAATCTTTTGCCATCGCTTTGTCGTCCTTTCCTGATGTTTAAGTCCCTTCCTTCTGTCACTTCCAGGAGATCACAGCCGTCTCCCCGGCCTTTGCTTCCATCCCGGAATGCATGGCAATGCCGGATGCACTGCCCTCCGCCGTCACGATCAGCATGGTCGTGCACGGATGCCCGGCCGCTTTGATCTTCTCCGGGTCGAATTCGATCAGCGGCTGTCCCGCTTTCACATGGTCGCCTTCATTTACAAGAAGCCGGAAGCCGTCTCCGCCCATATCTACGGTGTCAACGCCGACATGGATCAGGAGTTCCAGGCCGTTCGGAAGCGTCAGGCCGCAGGCGTGTCCGGTGTCTGCCATGACCACGCTGACATCACAGTCCGCCGGTGCGGTCACGACGGTATTGGATGGTTCGATGGCCACGCCGTCTCCCATGATCTTCTGAGAGAATACATCATCAGGCGCCTCCTCGATCGGCATAACTTTTCCGTCAAGGATCGCTTTCAATTCTTTCACATCCGAAACCGCTGCTGTCGTACTGTCTGTTTCAGCGGGTATGTCTGTATTGTCTCTGCCAAAACGGTCCTCTTTTGAAAGCCTGATCTTTCCGACAAGGAATGTCAGCACGAAAGGCACCACGATCGCTACGGCCATCGCCAGAAGGAAGAGTCCCCAGTATTCCGGTTTAATGGACAGGATCCCCGGGAGTCCGCCGACCCCGATGCTCAGTGCCTCAATGCCGCATCCCACGGAGATCATGGCCGCAATGCAGGAACCGATCATGCCGCAGACCAGCGGAAATACATATTTCAGATTGACACCGAAGAGCGCCGGTTCCGTTACGCCCAGATAACAGGAAATGCATGCCGGGACGTTGATCTGCTGGGCGCGCTCATTTTTCTTCTGCAGAACACTCATGGCCAGGACACTGGAACCCTGCGCGATATTGGAAAGGGCGATCATCGGCCAGAGGATCGTGCTCTGTGCGGGCGTGTTCAGAAGCTGGGAGTCGATCGCATTTGTCATATGATGCAGGCCTGTCATAACCAGCGGTGCATACAGCAGGCCGAATACTGCCGCGAAAATGAACCGGAAATCAGAAGTCAGTCCGGCATATACCACATTTCCGATAGCATTTCCGATGGTCCAGCCGATCGGTCCGACAACCGTATGGGCAATGATCACGGCCGGGACAAGAGAGCAGAACGGCACCACGATCATGCTGATCACTTCCGGACAGATCTTCCTGAAGAACTTCTCCAGATATACAAGAACGAATCCGGCCATCATCGCAGCGATGACCTGCCCCTGGTAACCGATCATCTCAACTTTCGCGAAGCCGAAATCCCACACCGGGATCTCAGATGCCGGTGTCGTTGCCACATTGAATCCATTGAGCAGCTGGGACGACACCAGCGTCAGTCCAAGGATGATCCCCAGGATCTGAGTTGTGCCCATCTTCCTGGTGATGGACCACACGATGCCTACCGGGAGCAGATGGAAGACCGCCTCGCCGATGAGCCAGAGAAAATTATACATACCGGCCCAGAACTGCGATACATCCGCCAGGCTCTGCGTGCCGTTATTAAAGAAATTAATCTCACCGATCACATTGCGGAAGCCGAGTACAAGACCACCACAGATCAGCGCCGGGATCAGCGGCGCGAAGATCTCGCCCAGCGTACCCATGATCTTCTGGGCCATATTCTGGTTCGTCTTTGCCGCCGCTTTGACCGCATCCTTGCTCACGCCCTCGATCCCCGCGTAAGCAGTAAATTCATTATAGAATTCCGCCACATCGTTCCCAATGATGACCTGATACTGACCGGCCTGCGTAAACGTTCCCTTTACACTCGGCAGATCCTCGATCGCCTTTTCATCCGCCTTCTTCGGATCGATCAGGACGAACCGCATTCTCGTCATGCAGTGGGAGACCGCCTGAATATTTGCCTTTCCGCCGACGAGTTCAAGCAGACGCTTTACATCACTTTCATACTTTCCCATCGTTTCCCTTCCTCTCTTTCTTACTGTTTACATTTTACCCCGTAATCTCATTTTTTACGAGTCAAGCTTGTTTGAACAACTAGAATATAGCACACTTGTTTAAACATGTCAATATTCTTTTAAAAATACTTGCTTTCATACAAATGAGTTTTTATAATAAAGATGTTTAAACAATTTGATGTTCAGACAGGAAAACGTTATCAGGAAGAGTGATCCGATGCCGAAAGCAAAATATGACCATATATACAGAGATCTGAAAGAAAAGATCGAATCCGAATATTACATCTACCAGGATATGCTGCCATCCGAGCACATGCTGATCCGCGAATACGACTGCTCCCGCAACACAGTGCGCCGCGCGCTCGCGGAACTTGCCGCGGAAGGATATGTCCAGCCCCTGCACGGCAAAGGAGTGCGAAATATCTTCCAACCCATTGAACAGACCTCGTTCACAGTCGGAGGCATCGAGTCATTTAAAGAATCCGCTGAGCGCAACCGACAGAAGGCTTCCACGGAAGTCGTACAGTTTGCGGAGATCATGGCAGACAGGAAAATATCCAGAAAAACAGGATTCAGAGAAGGCGCGGAACTGATCTACATCCAGCGGCTCCGCTTCCTGGACGGAAAACCGCTGATCCTGGACCACAACTATTTTCTCAAAGAACTTGTAAAAGATCTGACGCCTGAGATCGCGGCCCGTTCTATTTACGATTATCTGGAGGGGGAACTCGGTGTTACGATAGCCACCAGCAAGCGGACGCTCACTGTTGAGCGCGCAACACAGATCGATGAAAAATATATCGATATGAACGACTACAACTGCATGGCCGTGATCAGCAGCCAGACATTCGATGACAACGGCGTGCAGTTTGAATTCACACAGTCAAGACACCGGCCGGATTACTTCCGGTTCCAGGATGTGGCGACACGAAGAAAGGGATGACCGGCAGGCCATCCCTTTCTTCTGTTCATGCAAAAACCCGGGAATTAACTTCCCGGGTTTTTCAGAGGCGCAGACCGGATTTGAACCGGTGAATCAGGGTGTTGCAGACCCACGCCTTACCACTTGGCTACTGCGCCTGAGTACGAGCACTTAGCGACCGTTCTTTGGTCGCTTACGTGCGATCCATGTCGCCGCCGTTAGCGAGGTTCTCTCGAGCTTACCAGGCGACTGAGTACGAGCACTTAGCAACCGTTCTTTGGTCACTTACGTGCAATGACCCCGACGGGAATCGAACCCGTGTTACCGCCGTGAAAGGGCGATGTCTTAACCGCTTGACCACGGGGCCATTAAGCGGTCACTTCTGTAGTGACCGCTGTTTATATTACCACAGTAAAAATAGAATTGCAAGAACTTTTTTTCATTCTGCCCTTATTCCTTCATTCCTCCGCATAATCTTCCCCTGTAAACGGGATTTCATAGGTTTTCATCGCCTCTACGATCTGTTCTTCATTTTTCGGACCGTACAGAGGCGCACAGTCGAACTCCTGCTGCCGGCTGACTGATATCATCCCGGTGATAAAAATAAAGATCAATGCAGTCGGTCCGCAGCTGCTTTAACGACCCTTCCAGATCGGCAGTCATTTCGTTCTTTTTCACCCGGCTGATGTGCATATCCGGATGCTCCGTGGCCATATCCGGATGTCCGCCTTTGGTCACAAGGATCACGCGGTTCCGCTTCCCGCTGCGCGTCAGCCAGTCCCCGACCACCCGCTCGCTTCTTGCCCGTTCGGGTTTCACCCAGTCTGAATAGACATGAGCCGTATCAATAAGGCTTCCGCCCATATCCAGAAATGTGTCAAAAATCCGGTCCGCCTCAGCGCCGTCCCAGGCGAGGCCGGCTTTGACCGTACCAAGACCAAGAGGATGGAAGCAAAGGTCTGTCTGTGGTATTGTGATCTTATTTTTCATTAGTCATTCCCTCCATTACCGATTTTAACATTTGCTCCGCCGTCTGTCCATCAGCCTGCAGAAGATCACTGCCGTCCCGGTGCTCACTGCAGTGGCCAGGATCCCCGCGCCCACGATCCCCGCCGGGTCCGCGCTGCCGTACTGACTCCGGTAGGCGATGATATTGACAGGGATCAGCTGCAGGGATGAGATGTTAACGATCAGAAATGTACACATCTCGCTGCCCGCCACGCCTTTTCCCCGGACCGGGCCTGCCGCCCGTCCCGCCCGCCTGTCATCCTCCAGCTTCCCCAGTTCTTCCATGGCCTTCAGGCCGGCCGGGGTCGCGGCCCATCCAAGTCCCAGGAAATTAGCGATAAAATTTGTGGAAATATAACGCCCTGCCGGATGCTCTTCCGGCATATTGGGGAACAGGAACCGGATAACCGGACGCAGACGGCGCGACGCGGCCTCAATGATCCCCGCCTCGGACGCAATTTCCATCAATCCGCTCCAGAAAGCCGTCACCCCGAGCATGGCGACCGCAAGTGTCACGGCTTTCCCCGCCGAATCAAGCGCCGCATCAGTTAGAGCCGGCATTCTGCCGTTAAATGCGCCGAACAGGATGCCCGCCAGGATCATCCCGGCCCAGAGATAGTTCAGCATATATATTTCTCCACGATCTCAAACGGCGCCGGTCCCACATCCAGCACCGCCTGGTGAAACTCCTTCTGCGAAAATGATCCATCCGAGGCTCCCGCCCATTCTTTCTTCAGTTCCAGGAATTCCACATATCCTACATAATATTTCAGATAGTTCGCCGGCGAGCCGATGATCAGTTCATAGATCTCCCTGACCGTTTCCGTATCAGTGATCCCGTAATTACTGTAAAAAGCCACCGTATCCATCAGATCCCACCCGTCATAGTGGATCCCGATATCAGCCAGCGCATATAGCCCCAGGATAAGGGAACTGTTCTTCTGCAGGACAGCCGCCTGCTGCTCCGGCAGCGGAGTCAGATAATAGCTGCACATCTCCGCGTATGTCGCCCAGCCTTCCACGTATCCGCCGAAATCCATCACACTGCGCAGCGGATCCGGATCCGTGCTTTCATAATACACCGTCTGGTAAAGATGCCCGGGATATCCCTCATGTGCGAGAGTTGTGAAAAGTGTCAGATCATCGCTCATATGCCCCCGGTTGATATAGATCACATTTTCCTCTGTATTATCGATCGCCGGGATCATATAGAATGCCGGACTCAGGTGCTCTTCCATCTCTTCCGGGACATACTTCACTTCCAGCTCCGCCTCCGGCATTTCCGGAAATGCGATCCGGATCTTCTCCTTCAGCCGGTCCAGGATCAGCTGCGGCGCATTTTCACCGAGAACGGACGCATTTGCTCTGGCACTCTCCTCTGCTTCTTCCACTGCAGCGCCGAGGATCTGTTCCATTGCGCTCAGGTCATCCTCCATCTGCTCCCGTATCAGGCTTCGCATTTCTTCCACAGTCCGTCCGGTGCCGACAGACCGGCGCGCCAGCAGCTCATAGTACGCTCTGCCTTCCGGGAAACAGCACAGGCCTTTTTCATTGCTGCCGCTTCCCCTCAGTTCCTCCAGCCCCCGCATCAGTTTTTCGTACGCCGGGAATATGTAGTCCTCCACGGCCATCGCATTATCCTGTATGTATTCGCTTTTTTCCTTTTCAGACAGATCAGCCAGTTCCCCGATCCGATCCGCAAATGTGGAATACAGATAGTTGCCGTCACCCATATCCAGGAAACTGCGGCACTGCTCCAGCACAGTGTCGAGCGACTGATCCGACATGAACAGTCCTTCCTCAGCCTTCCTGCGCTCAAAAACCAACAGACTGTCAAAATAGTCCCCGGTCGTTTCCAGCAGCTGCAGGTATATATCCGCATCCTGCCGGTCATAGAACGGATATTCTGACAGGACCACCGGATACTGGGTCTGTGCGCCGCTCACCAGCGACAGCGGTTCTTCATACAGGATATAGTCTGCAGCTTCCGATGAAGATGCCGCCTCGTATTCCAGAATATCATATGTAATACGATTCTGCATATTCAGGCTGTCATAATCAAATGTCTCCAGCGCCCGCTGCATATTTTCAGCCGATGCCCGGACCGCTTCCGGATCCTGACCGGCTTCTCCCCAGACCGCTTTTTCTTCTGTGATCCCGAATTTTTCCGGCTCTTTTAAGGTATAATGCAGACTGATCGTACTGGCGGCCACCGCATCGCAGAACAGATTTTCCGTGTATTCCCGGAACGCTTCATTTCCGCCGGCCTGCTGCCGTTCCGCACACCCTCCCGCCGAAACTGCCGGCACAACGATCAGCGCATCCAGGATCAGGATACAGACGGTTCTTTTTAATCTCATTTCCACACTCTCATACACTCTCTGGCGCTCTTACTGCATCCTATGAGTGTAGAAGCCGCAATATTCCGCCGGCTCCGCGCATATACTTTACGGACAGTCCGGACATTCAACGGAGGCGCGCATGCACATTCTGCCCTATATATCCGATTATCTGATCCCGTTCCTTATTCTCAGTATTATTGTCTTCGGTTTTCTGAAAGGCATCCCCGTCTACCAGACATTTATCCGCGGTGCCGAAAACGGCCTCCGGACCGTCCTCGGCATCCTGCCCACACTGATCGGCCTGATGACGGCGGTAGGGATCCTTCGGGCGTCCGGATTTCTTGACTTTATCTCACGCCTTGCCGGACAGTTCACAGATCTGATCGGCTTTCCGGGTGAACTGGTTCCTCTGGCCGTAGTAAAAATGTTTTCCTCCTCCGCCGCAACCGGGCTTCTGCTGGATATTTTTCGGGAATACGGCACGGACTCCCGGCTCGGACTGACTGCATCCCTGGCTCTGTGCTGCACGGAAACGATCTTCTATACTATGAGCGTCTACTTCATGTCCGCGAAGATCAGCCGCTCCCGCTATACCCTGGCCGGAGCTCTTCTGGCCTCCGCTGCAGGGCTGGCAGCCAGCGTCCTGCTGGCGGACATTTTACTCGCGGAAATGCGTTCGGGATTGTAGGAGAGTTCCCTTTGTGCTAAAATAATTTTATGAGAAATAAAATGATGCGGAGGTGTCATTTATGGCCAGCGTGACATTAAAACACTTGACAAAAACTTATCCGAACGGTTTTATTTCCGTAAATGATGTGAACCTTCATATAGACGATGGTGAATTCGTTATATTCCACGGTCCGAGCGGCTGTGGGAAATCCACGATCCTGCGCATGATCGGCGGCCTGGAGGACATCACCTCCGGCGAGATCTGGCTGGGGGACGATCTGCTCAATGATATCCTTCCCCGTGACCGGCGTCTTGCCATGGCATTCCAGAACTATACGCTCTACCGGCATTTCAATGCCTATGACAATATCGCTCTGGGGCTCAGGCTGCGGGATTTTCCGCGCACAGTGATCGACAGCCGGGTCAAAACGGCAGCAAAATTCTTCGGGATCACGGATCTCCTGGACAAAAAGATCCGCGCCCTCTCCGATGCGGACAGGCAGCGGGTAGCCCTCGGCCGCGCGGTTGTATGCCAGCCGAAAGTGCTGCTCGTGGATGAAGATTTTGCCCGGCAGGACGACGCCAGACGCGTGGAAATGCTGGCGGATATCCAGGCGATCAATCAGGAATACGGCATTACGGTCCTCTACGTAACCAATAATTATGACGAAGCTGTCGGACTGGGAAAAAAGATCGTATTTATGAAAGACGGAAAAATAACGGACATCCGGGAATAACCGGACGTCCGTTATTTATTTCTGTTTTTTCTGTTCCAGATAATTATAGATGTCTCTCTTACTTACTCCCCGGTCTTTCGCCGCTTTCTTCATCGCTTCCTTCCGGTCCGCGCCCATTGAAAGGTAGTATCCGACGTGATCTTCGATCGTCATGTCCTCCCATTTTTCGCGCTCGGCCTGCTCGATCTGCTGCCGGCTCAGACCGGCGATGACCAGCACGCATTCTCCTTTCGGCTCAGTACTTTCATAATAAACAGCCGCCTGCCCGAGCGTAGACCGGAAAACGGTTTCATGCTTCTTTGTCAGTTCCCTGCACACGCTCACCTGCCGGTCCTCTCCAAGTATTCCGGCCAGAAGTTTTAACGTCTTGAGCAGCCTGTGCGGAGCTTCATAGATCACCATGGTGCGCTGCTCATTCCGCAGCGTTTCCAGCACGGCTTCCCTTTCTTTTTTATCCGCCGGAAGAAAAGCCTCAAACGCAAATCTTCCCGCGGGCAGTCCGGAAATGATAAGACCGGTGATGCAGGCTGCAGCTCCGGGGACTGCCGTGACCGGTATACCCGCTTCGTGACACATCCGCACCAGTTCTTCGCCCGGATCCGAGATCCCTGGCGTCCCTGCGTCAGTGATCAGGGCAATATTGCTGCCCTCCTGCATTTTTTCTACCAGTTTCCGTCCTTTATCATATTTGTTGTATTCATGATAGCTGGTCATCGGCGTATGGATATCGAAATGATTCAGCAGCTTTACGCTGTTCCTCGTATCCTCAGCCGCGATCAGATCGACTTCCTTTAAGATGCGCACTGCCCGGAACGTCATATCTTCCAGGTTCCCGATAGGCGTCGCGCACAGATAAAGCATTCCTGCCATTGTCATTCCTCCGCCGGGTGTCTGTCATAAATGATGATGGGCGGGTCGATCTTCACACCGGATCTGGCCCCGCGCACTCCCTCGATCATAACCAGTACCGGTTCTTTATCCGCATACGGGTGGATGAACCGGATCCGTTTAGGCTCGATCTTATAGTGACTCATTTTGATCATGATCTCTGTCAGCCGGAAAGGTCTGTGGATCATGTAAAATCTTCCCTTATCCTGCAGAAGCCGCATGCTTTCCCGCAGGATATCGTCCAGCGTGCACAGCACCTCATGCCGCGCTGCCGCCTTTGCCCCGTCCGGATTGCGGATCCCGTGTTCCGCCGGCATATACGGCGGATTCGTAGTGATCACGTCAAAAAAGACCGGTTTGAATATCTCAGAAGCTTCTTTGATATCTCCGGTCACGATCTCCACTCTGTCTTCCAGACTGTTCCAGGCCACACTGCGTCTCGCCATTTCAGCTGTTTCTTCCCGTATTTCCAGTCCGGTAAATTTCCTTCCTTCCGTCTTTGCGGTGAGAAGGACCGGGATGATCCCGTTTCCCGTTCCCAGGTCAAGAACGGTCTCCCCCGGTTTTACCCTGGCAAAATCCGACAGAAATACCGCATCCACGCCGAAGCAGAAGCCATCCGGATCCTGGATCAGTTCCAGTCCGCCGATCTGCAGATCATCCAGACGCTCTCCCGGCTTCAGCAGATCCTGCCTTTTCTCATTTGTCATTTAACTTTGACGCTCCTTCTTCTTTCTCCAGCGCTGCCAGCTTCTTCATCTCTTCTTTGGAAACTTTCTTCTTTTTCTTTCTCGGCTTGAACTTCAGTTCATCTGCCTGGTATTCGCGGATCTCTTTTTCATCATTTTCCAGATTGACAACGACCTTCACCTGCCTGCGGAGCACACTCAGTGAATGGACCACCCCCGTCAGTCCGTCTTTTGTGGTAACTGCATCGCCCACGGACGGAAGCTGACTGTTCAGTACTTCATACGTCTCTTCTTCATTATTCAGACAGCACATAAGACGGCCGCACACACCTGAGATCTTGGTCGGATTCAGGGAGAGGTTCTGCTCTTTTGCCATCTTAATGGATACTGCGGAAAATTCTGTCAGATAAGTGCTGCAGCACAATGGCCTGCCGCAGATGCCGATGCCGCCTTTCAGTTTTGTCTCGTCGCGCACACCGATCTGCCGCAGTTCGATCCTGGTGCGGAATACCGCTGCCAGATCCTTGACCAGTTCACGGAAATCAATCCGTCCGTCCGCAGTAAAATAGAATAATATCTTATTCCCGTCAAACGTATACTCGACGTCAACAAGCTTCATCTCCAGATTATGCTTTTTGATCTTTTCCTGACAGATCTTAAATGCTTCTTTTTCTTTCTGTCTGTTTTTTTCAACCGTCTTACGATCCTGATCATTCGCCATGCGGATGACCGATTTCAACGGCTGTACCACTTCCTCGTCCTTCACTTCGCGAGGGCCGCATACAACGCGCCCGAACTCCACGCCGCGCGCAGTCTCTACGATCACATTGTCACCCTGTCTGATCTCCAGCTTTCCCGGAGCAAAATAGTAAATCTTTCCGGCAGTCCGGAATCTGACACCGATTACTTTCGTCATATAGTCAGTTCTCCTTTATCGTCAGCAGGAGCAGCTCCATCGCCAGCTCAAAGCTGACGTTGGCTTTCATCCTTGCCTTCGCCTTTTCCAGCGCATCGAGGATATTTTCAATTCCCTCATAGGAACTCCTTCTCGCGCGCTCTTTAATATATTTCATCTGATCAGAAAATACAACCCTGTCCACGTTTTTAGTCGCTTTATAGATCAGGACGTCTCTGTACCAGATGGCAATGATATCCAGATAATCATTGATCTCCAGTTTATATGCCATACAGCGTTTGACTGCGTCCATCAGTTCCGGCACGGTCATCTCATCAATGTTCCGCAGAAGGTGCACAGCCTCTTCCTTGATCTCATTGAAATACTCGGAATGTGCCAGCATGATGGCTTTTCCCATATTTCCCTGGGCAAACGCCACGCACACATCCGCTTTATAGTCCGGAACTTCCATCTGTTCCATCAGGTATTTCTTGACAAGCTGATCCTTGATATTGCGCAGCTTCATCATCACGCACCTGGAACGGATCGTCGGAAGGAGCACTTCCGCATTTTCCGTCAGCAGCATGATCACCGCATATGACGGCGGCTCCTCGATCGTCTTAAGCAGTGCGTTCTGCGCCTGAACAGTCATCAGGTCCGCATCGGCGATAATATATACCTTATATTTACTGCTGTACGGGCGGATCACAATATCATCGTTTATCTGCACCCGGATATCGTCCACGCTGATCGAATTCGGCTTCTCATGCGTCACTCTTATGATATCCGGTTGATTGCCGCTCAACACCTGTCTGCATGACTGGCACTTGCCGCACGCGTCCCCGTCTTCGTCCCTGTTCTGGCACTGGAGGCTCATGGCAAAAAGATTCGCGAGCAGCTTCTTTCCTGATCCCCGTTCTCCGTTCAGAATGTATGCATGGGATACTGCATCTGCCGCTACCGCATTCTGTATATATTTGATAATATTCTTGTGGCCGACCACATCTTTAAAACTGCTCATCTCTTTCACCTGCCAAATCTGTATCTTTCTGTAAATGATCTTTACCCTGTTAAAGGCATAACTCTATTGTACTACATCTTTTTTACAAAAGGGAGATTTTTTTTAATATCCCGGATTTATCTGATATACTCCTCGATTTCACTCAGGCACTGCTCCAGATCCACATTGTCAAAACGCTTTGTGATCCCTGCCCTCATGAGATTATCCTCCGAGAAATCTTTCGCGTCAGCGAGAAATCGCCGGCACATTTCCTCATATTGCGGCCTGATCTGCTTCCGCTCCCTGCCGATCGCGCGCTCCAGCCGGATGCCGTCTTCAACTTCGACGTAGATCGGTACGAGCGCATCTTTGCCAAAATAATCGCGCATCGACTGATAAGACTCCAGCGTTCCGATCATTAGATAACTGTTCTCCTTAAGACAGATCTGCCCGTCATCCGCAGTAAAATAATTCCATACGCCGCGAACTGTGTTATAGGACCGCAGTTCTATGATCCGGCCGGACGTCTGCATCTCTTCCATCCTTTCCTGATCCACGAAAAAATATTCGACTCCGTCCCGCTCGCCTTCCCGGATCGGACGCGTAGTATAGGGAACGATCGTATGCAGTTCAGGATGACGCTCCGTCAGGCGTCTGTAGATCGTGTCTTTTCCGGAACAGCTTTTTCCCATTACATAATATATCTTACCCATTTTCAAGTACCTCAATCTTCCCCTTTGTCTTTGTTCCTTCAATATCAAATCCGTCATCTGCATAACTCTGCAGCAGCTCCGCTGTATATGTAGAAATCCGCTCGCCCGGGGTCACTAATGGTATGCCCGGCGGATAGACATAAGCGAACTCCATGGCTATAGTCCCCTCTGCATCGGCATATGAGACACTTATTTTATTATTTGTAAACTTCTCGATTTCCCTCATGGAATATATCTGACTGTTTCCCGTTTTGTCAGCGCTCAAACCAAATGATTTTGCAGGATTTCTTTCGCTTATAGTTCTATTTGCAAGTTTTCCGTCAATATCGTGTAATGCCCCGACCAGTCGATCCATTCCTTCCTTTGTATCGCATACGGAAGTCATTCCTACCGTGTATCCGGGAAGAGACATTTCCATTTCAATAAGGTAATCCCGTCTAAGATCATCACTCAATAATTTCCCTGTATATTTTTTAATTTTCCCACCTGCAATAATTGCAGATTTTGAAGTATCGATCAGCAGTTTAGAGCGGTCATAGGAAGAATCGTCAAACAGGTGCAGATGTTCCAGTGCCAACAGGCGGTCCCGTGTCTCTTCCAGAAGACTGACATACTGTCCGAACATTTCTTCCCGGCGGCCACTGACCATCCGGATGCATTCGTCTATAGCTGCCATCAGGATATACGAGGGACTGCTGGACTGCAGCATATGCAGATATCTTCTCACCGGTTCCCGGTCCACAAGATCCCCGTTCAGATGGATCAGAGCGGTCTGCGTCAGAGAAGGCATGGTCTTATGCAGACTGTGGATCACCAGGTCCGCCCCCAGCATATTTCCATTCTCCGGGAAATAAGGATGAAATCCGAAATGTGCGCCATGCGCCTCATCCAGTATAAGCGGGACGCCGTATCTGTGCGCTTCATCCGCCAGAGCCCTTACGTCTGATACAACACCGTCATAGGTCGGCGACGTAATGATCACCGCCTTTACATCATTCCATTCCTTAAGAAGCGCAGCGACATGCTCTGCCTTTACAGGGCCGCATATAGCTGTTCCCGGGATCAGATCCGGATAGACATATACAGGTTTGAGGTCGTTCAGATAAATTGCATTATAGACGGATTTATGGCAGTTCCTGGCCACAAGCACGCGATCTCCGGGCTTCGTGCAGCCCATGACAGCGCTTAAAAGTCCCACAGTACTTCCATTGACCAGATAATGCGTCTCCTCCGCTCCGTACAGTTCTGCGGCGCGTATTTCACCTTCTCTGATGATCCCGCTTGCATGATGCAGATCATCAAATCCGTCAATTTCCGTGATATCGATCTCATATGGAAGATCCGTCTCTATGCGCATACGGTTCCGTTTATGCCCCGGCATATGGAAACCATAATAGCCGGATTCTGAATAATTTCTCAGTTTGTCGTAAATATATTCCATTATCGCATCCTGTTGCATTTTCTATTATGACTCTTTACCTATTTTATCATACGCATTGTAATTTTTCTATTGCACACATTTTCAGACATACAATTCATCATATATGCAATTTCCCGAAAATAAAAATATCGGAATACTGCGCCAAAGGA
>DWVL01000040.1 GCA_019120275.1 Candidatus Mediterraneibacter excrementavium | reverse complement strand
GAAAATCTGGAGCGCAAGGCCGACTGGCTCACGGGACATCTCCAGAATCACGAATGGATCGACGGAGGAACGGATGAAGGGTGGTTTAACAGCTATTACGATGATCATGGCCGTGCAGTGGAAGGATTTTTCCCGAATGAGGTTCGCATGATGCTTACAGGACAGGTCTTCTCCATTATGGGAAACGTCGCTTCCGAACAACAGATCCGCAGAATCGTAAACAGCGCAGACCGCTATCTCTACCGAAAAGAAATCGGCGGTTACAGGCTGAACACGGATTTCCATGAACTTAAATTCGACATGGGACGTATGTTCGGCTTTGCATACGGTGAAAAAGAAAATGGAGCCGTATTCTCACATATGACAGTGATGTATGCCAACGCACTGTACCGCCGCGGTTTTGCGAAGGAAGGGTGGAAAGCACTGAAAACACTGGCAGATACCGCTCTGGATTTTGACACCTGCCGCATCTATCCTGGTATACCGGAATATTTCCGCTCCGACGGCCGCGGAATGTATCACTATCTGACAGGAGCCGCAAGCTGGTTCATGATGACTGTGATCACCCAGGTCTTCGGCGTCCGAGGACAGGCAGGCGATCTTATCCTTGCCCCCCAGCTTATGGCCGAGCAGTTCGACGAGCATGGGAAAGCGTCTGTCAGCCTTGTTTTCGCCGGGAAAAACCTTGAAATCATCTATGAAAATCCGGATCGGAAAGACAGCGGAACATACACGGTATTCTCGGCTGTCTGCGAAGGACAGCAGCTTCCGACAGACGACCTCGGACACGTTATTATCACACGCAGAATACTGGATACGCTTTCGGATGATTGTCACCGCGTAATTGTAAAACTCATTTAAAACCAACTGAAAGGACAGGAATAAACTTATGAAATATGGATATTTTGACGACAAAGAACGGGAATATGTGATCACCCGCCCGGATACACCTTCCCCCTGGGTGAATTATCTGGGATCACCGGAGTACGGAGCAATTATTTCAAATAATGCAGGCGGATACAGCTTTGCCAGATCAGGTGCAAACGGACGTATCCTCAGATACATATTTAACCAGTTTGACCAGCCGGGACGCTATATTTATATCCGTGACAATGCTTCCGGAGATTACTGGTCAGCCTCATGGCAGCCGGTAGGAAAAGATACTGAACATTATCAGAGCAGATGCTGTCACGGCATGGGGTATACAAGAATGCTCGCAGATTACAAAGGCATACATTCTGAGGCTGACTACTATGTTCCGCTTGGTAAATCCTATGAGGTATGGGCGCTTTCCGTGACTAACGAATCAGACTGCGCACGTGAGCTTACCCTTACAGGATATGCAGAGTTCACAAACCACAGTAATTACGAACAGGATCAGGTAAATCTCCAGTACTCCCTGTTCATCACCCGCACATTATTTGAGCAGAACCGGATCGTCCAGCAGATTCACGGCAACCTCGATACCCTTAAAGTAGATGAAGAGGTTGACGATAAAAGAGTTATTGAACGCTTTTTCGGTCTTGCAGGAGCAGAAGTCTCCTCATACTGCGGAGATAAGGATGCTTTTCTCGGGAAATACCACGGATACGGTAATCCGCAGGGTGTAATCTCTGCTGACCTGGGAAATGTAACCAGCTACAATGAGAATTCCTGCGGTGCTCTCTCCTGTACCGTCGCTCTGGCTCCCGGCGAATCCAGAACCGTGCTCTTCCTTCTCGGTATGAAGCCCTCTACGGAAGCGGAAGCCATTATAAGCTCCTACACCGATCCGGCCGGACAAGTCAGACAGGAAATCAATACGCTGAAAGCAGACTGGTATGCAAAGCTGGATCATCTGAAGATCAGTACTCCGGATCCTGCCTTCAATACTATGATCAACACATGGAATGCCTATAACTGCTTCATCACATTTGTCTGGTCAAGAGCGGCATCCTTCATTTACTGCGGACTCCGAAACGGCTACGGCTACCGGGATACCGTACAGGATATTCAGGGAATCATCCATCTCGCCCCTGAAATGGCATATGAGAAGATCCGCTTCATGCTCTCAGCACAGGTAGATAACGGCGGCGGTCTTCCGCTTGTAAAATTCACCCACAATCCGGGGCACGAAGATACACCGGATGACGCCTCCTATGTCCGGGAGACAGGCCATCCCGCCTACCGCGCGGATGACGCCCTCTGGCTGTTCCCGACAGTTTACAAATACATTGCGGAAACCGGAAATACCGCATTTCTCGATGAAGTCATCCCATTTGCCAACAAAGGCGAGGGAAGCGTTTATGACCATCTGAAACGTGCCGTACAGTTTTCATTTGACCATCTGGGCCCCCACGGTATGCCTGCCGGATTATATGCGG
Organism: Candidatus Mediterraneibacter excrementavium; assembly: GCA_019120275.1. GTDB lineage: Bacteria > Bacillota > Clostridia > Lachnospirales > Lachnospiraceae > Mediterraneibacter > Mediterraneibacter excrementavium. The sequence continues at coordinate 643 of DWVL01000040.1, read as the reverse complement.
ATTGGAATGACTGCCTCCGCCTCGGAGCAGAAGGAGAATCCTCCTTTGTCGCACTGCAGTTCTATTATGCAATGACTATATTAAAAAAATTTGCCGTCTATAAACAGGACAGCGAATACATCCGCTATCTTGAGGAAAAACAGGAAGAAATCGGACAGAAGATCCAGAAGCTGTGCTGGGATAACGACCGTTTCATCCGGGGCTATACCGAGATGGGCGAGCGCATCGGCGCAGCAACGGATCCGGAGGCAAATATGTGGCTGAATCCACAGAGCTGGGCTGTCATCAGCGGTCTTGCATCCGAAGAGCAGGCAGATGCCGCTTTGGAAAATGTGTATCAAAGACTTAACACCGCATACGGCGCCATCCTGATGGATCCGCCTTACCATGCGCACGCATTTGACGGTGCGCTTGCCGTGATCTACAATCAGGGCACAAAAGAAAACGCCGGAATTTTCTCCCAGTCTCAGGGCTGGCTGATCCTTGCAGAGGCTCTCAGAGGACATGGAAACCGTGCATTCGAATATTTTACAGAAAATGCGCCTGCCGCTCAGAATGACCGGGCCGAGATCCGCCATCTTGAGCCCTACTGCTACGGGCAGTTTACAGAAGGACCGGCAAGCAGTCATTTCGGCCGCTCCCA
>DWVL01000039.1 GCA_019120275.1 Candidatus Mediterraneibacter excrementavium | reverse complement strand
TTGCACGATAGTGTGCGTAAGAAATAATGAAATTATAGCAAGTATAAAGTAGGTGGGTATATGGGTAAAACATTAAAAAACGGGTTTGATGATTTTATGGAGTTTTTTGATTCTTTGAGCAGCGAACGTGTGATTAATGATCTGGAAGAACTGGGTGTTATTTTTGGAGATTGCAATGAGACAAAGGTATATACGCTAGAATCTATTTCACATAATATAACAGAGTTTCTGGATCTTTCAAAAGATATTTTATTGTGTGCATAGAGGTGACAAATGGTTAAAGAATCAACAATTAAGAACTCAGTGCTTACACTTGAAAATTTATATTTTGATACTATACAATTTAACCGGCTTGATTGTATTTCAAGTGATCCTGAACTGGATATAAGATTCAGGCGTGAAGTTCAACAGAGAACAGATGACACATCAAAATATAGATTGGTTTTAAGTGCCGAACTTGAGGATAAAGAAAGAAACAGTATAAGAATAAATATCAGCCTGGTAGGAGAGTTTAATATAACGGTTGCAAATCGCGAATATGATGCTGAGCGTTTAGTGAGTGAAAACGGAGTGGCTATTTTGTTTCCATATTTGCGAAGCGAGATTACTTTGCTGACATCACAACCTGGATTGAAACCTGTGGTTCTGCCGGCGGTTAATATTGTAGAAATGTTTAAGTAAACTTGATTAAGAGCCAATGCCTGGCTCTTTTTTTATTTCACAGGAAATTGTTTTCCTATGAAATAAAATGCTCTGCAATGGAAATCAGAAATTCATAAAATCCTAAGATTTTCATTCTCCCCTCTTAAAAATTTCTCCTTATCATGTATACTATAGAAAGATGCCGGCCTGCGTCTTACGGAAAGGCCGGCGGCAGACGACCTGAGAGGGGGATTTACCATGTACAATATACTTGTCTGTGATGATGATAAAGAGATCGTGGAGGCGATCGAGATCTATCTGTCCCAGGAGGGGTACCATATCCTGAAGGCATACGACGGACTGGAGGCGCTTGCCATCCTGGAAAAGGAGGAAGTCAATCTGCTGCTCATCGATGTGATGATGCCGCGTCTGGACGGGATCCGGGCGACACTGAAGATCCGGGAGAAAAACAGGATCCCCATTATCATCCTGTCGGCGAAGTCGGAAGATTCGGACAAGATCCTCGGGCTCAATGTGGGAGCGGACGATTACGTGACGAAGCCGTTCAGCCCGCTGGAACTGGTGGCGCGCGTCAGGTCACAGCTGCGCCGTTACAATCAGCTGGGCGGGTCCGTGCGGGACAGCCGGGTGAAAGAAGAGATATACGAGGCCGGTGGGTTAAGGATCAACGATGATCTGAAAGAAGTGACCGTGGACGGAGAACCGGTGCGACTGACGCCCATTGAATACAACATCCTCCTGCTGCTCATGAAGAACAAGGGGAGAGTCTTCTCCATTACGCAGATCTATGAGGCGATCTGGAACGAGGAGGCCATCGGCGCGGATAATACAGTGGCGGTCCATATCCGGCACATCCGGGAGAAGATCGAGATCAACCCGAAAGAGCCGCGGTACCTGAAAGTCGTGTGGGGCGTGGGATATAAGATTGAGAAAGACAGCTGAGAAGGGAGTTGACCGGAAATATGAATCAATGGTACAGACGGACGGTGGCAAAGATCATCGTGCTGCTTGCCGGAGTGCTGAGCGGCGCGGCATTTGTCACTTCATTTGCCATGGCGCTGACATTTGCAGGAACGGCGAACCCTGCGGGGATCGCCCGAATGGTCAGCGAACCGTATGAGGAATCCGCTGATTTCAGCGCGGCAGTGAGTTCCATGATACAGGACGTGTTTGAACAGTTCCGCGTCAGCGATCTGATGGAGACAGACGGCGCGTATAATCCGCAGAAGCTCGTTGACGTTATGGAATATGCGCAGACCGGAAAGATCAGCAGCGGAAATGTATCCGGCGTTGCCTATACGCTGGAACAGCTGGAAGAATGGGGCGGGGAGTATTACACTGGCGAGGACTCTGCGCTGTACAGTGAAAATGAGGTCGTTGTATGCCGGCGGCCGGACGGAAGTTATCATTACTATTATCTGGAGGATTTTCTGGAGCAGTTCGCCCAAGGCGAAATGGTCATGGAATTTGCCGGCGGGCAGCAGGACCAGGCCGGCTTCCTGCGGGAGCTTCAGGAAGGAAAGCTGACGGATTCCGGCGGTTATGAACTGAGGATCTTTGATAGAGAGGGAAATGAACTGTACGTGGACTGCTGGAACTTCGGGCGGTCGCTCAGAGAGCGGTACGCGCCGGCCGGAGCGGACAGCCTTCTGGAGATCGTCAATGCTTCACCGCAGCTGAACGGACGTCTGAGTATGATTTATGAAAATATTGCAACGGCATTGAACGACATCTATAACAGCAGCCAGGCATATCAGACCGGATGGGACTGGATGGCTGAGGGAAACACGAACTTTACCTATATTTATATAAATGAAGATACGAAGCAGGTTTATACGAACTGTGAAGACTATAAAGGTTATAGAGAAGCGGAACTGTACATCAACGAATTGAAATCCGGCGATCAAGTAAAATATATGGTCATCCGACCGAAGCTTAGAGATTTCAGTACCAATATGAATGTCAGCGCCGCCGGAGAGTGGAGCATGCTGCGCAGCAGCCGGCCGGACAGCAGTGCGGAGATCGTATTTGCCGCGGTGGTGGATACGAAATACCCTGTTCAGGATCAGTTCTACGAAGGCCGCGAAAACTATAATGATAACCTGCCTTTCCTGCGCGGTTCGCTTATCATGCTGAGTGTGGGCGGACTCCTTTTCCTGATCTGTACGGTATGGCTGACGCTCATCGCAGGCAGGCGGCCGGGTGATGAGGAGATCCATCTGACGGCGTTTGACAGATGGAAGACAGAGATCGCGGCAGCGGCGGTATTTTTCGCGTGGGGAGTTGTTACGCTGTTTCTCCTGAGCGCGGGAGTGCCGGAGATCGACTGGAGCCGTTCCGTGCAGTCCGCGGAGAATTACATCAGCGAATACGGCGTGCCGTACCTGTATTCAGGCCTCTTTACCATAGCCGTTGATTTCGCGGATGTGACGGGGGTTTTCTGTTACAGCGCTTTCACTTTCCTCTGCTTCTATGCCGGATATATCAGCCTGGTGCGCAGAATCCGCGGAAAAGTGCTGTGGAGAGGAAGCCTTGTATGGGCGGTTCTTCATTTTACAAAGAAAGCGTTTGCAAGCCGCCATGACACACTGAAAGCCAGCGCTGCCACGGCGGGATTCATCGGGATCCAGACGTTGGCGATCCTTGTCCGCAGTATGCCGATGCTCATCCTGGCACTGCTCGCTGACGCGGCGGCGCTGTGGTTCATCCTCAGCAGCGCCATGGCCAAAGGACGCATCCGAAAAGGGATCGAGGAGATCGCCTCCGGCAATCTGGAATACCGCATCGATCTCACCGGACTGCGCGGCACGGAGCGGGAGATGGCGGAGAAGGTCAACGATATCGGCGGCGGACTGAACCGGGCGGTGGATGAGGCCATGCGCAATGAACGGCTGAAGACGGATCTGATCACCAACGTATCCCATGATATCAAGACGCCGCTGACTTCGATCATCAATTACGTGGACATCCTCAAACGGTCAGACATCGCGGATGAGAAGATACGGGGTTATCTGGATATCCTGGAAGCCAAGGCGCACCGGCTGAAGACGCTGACGGAAGATGTTGTGGAAGCATCCAAAGTCAGCAGCGGCAACATCACGCTTGAATACATGGATGTCGATCTGCGGGAACTGATCCGCCAGACGGAGGGAGAACTGTCCGAGAAGTTCAGCGCCCGGGATCTTGCCATGGTGGTCAGTCTTCCGGAGGAGCCGGCGGTCATCCATGTGGATGGACGCCGGATGTGGCGGGTGCTGGAAAATATATTCAACAACGCGGCAAAATACGCCATGCCCGGAACCCGCGTGTATGCAGACCTTTCGCTGACAGAGACAGAAGTCAGCTTCTCGTTGAAAAACATCTCGGAGCAGCCGCTGAATATCCCGGCGGAAGAACTGACCGAGCGCTTTATCCGCGGCGACCTCTCGCGGAGCACGGAAGGCAGCGGACTGGGCCTGTCTATCGCCCGCAGCCTGACCACCATGCAGGGGGGAAGATTCAGCCTGTACTTGGATGGCGACCTCTTCCGCGTGGACCTTTCATTTCCCCGGGCAGCGGGACGGACGGACAAGTCTGCACCGGAGGAGCAGAACTGAAAAAGCGAGGTGAAAACAGATTATCAAAACTGTAACAAATCGACAGAATGTGTCGAGTAAAAGTTAAGAAAATATTATGTAAATATGTGGAAAACCCCCGTATTACGTTTGACAAATGGATGTGTGTAGTGTATCATAGTGCTGATAAAATAGCAGATTCCGCAAGGAATTTCATGGGAGATGCTGCAAAATCAGCAAAGAAGGTTGACAAGTATGAG
>DWVL01000038.1 GCA_019120275.1 Candidatus Mediterraneibacter excrementavium | reverse complement strand
AAAAATAGTGGACTTGCCGCATCTCCTCACACCGGCAAGTATCTTTACTAATGGCTGATCTATAAAAGGCCTGATCGCCTGAATATAATCCGGTCTTATAACCATATATACTCCTCCTTTATCAGATCTTTTTAATATCATAACCAAAATTTTATGTTTTATCAATAAGTTTTTAGTGTTTAACCGTAAAAAATCCCGGATCAGGAGCGGTCATACGACCTGATCTCCTGTCCGGGATAAATGTCACTATTAACTACCGGGTTATTTACAGATCTCGTCAAGCGGCGCGATCTGGATCCCCTCTTCTTTCAGCGCACTGCGGATCTTCTCCACGAAGAGCAGCGCTTTCTCGCCGTCCCCGTGCACACACACGGAATCCGCCTGGATATCAATATCTTTTCCGGTAACGGCGGTCACTTTGCCTTCCTTCACCATGCGCACCACGCGGGCGATGGCCTCATCCTCGTCGCGGATGAAGGCGCCTTCTTTCTTCCGGTTGACGAGGCTTCCGTCCTCCTCATAGCCGCGGTCCGCGAACACTTCACTTGCGGTCCTGAGTCCCAGGTCTTTTGCCGCACGGATCGTTTCGCTTCCGGAAAGTCCCATGACGATCAGTTCCGGATCATACGCTTTAACGGCCTCACAGATCGCTTTCGACAGCTCGTAATCCTTCGCTGCCATATTGTAGAATGCGCCGTGGGGCTTCACATGCTGCAGCTTCATTCCCTGTGCCTGGCACATGCCGCCCAGAGCGCTGATCTGATACAGCGTATAGGCCTTTGCCTCTTCCGGCGAGATCACCATGTTCCGCCGTCCGAATCCCATCAGGTCCGGGAATCCCGGATGTGCGCCGATGCGGATGCCCGCCTCCTTTGTGCGGCTTACGGACTGCATCATCACCACCGGGTCTGACGCATGGAATCCGCAGGCGATATTCGCCGAGGAAATGAGGGGGATGATCTTCTCATCCATCCCAAGGGTATAGCGTCCGAAGCTCTCGCCCAGGTCGCTGTTTAAATCTACTTTATACATTTCATTCACTTCTTTCTTAATGATATCCGGATCAGTCCAGCCTCAGCATCCGCTGGATGAACCCGGTGTCCGCCCTGCCTTCGCAGAACTCCGGATTGCGCATGATCTGGAACTGGAAGTCCAGGTTCGTCTCCACACCGAGGATCACCATCTCATCCAGCGCGGAGCGCATCTTCTGGATCGCCGCGTTCCGGTCCGGTGCATGGACGATGACTTTGGCGATCATGGAATCATATTCCGACGGGATGCGGTATCCGGTGTAGAGCGCCGTATCCACGCGCACGCCGTTGCCGGCCGGCAGATGCAGGTGCTTCACCACGCCGGGGCTTGGCATAAAGTTCTTCTGCGGGATCTCCGCATTGATGCGGCACTCGATGGCATGACCGCGCAGCTGGATACCCTCCTGGTTGAAGCTTAACGGCTCCCCCATGGCCACCCGGATCTGCTCGATGATCAGGTCCGTGCCTGTCACCATCTCCGTCACGCCGTGCTCCACCTGGATCCGGGTATTCATCTCCATGAAATAATAGGATCCTTTCGGATCAAGGATGAACTCCACGGTTCCCGCATTTGTATAGTTTACCGTTCTTGCCGCCAGGACCGCGTCCCGGTTCATGGCATTGCGGATCTCATCATTGATGGCCGGCGAGGGCGACTCCTCGATCAGCTTCTGATGGTTTCTCTGGACCGAACAGTCACGCTCGCCCAGCGCCACCACGTTGCCGAACTTGTCCGCCATGATCTGGATCTCCACATGGCGCGGGTTCTCGATGAACCGCTCGATATACATGGTATCGTCGCCGAATGCATTGGCGGATTCCCGCTGGGCCATGTTGAACTGAAATTCAAACTCGTCCGCGGACTTCGCCACGCGCATGCCTTTGCCGCCGCCGCCGGACGACGCCTTGATCATCACCGGATAGCCGATCTCCTCCGCCAGCTTCACGCCGGTCTCCGCGTCATACACCGGTTCTTTCGTACCCGGCACGACCGGTACGCCGGCCTCCATCATGGTCTTGCGGGCATGAGATTTATTTCCCATGCTGTCGATGACTTCCGCTTTTGGTCCGATGAAGGTAATCCCGTTCTTCTCACAGAGACGGACAAAATCCGCATTCTCGGAGAGGAATCCGAACCCCGGATGGATAGCGTCCGCGCCCATATTCAGGGCTGCGGTCACGATGCGCTCCATATTGAGGTAGCTGTTCTTCGCCGGCCCCTCGCCGATGCAGATCCGCTGGTCGGCCAGCTGGACATGCAGGCTGTCCTTATCTTCTTTTGAGTAAACCGCCACGCTGCGGATCCCCATATTCCGGCAGGCACGGATGATCCGCACAGCGATCTCGCCGCGGTTTGCGATCAATATTTTCTGAAACATCAGCGCCCCTCCTTAATCTGAAAGTTTTTTCACTTTGAAGAGTGGCTGTCCGTACTCGACTTTCTGTTCATTGCTGACAAGGACTGCCTCGATCTCGCAGTCATAGTCGCTCTCGATCTCATTCATCAGTTTCATGGCCTCAAGGATGCATACGGTCTGTCCCGCCTTCACCACATCGCCCACTTTGACGAATGCCGGCGCATCCGGTGCCGGAGCCGAGTAAAATGTACCCACGATGGGGGAGATGATATAATTTTCATCCACCGTATCCTCCGCCGGCGCCTCTGTCTTCACAACGGTCAGCGGCGCGCCCGGCTCGCCTGCGGTCCCCCTGCGGCTCATCTTGATCTTCGTATCGCCCTCCTGGATGGAAAACTCCAGCATCGAGGACTTCTCAATGATATTTACCAGTTTTTCAATATTTCCCAAATCCATAACGGTCACTCCTATCTTTCTACTACTTAAACAGCTTGCCCAGTCGTTTCGCCACAAGACGGCACTCCAGCACCTCTTTGCACGGCTTGTAGATCCGTCTGCGGAACTCATTCATCTCCGCCACCTCGTCGAGCAGGAGCTGCTGCGCCTCCTCCACGGTCACTGCGGCAAAGCGGACTTTATTGTCCGTCCTGCACTGAGCCAGCTTCGGAAGGTCCGCCGAGATCACAGTCGCGATCTTGGCATATCCGCCGGTCGTCTGCCGGTCCGACAGGAGCACGATCGGCTTGCCGTGGCTCGGCACCTGCACGGATCCGAAAGCAATGCCATCGGAAATGATATCCGCCGTATTCTTATATGCGATAAAGGGTCCTTCCAGACGGCAGCCCATCCGGTCAAACTCACTGGTCACGGTGTATTCCGAGTTAAGGAATGTCTCGATCCCCGCAGCGGTGAACACATCAGTCTGCGGTCCCATGACCACGCGAAGGGTTACTTCATCATAGTCGAATTCATCCAGATCCAGACTCCTCGAGAGGAAGAACGGCAGATATCTCCGCTTGATGCGGAAGCCGATGTAATCATCCTCCTTCAGCCTGCGCCCTTTGAACCCGCCGATGCCGCACTTGATATTGGTCGATCGGCTGCCCATGACGACCGGGATGTCCAGATAACTGGAAAATGCGATATATCCGCGGCTTCCGGTCCGGCATCCGGCGAAATCCAGGATGTCGCCTTTATGCATATAGAGTGCTGTATACATTTTCACCGGTTTCTTATTGACGCGGGGCTGGAAATCGCCGCCCGTGATGGCGATGATCGTCTCAGAGGTAAACTCCAGGCTCGGACCCATCAGCGTGAACTCCAGGACCGCCTCATTCTCCGGGTTATCCAGGAGCAGGTTGGCGATCTTGAAGGACCGGATGTCCATGACGCCGGATACGCTGAATCCCTGGCTCTGGTAGCCGGTCCGGCCCAGATCCTGCACGGTCGTCAGCATCCCGCCTTTTAAAACACGAATGCCCATGGATCACACCTCCTTCTGATGGATGGTGCACGTATAGGTGCCTTCGTCCACCTGTTTCTTAATGTCCAGATATTCCGCTTCCGATACCGGGATAAAACGGATATAGTCGCCCGCCTCAAAAAGGATCGGGACCTCCCGGTCCGGATCGTAGGTCTTCACCGGCGTCATGCCGAGAAGCTGCCATCCGCCGGGGGAATCCAGCGGGTAGATGCCCGTCTGGGAACCGCCGATCCCCACGCTTCCCGCAGGGATGCGGATGCGCGGATTGGCAAGGCGGGGCGTATGGATTCGCTCATCCAGGCCGCCCAGATAAGAGAAGCCCGGCAGGAATCCCAGCATATAGATGAGATAATCCTCCCCGCTGTGGATCCGGATCACCTCTTCCGGAGAAAGCCCGGCATGATCCGCGATATTCTGAAGATCGGGGCCGTATTCCCCGCCGTAGCATACCGGGATCTCGAAGATCCTGGCCGAGGAAGCTTCCCCGCTGATCTCCAGCTTCAGGATCTTCTCCAGCCGGCTCTTCAGCCCGGCGTAACTGATCACGCGGGGATCGTAGTTGATCAGAAGCGACGCAAAAGCCGGGATCATGTCCGTGACCCCTTCGATCTGCTGCGCTTTGATCATGCGGACGACTGCCGTGATCTGCGCGTTGATCTCCGGGGAGATCTTCTGCTCGAACTCAATGAGCAGGGAAGAATCTCCCGCTGTATAAATCTTGATCTCACTCATTCAAATCTCCTGCCTTTCACAAGATGCACATCATTACTACAGAAGTTTGCCCAGGTTTGAACCAAATGTTGTAATTCCCAGATATGCAGATGCGATTACCACGATGATGCCGAGGATCAGAAGCCATGTCGGATGCTTGTAATCTTCGCCCATGATGGATTTCTTCTTAGATGCGATGAGGCATACGCCCAGCGTGATCGGGAGGATCAGACCGTTCACTGCGCCCGCCAGAACCAGCAGGACAGCCGGCTGTTCAAAGACTGCCATCACAACAGTACTCAGGGCGATAAAGCCGACGATGACTGCATTCTCATGCTTCTCAATGCTCTTGTGGAACGTCTTCAGGAATGACACGGAAGTATATGCACATCCCACGATTGATGTAAGCGCCGCACACAGGAGCACCAGACCGAAGAAGCGGTAGCCGATCTCACCCGCACCAATGAGGAATGCGTCCGCCGCCGGGTTGTCCGGATCCAGTGTATGAGCCGCAGAAGTCGCCGTCTCCACAACAACGCCCAGCACGGCCAGGAACAGGAACACACGGACAATGGTCGCGATGCCGATTCCCATAACCGAACTCCGGTTGATCTCTTTTAAGTTCTCTTTCTTCGTAATGCCCGCATCGATCAGACGGTGCGCACCGGAGAAGGTAATGTATCCGCCTACCGTACCGCCGAGCAGGGTCAGGATCGCCGTTCCGAGGTCATCCATCGGAGCGGTCGGCATAACCGTCTCCTTCAGCGCAAGGCCTACCGGCGGCTGAACAATGATGATCACCACGAAGATCACGACGATCATGATGCCGCCCAGGATCTTCGTCAGCGTATCCATGGCGCTCAGCGCGTTCTTCATCAGGAAGATCGCGATCGCAAGACCTCCGGCGATAAAGTATCCCGCCATCTCCGGGATACCAAGCAGGGTATTGAATCCAAGGGCGCCTCCGCCCACATTTCCAATGTTAAATACCAGTCCTCCTGCAACGACGAGGAACGCCACTACGTAGCCAAGTCCGGGAAGGACCTTGTTCGCCACGTCCTGCCCTCTCATGCCGGATACACAGAGCACACGCCATACGTTGAGCTGCACGATCGCGGACAGGATGACAGAAACCAGGATAACAAATCCGAAACTCGCCTTCAGGCTACCTGTAAACTGCCCTGTCTGTGTAAGGAATCCCGGTCCGATCGCGGACGTCGCCATAAGGAAAGCGGCGCCGATCAGGACGCTGAGACTCTTTTTGTTGTTCTTTTCCATTTTGTATCTCATCCTTTCATTATTGGTCTGATTCTAAATTATAGCGGAATAATAGGATTTGGGCAAATCTTTTTTTGCATCCGTTTACTCAACCGGCAATATCTATACAAAAAGAAGCGCCGCAATGCCTTTTCCATCACCGGCGTCCACCATTCCAGATATCCTGCACGCGTCGGATGAAGCGCATCCCAATTCTCCCACATAGGGGTCGCGCCATGTTCCACATTATTCAAAAGAACTGGGATTTTCTGTGAACGCATTTATCATGCTGTGCAAGACGGGGTAACGCCGTTACAGTACCGGAAGGATCCGGACTGCCTGGAAAGGAACTTGCCGCCCTCTGACAAATGTAGTAAGATAAATTCATGAACAGGAAGGAGGCGTTTTATATGGAATGGACCCCGCTTCCGATCGGAGTGGAAAATTACGAAGAGATCATTGAAAAGGGCTATTACTATGTCGACAAGACGCTGCTCATAAAGAACCTGATCGATCTGCGCGGAAAAGTCAATCTCTTTACCCGGCCGAGACGGTTTGGCAAGACGCTGAATATGAGCATGCTGCGCTACTTCTTTGAAATATCCGATGATGACCGGTCACATCTGTTTGCAGGAAAGGAAATCATGGCTGCCGGTGCAAAATATACAGAAGAGCAGGGACAGTACCCTGTGATCTCGCTGTCACTGAAATCCATGAAGCAGGCGGGTTATGAATCTGCATTTCACTGTCTGAAGGAAGAGATTGCGAGAGAGTTTAAAAAACATCCTCAGATTATCCAAAGTCTGAATTCCGAAGATGACCGCACAAAATATCAGCTTTTGATGAACCGTGGTGCAGACGATGAAGAGTATCTCACCGCCTTAAAATTTCTTTCCGAATGTCTGTATACATTTTACGGGCGCAGAACGGTCATCCTGATCGACGAATATGATGTTCCACTGGAAAATGCATATTTCAGCGGTTTTTATGACCGCATGGTATCGCTGATCCGCTCCCTTTTTGAATCGGCGCTGAAGACAAACGACACACTGGAATTTGCCGTAATAACGGGATGTCTGCGCATCAGCAAGGAATCCATCTTTACGGGTTTAAATAACCTGAATGTCATCTCGATCATGGATACCAGCTATGCGGAACATTTCGGATTTACACAGAATGAAGTAGATCAGATGCTGAAACATTACGGACTGGAGCAGAACCAGGCTGCAGTCAGGACATGGTATGACGGATATCGGTTCGGTAAGACGGAAGTGTATAACCCATGGAGCGTCATCAGTTATATAAACTCCTGTTACAAGGATAAAAATGCGCTGCTCCGGCCTTACTGGTCCAACACCAGCTCCAACAGCATCGTCCGCACACTTGTGGAGCACGCGGACCTCTCCGTAAAACAGGAAATCGAGGCTCTCATCGAGGGAAAGACCATCACCAAACCGATCCATGAAGACATCACCTATGACGACATGGACTCCACACAGGACAATCTGTGGAACTTCCTCTTCTTTACCGGCTATCTGAAGAAAATCAGCGAACAGCAGGACGGTGAGGATATTCTGGTGGAAATGGCGATCCCGAACAGCGAAGTGCGCTATATTTACAAAAATACAGTCCTGCGCTGGTTTGAGGAAAAGACAAAAGATAAAAATTTTTCTCTGCTATATGAAAGCATTCTGAACGGCGACCGGGAAAAGATGGCTGAAATCCTCTCTGAAAACCTCATGGAAACGATCAGCTTCTATGATTATCAGGAAAGTTACTACCATGGCTTTCTCGCGGGAATGCTCAAAAACATTGGAAACTATATCGTCCTGTCGAACCGGGAAGCGGAAAACGGACGCCCGGACATCCTGCTGAAGTACCCGAGCGTCAGGGGAAAAGCTGTCATTCTTGAGATCAAGGTAGCGCATACTTATCAGGAACTGGAAAACAAGTGTGACGAGGCGCTCCGGCAGATTGAAGAACAGAAATACGAAGAACCGCTCCGGCAGGAAGGATACTCGGATATCCTGAAATATGGTGTTGCCTTTTACAGGAAAGAGTGCATGGTTAAATAGAGCGCATAAAAAAGAACAGAGCGCAGGGATGATCTTCACCTCTGCGCTATTTTTCTACGCCGTCGTCTCTCTCCTTATGAGGATCGGCGAGATCACCTTATGCACCGGCTCCATCGGCTGCGGCCGCCTCTTCTTCCGCTCTTCCATCTGTGCGGACAGGATCTCCATAGCCTCATTCGCGATCACTGGGATCTGCTGTCCCACCGTGCTGGTCGGGATGACCGCCTCCCGGGAGATCGGCGAATCGTCAAAGCCGATGATCTGCCAGGCGTCCGGCAGTTCCCCGTATTTCCGGAGAAGGACATTCAGTAAAACATTGGCATGGGTATCGTTCGGCATGAAGATTCCTTTCTTCTGATCCGGATACCGCTTCTCCAGATCTCTGACAAGTTTCACAATGCCGCTCTTATTTTCCTCAAATGTATTCCCCATATCCGCATAAATGATTTCATAAGTCAGGGCATTTTCCCGACAGGCGTCCTCGAACCCCCGGGTACGACCGGCCGCCGGCACTTCATCGGGCAGTTTTGCATTCATGTGGATCAGGATATCGCAGCCGCTTTTCTTCAGCAGGCTCGCAGCCTGCACGCCGCCCATATAGTTGTCTGTATTGACGCTGGAAATGTACTTGTCCTCCCGCTCGATCCCGACCACCGGCACACCGTATGCCGCCAGTTCTTCTGAAGGGATCGTGGGACTTAAGATGATCATGCCTTCAATGTTATAAGCCATCAGTTCTTCAATGTATTTCCGCTCCACATCTTTTTTGGAATTTCCCGCGAACACCAGAAACTTGTACCCGTACTTCTCATACGTCGCCAGGATCTGGTTGAGCATCTCCGAATAATAATGCATATACAGGTTGGGGATGATCACGCCGATGAATTCGGTCTTTCCGCTGGCCAGGATGCGCCCCACCTTATTTTCCTTATAATCAAGCGCATCCAGCGCATCCGCGATCTTCTGCTGGTTTTCAACCGTCAGTGAATCCGGATCATTAAAATACCGGGAAACCGTTGTCTTGGAAAACCCGGTATATTTTGCGATGTCCGCAAAGGTTACTTTCTTTGTCTTCATATTCCATCTGTCCTCTGTTATTTCTGTTCCGCAGCGGCAGGAGTCGCAGGACTTCTGTCACGCCTCTGTTTATACAGATCCAGTATATCAGACAGCGCATTGCAAAATCAATAAAGTAACCGGTAACAAAACCGGTTTTGTGAATGTTTTACAGATAGGCGCCTTCGAAAATGTAACATTTGCCGAAACTGTTTTTTTATATTGACATTCTCTCTGTTCAGGTCTATGATTGCATTAAAGGAACCGGTTACTTAACCGGTTACGTGCTTACCTTTTTACATATATACAAAATTAAACAAAAAAAGGAGGAGATGGAATTGAAAAGGCGATTAATGTACCTGACCGCAATGCTCCTGGCCTTCTCTGCCGTCGGTCTCACCGGCTGCCAGCAGAAGGATCCCGAGCCCGGCGACATTGCCGGATATGATGAGGGCGAATCTTATCTGTCGATCTGGGTACACTCCATCGAAGACACTGAGGAGGGACAGGCTTACAAAGAATCCGTAGAGACATTTAATGAGGCGTATGACGGCAAATACTTTGCGGACATCGAGTTTGTTCCGCGAAATGACAGCGGCGGCGGATATTCTGACAAGGTCAATGCCTCTGTCATGGCAGGCGGCCTGCCGGATGTACTGACCGTGGACGGCCCGAATATCTCGGCTTACGCGGCGAACGGGATCATCCAGCCGCTGGCTGATCTGACCGAAGAGGAGGAAAATGAATATCTTCCTTCCATCATCGAACAGGGCACCGTAAATGATGAGCTCTACGCTCTCGGTGTAATGGAATCAAGCGTAGGCCTCTACTACAACAAAGACATCCTGGAAGAAGCCGGCATCGAGGTTCCGGATGCAGACCACCCCTGGACCTGGTCGGAATTCACGGACATCCTGGAAGAACTGAAACCCCTGATGAATGAAAAAGACGGCTATCCGCTGGATATGACATTCCCAGTGGGCGAAACGAGCATCTACTACTTCGCGCCCTTCGTCTGGTCGGACGGCGGCGAGCTGGTCAGCGATGACGGGCTGACCGTGGACGGCTATTTTAATTCGGAACAGACGGCAGACGCCATGAACTATTTCCGCTCGATCGTGGAAAATGAATACATGTCTGAGGCGCCCATCGACCATCTCTTCGAGAGCGGCCGGGCGGCATTCAAGTTCGACGGCGCCTGGGAAGTGAACACCGTCTACACCAGCTACCCGGACATCAGCCTCGGCGTGGCGCCCTATGTCGTCAGCGACAACTGGGACGGCGGCACCTACACCCCCACCGGCTCCTGGGCTTTCGCAGCATCCTCGGAGACTGAGGACATCGAGGGCGCGACCGAGCTGGTCAAATGGATGAGCGGGGCGGAAAGCGGCATCCGCATCTGGGAGATGGCAAAAAGCTTCCCGTCCACCTATGAGGCATTTGAAAATATCGATGTGTTCCAGACAGATGAGAACTACGCGGCGCTCTATGATCAGCTGAGCACCTACGGCCATCCGAGACCGAAGACGCCGGTCTACCCGCAGGTGAGCACCTCTTTCCAGGAAGTGCTGGAAAGCGTGGCGCTGGGCGGCAAAGACACACAGGCAGAACTTGACAAAGCCGTAGACCGGATCGATCAGAAACTGGAACGTTATACGAGGGAATAAATTATGAAGAGAAAAAATTCAATCATGGGAATGGCGTTTTTCGGACCCGCGCTTGTGCTGCTGACACTGTTCTTATTCCTGCCGATGCTGCTTACGTTCGGATTCAGCTTTACCGACTACTTCGCGCTGAACCCGGAGCTGACGCACTTCGTGGGACTGGAAAACTACATCAATATCTTTAAGGATGAGCTGTTTGTACAGTCTTTCCTGAATACCGTAAAATTCGTGATCATTATCGTACCGCTGCAGTGCGGCGGCGCCCTTCTCCTGGCGCTGGCCATTCATCATGCAGCACACTGCAAGAAATATTTCAAGGTTGCCTTCTTTGTACCGGTAGTTATGTCGCTGGCAGTCGTATCAACCCTGTGGATGCAGATCTACAGTCCGGAAGGCATCCTCAACACTCTGCTGGCAAATGTGGGGATCGACACCCAGCCGTTCATCCACAGCGCGGACCAGGCGCTGCCGTCCATTGCCATCATGAGCGTATGGCAGGGCGTGGGCTACCAGATGATCATTTTCCTGGGCGGCCTGCAGAACATCAATCCCGCTCTCTATGAAGCGGCGGAAATGGACCACGCCAGCGGATGGCAGAAGTTCAAAGATATCACGCTTCCGGAGCTGAAGCCGCTGTGCATCTTCGTATTCATCACAGTCACCATCGGCGCGTTCCGAATGCTGGTACAGCCTATGGTCATGACCGGAGGCGGACCGGACCACTCCACCTACACGATCGTGTACGACATTTACGAGACCGGCACGGTCAACTGGGAGATGGGACTTGCGTCCACCATGGCGATCGTATTCACCATCTTCGTTGTGATCCTGACGATCATACAGAACACATTGACAAAGGACAAGGAGGGAAGGAAACATGTTCACAAAAAAGCAAAAACGAATTAACTGGATCCTGGTGGCCGTACTGCTTGTGCTCTCCGTATTCTTCCTCTTCCCGGTCATATGGATGCTTGCCAACTCCTTTAAACCGGATGCGGCCATCACCGCGGACATGAACACCATCGCAGCGTTCATCCCGCCGGCATTAAACGGAAATTTCCTTGACAACTATGTGTCCATCATCACGGATACGAGTTTCTTAAGATACATGGGGAACACACTCCTCTACGCAGCGATCCTGATCGTCCTGAGCATCATTGTAAACGGACTTGCCGGATATGCGCTGGCCAAGATCCGATTCCCGTTCCGTGATCAGTGGCTCATGATCATCATCATGCTGCTCATCGTGCCGACAGAGACGGTCATCACCATCCATTTCCTGATCATCGCCAAAGCCGGCCTGTTAAATACGATCGTAGGCTACATCCTGCCGCTGATCGTCAACCCGTTCAATATCTTCCTCTTCCGCCAGGTGTTTGTAAGCCTGCCGGACGATGTATACGAGGCGGCGCAGCTTGACCACTGCGGCCCGGTGAAATATTTCTTCACCATGGTGCTGCCCATGTCCAAGACCGTTGTGGCAACCGTCAGCGTATTCACATTCCTGAATGTATGGAACGATTACCTCTGGCCGTCGCTTGTATTTACATCAAGCGACCTGCTGACCGCACAGATCGGTCTGAACTCCATCACCTCCAACGAGAACACGACGATGGGACAGACGCTGGCAGTCATCACACTTGTAACAATACCGGTCATCATCATCTACTCCCTGTTCTCCAAACAGATCGTAGAAGGTGTAACTTCAACAGGATCAAAGGAAGGATAATAAAATGAGCTTTATAGAATTCAAAAACGTATGTAAGAAATATCCGGGTTCAGATAAAAATACCGTAGACAACTTCAACCTTGACATTGAAGAGAAAGAATTTATCGCCTTTGTCGGCCCGTCCGGCTGCGGCAAATCCACAACCCTGCGCATGATGGCAGGATTCGAGGAGATCACCGGCGGCGAGCTCTATATCGATGGAAAGAAAGTCAACGAAGTCGCGCCCCGCGACCGCGGCATCTCCATGGTGTTCCAGAACTATGCCCTCTACCCGCACATGACGGTAGAGAAAAATATCGGCTACGGCCTGAAAAATATGAAAATGCCGGCGGACCAGATCAAACAGAAAGTGGACTGGGCCATCAATATCCTCGGCCTTGAGGAATACCGCTACCGCAAACCGAAGAACCTTTCCGGCGGCCAGCGCCAGAGAGTCGCCCTGGGACGCGCCATCGTCAAGAACTCCAAAGTATTCCTTATGGACGAGCCGCTCTCCAACCTGGACGCCAAGCTCCGCGTCAGCATGAGGACCGAGATCAGCAAGCTCCACCGTCAGATCGGCGCGACCACGATCTACGTTACCCACGACCAGGTGGAGGCCATGACCATGGCGGACCGTATCGTCATCATGAAAGACGGCGTGATCCAGCAGGTCGGGAAGCCAATGGAGCTCTACGATCATCCGGTAAACCAGTTCGTGGCCGGATTCATCGGCTCCCCGCAGATGAACTTCTTCAATGTGACGGTTGACGGCAGCACCGTGAAGTTCAGCGACGGAAATACGATCACCCTGTCGGAAGGCATGCAGAAGAAATTGAACGGCCGTACAGGTGAGATGATCCTCGGCATCCGCGGCGAAGACATCAAACTGGACGCCCAGAACATGGATCTCAACAAAACCAATGTCCAGAGCGCGGTCATCACCGATACCGAGGTTATGGGCAATGAAAACAACCTGTACTTCTCCTTCGGCGGCGCCCAGGCGGTTGCCCGGGTTTCCAAATACGAGATCAGCCAGATTGGAGACACGATCCACTTCGTATTCATGCCGTCAAAGATGCATTTCTTTGACAAAGAAACCGGTGTAAATTACACTGAAATGTAAGCAGAATATCCTGTCAGGATACCCCTGTAAACAGAGACAGATTATGATCATGGAGGCAGTATGAAAACACAGTCATTACATTTAAAAGCGCCGGACAACTGGGTCAATGACCCGAACGGCTTCATATACTACAACGGATACTACCACCTTTTCTATCAATATTTCCCCTATGGTCCCCGCTGGGGGACCATGCACTGGGGACATGCCGTAAGCCGGGACCTGGTCACATGGGAGCATAAGGGCCTTGCCCTCTACCCCACCACCCGGGCGGATCAGAACGGCTGCTTCTCCGGAAGCGCCATCGAGGAAGGCGGGAAGCTTTATCTCGTCTATACCGGCGTCCGCTATGAGGTCGTCAATCCCGAAGATCCGCACACCTGCCTGGACGATCAGTTCGAATCCGCGCAGCTTTTGATCTGCTCGGAGGACGGATATCATTTTGACAACGAACAGGGCAAAGAAGTGATCATCCCGCCGGTTACCGATCCGTCCATCGGTGACCGCACCCACACCCGCGACCCGAAGATCTGGCGCGGCAGAGACGCCTGGTACCTGATCCTTGGGAGCACCATGGGTGAAAAATACGGAGAAGTCCTCTTCTACCGGAGCGAAGACCTTCACACCTGGACTTACATCAATAAAGCGTTCAAAGGGCCGGAATACGGCTGGATGTGGGAATGCCCGGACTACTTTGAGACAGCGGGCGGCGGCGTGCTTCTCCTCTCCGCCATGGGGCTTTTAAACAACGGAGAAAAAGAGCGGAACCAGTCCATCTGCTTCCCCGTCGCATTTGATGAAGCCACCTGCAGCATCCAGATTCCGGATGATTATCAGTATCTGGATTACGGGCTCGACCTGTACGCCCCGCAGACCACACTGGACGCGGAAGGCCGGCGGATCATGACCGCCTGGGTCCGGATGCCGAAAGTCGCAGAGGGCGGCTGGATCGGCATGTTCTGTTCGCCGCGCGTCGTTGAAGTGCAGGACGGGCACATCTTCTTCCGCATGCATCCGAATATCCGGAAGGCTTATTCAAAAGCATTGGGAAATATTACAGAACTGAACGCATCCGCTTTATCCGGCATCACAGAAAGCGGCTGTCTTGTTTCCCTCGATCTCGCAGAAAATGAAAGTCTGGATATCGGCGGATATCTCATCACCCGGAAGGGAAACCGCATTGTTACCGACCGCACGGCCGTATACCCTGCATCTGAAGGCGCTCATCTGATTTCTGAGACGCCGGATACAGACTATAATAATCCGGACGGCACCTGCCATCTGGATGTGATCGTTGACAGCAACCTCATCGAAGTGTATGTCAATAACGGCGAATATGTGATCAGCAGCGCCGTGTATGGACTGAAACCGGAGGTCCGATACAATGGTGTCAGAGAAATCCGCGGGTATGCAACCTTATCTGCTGATTTCTGACTGGCATAACAAGAATTATACCGCTTAATTCCTGCAAATCTGATTCTCGTCCGTACTGAACGGACCCGAAATACGGATCAAATTCGCAAAATTTAAATTTAATCCGTATGCCAGACATTTTTTTACGGTTTTTTCAGCCAATTTTGGTATTAGATCCGTATACAACTCATAATAATACGGTTGAAATTTGAAATATTTAAAATCGAACCGTATTGAGCCGCCTAATGATACCGCTGAAATGCACAATTTCCAAATAGTATCCGTAGCATCAGTGTACAAGGGGACAATACGGTCGTTGAAGGGCTGATTTGGGCTCCTTCTGTGTTACTTTCCCTCCGCGTACATCTCTGTACGCGTCGATCAAGTGCCTTGAAGGTGCCCAAATCATCACCTT
>DWVL01000005.1 GCA_019120275.1 Candidatus Mediterraneibacter excrementavium | reverse complement strand
CTTCTTTCGCCAGCCTTACCGCCTGTTCAAAGAGGATCTTCGCCAGCATCGGATAGTAGTCGTTGGTCACCGTATTGCTTGCCAGGAATGCATGGAGGCCGAACTCTTTCGCGCCTTTTGACTTCAGGATCTTATAGGCTTCCAGGATCTGGTCAGCCGTCATGCCGTATTTGGCATCTCCCGGGTTGTCCATGATGTCATTGCTGATCTTAAACAGCCCGCCCGGATTAAAACGGCAGCTGATCGTCTCCGGGATATGCCCAATGGCTTTCTCCAGGAATTCAATATGGGTAATATCATCCAGGTTGATGATTGCTCCCAGCTCGTCTGCATACCGGAAATCTTCCGCCGGCGTGTCATTGGATGAGAACATGATGTCCTCGCCCCGGATATCAAGCGCGTCCGAAAGCATCAGCTCGGTATAGGAAGAACAGTCGCACCCGCAGCCATATTCCTTCAGGATATTAATGAGGAACGGGTTCGGCGTTGCCTTTACCGCAAAGTACTCTTTGTATCCCGGATTCCAGGAAAATGCCTCTTTCAGTGCTTTTGCATTCTCCCGGATCCCCTTCTCATCATAGAGATGGAATGGTGTCGGATACGTCTTTACGATCTCTTCCACCTGTTCTTTCGTCACAAAAGGTTTCTTTATCATCTGGTACATCTCCTTCTTTATATGCAAGTATACAGTTTTATTCAACTGTCGCGATACGCATCATATTGCTGGTTGTTGTGTGCTCCTGGCTGATATTCTGGGACGGGATGCCTGCGGTCAGGACAACCACATCCCCCGGCTCAATATACTGTTTCACAGTTGCAAGCTCAATGGCGCCGTTGCAGATATCGTCCGTCGTCTTGAACTGGATCGTCTTCAGCGGACGCACGCCCCAGTAAATGGACATCCTCCGCAGCGCCCGCTCATTCGGCGTTACACCCAGGATCTCCTGTCTCGGCCGGAGGTTGGATACAACTCTTGTGGTAGCCCCGCTGACGGACGGAGTGATAATGCACTTCGCATTCAGGTTTGCAGCCGCCAGGACGGATGAATAGCCGATGGCGCTGGAGAGACCGCTCTTTAACTGCTCTCCTGCTTTATTCAGCATCATGTCATAGTCCAGATGCTGCTCTGTATTCTCAATAATGTGGACCATCATCTGCAGCGCTTCCAGCGGATATTTGCCCTGGGCAGTCTCGCCGGAGAGCATTACCGCATCCGTTCCGTCGTAAACAGCATTTGCCACGTCCGTTACTTCCGCACGGGTCGGACGCGGATTGCGGATCATGGAATCCAGCATCTGGGTTGCCGTGATGACTGTCTTGAAGTTTGCGTTGCACTTCTGGATCATCATTTTCTGCAGATAAGGAACCTCCTCGGCCGGGATCTCCACGCCAAGGTCGCCTCTGGCCACCATGATGCCGTCCGCCGCACGGATGATCTCATCGATATTGTGGATCCCTTCCGCATTCTCGATCTTCGCGATGATCGGCGTATAGGGCGCGCCAAGTTCCTTCAGGAAGGCCTTGATCTCAAGGACGCACTCCGCATTTCTCACGAATGAAGCCGCGATAAAATCAATGCCCTGCTCCACACCGAAACGGATATCGTCCTTATCTTTTTCTGTGATAGCCGGCAGGCGCACTGCCACATTCGGCACATTGACGCCTTTTTTCTCACCGAGTTCCCCGCCGTTTACCACTTCACAGCGGATCTCTTTATCCGTTCTGGATACGACTTTCAGACCGATCAGTCCATCGTCGATGAGGATCGTGCTTCCTCTGTCCACATCTTCCGGAAGTCCCTTATAGGTAATAGAAACCTTTGAAACGTCCCCCTCGATCTCCTCCGTTGTCAGGGTAAATGATGCGCCGGCCTCCAGCGTCACTTTTTTGCCGCCTTTAAGTTTGCCGGTACGGATCTCCGGTCCTTTTGTATCAAGAAGGATCGCCGTATTGGTATGCAGTTCTTCGCGCAGCTGTTTGAGCATATCCATCCTGCCCTTCTGCTCCTCGTGATCGCCGTGGGAGAAGTTAAATCTCGCCACATCCATGCCGTTCAGCATGAGCTGCTTCATCAGTTCTCTGTCATTTGTATTCGGTCCCATCGTACATACGACTTTGGTTTTCTTCATCATCAAATCATCCTCCTGTCAATCGAATCTGTCTATTTCACATGTTCATGTGTAAAAAGATGGTCCTGGCAGTATTCATAATTGCCGTTGCATTTGGAGCAGAAACGGAACTCCAGGCACGGGTCGTCCAGTTCTGTCCGCCCGCATACCGCGCAGCGGTGCTTTGCCCCGTTGGTGTACCGCATATTCACATGCGGATCTGACTGCCGCTTAAACTTCGCTTTCCTCGCCCGCTCCCGCGGTCCGAACCGCTTCGCATTCCGGCTCGAAAGGAAAAAGATCACAAAGTTCAGAAGGGACGCTCCGATGGCCACCCGGGTCATCAGGCCGCCGCGGACGAAATAATACGCCGCCATGACAACATAAACAAGCGCCATCCATTTCATCTTGATCGGCAGGATAAAATACAGCAGTACTTCCATATCCGGATAAATTGCGGCAAACGCAAGGAAGATGGACATGGTGATATAGTTCGTGCTGACCATTCCGATCATGGACAGCTGCATCTCCACCCCGTAACGGATCAGGAAGAACACATACAATCCGAACTCCGCCAGAACGGTAAAGATCAATCCGGAGAAAATATACACATTATACCGGAAGCTCCCCCAGGTATGCTCAAGCGCCGTTCCAAGCGAATAATAGAGCAGCACCAGGAATGCCAGCGATACCAGATTGGTCGTCGGCGGAACCAGGATCCATGTGATCAGCCGCCACACCTGTCCGCGCAGGATGAGGGCCGGCTCCAGCGTAATATAGCTGACCAGATCGGGCATCAGCCACACGATGCCGAAGCCGATCACATAGGCGACCAGCAGATAAACGGTCAGATTTGGGATTGCACAGCGTCCGAATTTTCTCTCTAATTTATCAAGCCAGTTCAAGACTCATTACTCCTTTTTACATTTCACTGTTATGCGATAATCCTTTTCAATTTTACATTCCGCATTACTGTTTGTCAAACGGTAGTTCGCGCTGTCCGCCGGTTTTACATAATCTTTATATAATTTATCCATAAGCGGCGGAATTATTTTCAAATCCCTCATAATAATTACAATTGTCTTTTTAAAAAATGTGTCGTATAATGTAGTGTGCTGTAAAATGCTGAAACGCATTTAAATAAGAAATAACACATATAAATCATACAGAAGAATGGAGAATCTATTCATGAATCCGAAAGAATTACATACACTCGGGATCGACATCGGTTCCACTACCGTTAAGATTGCGATTCTGGACGAAGAAAACGAGGTGCTCTTCTCCGACTATGAGCGGCATTACGCGAATATCCAGGAGACCCTGTCTGACCTTCTCGGACGCGCCCTCTACAAGCTGGGCCCGATCCACGTCTCCCCGGTCATCACGGGAAGCGGCGGCCTGACCCTGGCAAAAAACCTTGACGTGCCTTTCGTCCAGGAAGTTATTGCTGTGTCCACAGCACTGCAGGACTATGCGCCGCAGACAGATGTAGCCATCGAGCTTGGCGGCGAGGACGCCAAGATCATCTATTTTGAAGGCGGCAGCGTGGAGCAGCGTATGAATGGCGTCTGCGCCGGAGGCACCGGCTCTTTCATCGACCAGATGGCGTCCCTTCTGCAGACCGACGCGTCCGGTCTGAATGAATATGCGAAAAACTATAACGCGCTCTACTCCATCGCGGCACGCTGCGGTGTATTTGCCAAGTCCGACATCCAGCCGCTGATCAACGACGGCGCGGCCAAAGAAGACCTGGCGGCGTCCATCTTCCAGGCGGTGGTCAACCAGACCATCAGCGGACTGGCCTGCGGCAAACCGATCCGCGGACATGTGGCGTTCCTGGGCGGACCGCTCCATTTCCTCTCGGAACTGCGGGCGGCTTTCATCCGCACCCTGAAGCTGGACGACGAGCACATCATCGCGCCGAACCACTCCCATCTGTTCGCAGCCATCGGTTCCGCGCTGAACTCAAAGAAGGACACGGTGGTGGCTCTCCGCGAGCTGCAGAACCGTCTGGAAAAGAAAGTGAAAATGGAGATCGAGGTGGAACGTCTCGATCCGCTCTTCGCGACAAACGCGGAATACGAGGAATTCATCGCCCGCCACGCGAAACATCAGGTACCGGTGAAGGATCTGGCCACCTACCGGGGAAAAGCCTTCCTCGGCATCGATGCCGGTTCCACCACCACCAAGGCGGCCCTGGTCGGCGAGGACGGAACCCTCCTCTATTCCTTCTACCATAATAACGACGGAGATCCGCTGGGCACGACCATCAGCGCCATCAAGGAAATCTACGACCAGCTCCCGGAGAACGTGGAGATCGTACACTCCTGCTCTACCGGCTACGGCGAGGCGCTCATCAAAGCCGCGCTCATGCTGGACGAAGGCGAGGTGGAGACCATCGCCCACTACTATGCGGCCGCATTTTTCGAGCCGGATGTGGACTGCATCCTGGACATCGGCGGCCAGGATATGAAATGCATCAAGATCAAGAACCAGACCGTGGACAGCGTACAGCTCAACGAGGCCTGCTCCTCGGGATGCGGTTCTTTCATCGAGACATTTGCAAAATCCCTGAACTACAGCGTGGAAGACTTCGCGCACGAGGCGCTCTATGCCCAGAACCCCATTGATCTGGGAACCCGCTGTACCGTGTTCATGAATTCAAAAGTAAAACAGGCGCAGAAGGAAGGCGCATCCGTTGCGGACATTTCCGCCGGACTGGCCTACTCCGTCATCAAAAACGCGCTCTTTAAAGTTATCAAGGTGTCAAGCGCTTCCGAACTCGGAAACCACATCGTCGTACAGGGCGGTACCTTCTACAATAACGCAGTCCTCCGGAGCTTTGAGAAGATCGCGGACTGCGAAGCCATCCGCCCGGACATCGCCGGCATCATGGGCGCCTTCGGTGCGGCTCTCATCGCCCGCGAGCGGTATACGGAATGTGAAGGCACGACCATGCTCTCCATCAACGAGATCAAGGACATGGAGTACTCCACGACTATGACCAAATGCCGCGGATGTACAAATACCTGCCGTCTGACCATCAATCACTTCAGCGGCGGCCGCAAGTTCATTACCGGAAACCGCTGCGAGCGGGGACTGGGCAAAGAGAAGGTAAAGAACACCATGCCGAACCTCTTTGACTATAAACTGCACCGCTACTTTGATTACGAACCGCTCTCCGAAGAGGCGGCCACGCGCGGCGAGATCGGCATCCCCCGCGTGCTGAACATGTACGAGAACTATCCGTTCTGGTTTACATTTTTCACAAAACTCGGCTTCCGGGTAGTACTCTCCCCGGCTTCCACAAGGAAGATCTATGAACTGGGCATCGAGTCCATCCCGAGCGAATCCGAGTGTTATCCGGCGAAGCTGGCCCACGGTCATGTGCAGTGGCTGATCAACAAGGGTGTGAAACATATCTTCTACCCGTCCGTTCCCTACGAGCGGAATGAGTTTGAGGAGGCCAACAACCACTACAACTGCCCGATCGTCACCTCCTACCCGGAGAACATCAAGAATAACATGGACGCCATCGTAAACGGCGAGGTGGACTTCATCCACCCCTTCCTCAGCCTGCAGAGCGAGGAGACGATCTCCTACCGCCTGATCGATGAACTGGGCAAAAAGTTCAGCCTCTCCGACAGTGAGATTCGCTCCGCTGTCCACGCTGCATGGAACGAACTGGCATCCTGCCGCGAAGACATGCGCAAAAAAGGTGAGGAGACGATCCGGTTCCTGAATGAGACTGGCAACCGGGGCATCGTCCTGGCCGGACGTCCGTACCATATCGACCCGGAAGTCAACCACGGCCTGCCGGAGATGATCACATCCTACAATATCGCCGTGCTGACCGAGGATTCCGTTTCCCACCTGCACCAGGTGGAGCGCCCGCTCAACGTTATGGACCAGTGGATGTACCACTCCAGACTGTACGCGGCGGCAAACTATGTCAAGACAACCGAGAACCTGGATCTCATCCAGCTCAACTCCTTCGGCTGCGGCCTGGACGCCGTAACCACAGACGAGGTGGCGGATATCCTGACCGGTTCCGATAAGATCTACACCACGCTGAAGATCGACGAGGTCAACAACCTGGGCGCGGCCCGCATCCGCGTGCGCTCCCTGCTGGCCGCGATCCGCGTGCGCGAGCAGAAGAAAGAGGCCCGCACCATCCGTCCGGCATCCATCGAGAAAGTGCCGTTCACAAAAGAGATGCGAAAGACCCACACCATACTCTGCCCGCAGATGTCGCCCATCCACTTTGAACTGCTGGAGCCCGCCTTCAAAGCTGCCGGCTATAAGATTGAAGTGCTGCCCAACGACAACCGCCAGGCTGTGGACATGGGCCTCAAATATGTAAACAATGACGCCTGCTATCCGTCCCTCATCGTTGTCGGACAGATTATGGACGCCATCCTTTCCGGACAGTACGACACCGACCACCTGGCCGTGATCATCAGTCAGACCGGCGGCGGCTGCCGTGCATCCAACTACATCGGCTTCATCCGCCGCGCGCTGAAGAAGGCCGGATACGAACATATCCCGGTCATCTCCATCAACTTAAGCGGCCTGGAGGCCAACCCGGGATTCAAGATCACCCTCCCGCTGGCGGTGCGCATCGCATACGCCGCAGTATTCGGCGACATCTTCATGAAATGCGTATACCGGATGCGCCCCTACGAGGCGGTTCCCGGCACGACCAACGCCGTACACCGCAAATGGGTCAGTGTCGTTCAGAAGTTCGTATCCGAGGGTTATCCGTCCCGCAGGAAATTCAAGCAGCTCTGCCGCGACATCATCTCGGATTTTGACAACATCGAGATCCTGGACATCAAAAAGCCGCGCGTGGGCGTGGTCGGCGAAATCCTGGTCAAATTCCTGCCGGCTGCCAACAACCACCTGGTTGACCTGCTGGAGGCAGAAGGAGCCGAGGCGGTCGTTCCGGACCTCATTGACTTCATGCAGTACTGTTTCTACAACCAGAACTTCAAAGTGTCCCACCTGGGCTTCAAGAAGTCCAAGGCGCTGCTCGGCAATCTGGGTATCAAAGCCGTAGAATGGCTGCGCGGACCGGCAAGCAAAGCATTTGCCGAGAGTAAACACTTCACCCCGCCGGCGCACATCGAGGACCTTGCAAAGATGGCGTCCGAGATCGTATCCATCGGAAACCAGACCGGCGAAGGATGGTTCCTGACCGGCGAGATGCTGGAGCTCATCCACAGCGGCGCAGGCAACATCGTGTGTACACAGCCGTTCGCCTGCCTGCCGAACCATGTGGTAGGAAAAGGCGTTATCAAAGAACTTAGAAGAAGACATCCCGAGTCCAACATCGTCGCCATCGACTTCGACCCGGGCGCAAGCGAAGTAAACCAGCTGAACAGGATCAAACTGATGCTGTCGACGGCCTTTAAGAATTTAGAGAAACAATAGTCCATCAGAGAGAATCCTCTGCCTGAAGACTGGCAGGGGATTTTTTTATCGTACAATCATACGAAAACCGGGAATGGCTGCATCGCAGCGCCCGCTCCACTCTACCTCATCCCCTGGAATCCCTGTAACGCAAAATAAAATGCCTGTCCATTGGAACAGACATTTTATTTTACTAACAGGGAGAACCAGGTGTATTCGGAACGTTCCGCTTGCATGCACTGCTCACGCAGTCATTCCCGGTTTTCTTATATCTTCCAGATTCAAACATTTTCTCCGCCTGCATTTCCGGCAGAAAATCACTCTGCTTAAGAGATAGTGTGCCGATGCGACACTTCCCTGAAAAGAGGGATAAACGCAGTTCCGGCGCAGCATACCATATTACAAAACTTCAAGTGAGAGCGTTCCGAAAAGCATTTGTTCTGGATGTTAGCTGTCAGCAAATGGAGTCCCATTGGACGAACATTTGGTGTCAGCGTTACATCCATTCAAATCTTTGAGGTAAAGCGGAACGGTTTTGTAATATGATATGCTGCGCCGGAAAGACTCTTTATCTCTCTAATAAATCTTTATTCTTCAATCCGGTACAAAAAAAGACATCCGCCGAACAGTCCCAGTATCAGCCCGGCATATCCGCCCGCGCAGATCAGGTCTGCAAGCGCCAGGACGAGATCCGTTCCTGTGATGGCACAAACAAGCAGTCCCGCAAGGACGCCTGCAACGGTCCATCCAATGATCATGACCGGAAGGAACAGCGCTACCGCATGGCTTCCGTCTGTATATTTTCTGATAAGATTCCATAATCCTCTGTACATTTTACATGCCCCCGTCTGTTGTAACTCTTCACTTGCTACAGGTTTATTGTATACAGGGGATGTAAAAACTATCACAGGATGAATGTAAAATCTAAGTAAAATCGAAAACAGTGATATGCTTCCGCTTACCCGGAACCCAGGATCATCTCAGCTGCCGTTCCCGGCGTATCGGCAATTCTTTCCGCCCCGGACATCTCCAGTTCTTCCCTGCTCCCGTATCCGTAGAGCACGCCGATGCTGTGAAGTCCGCACTTCTTTGCGCCGATGATATCATGGCTCCGGTCGCCGACCATTACTGTATATTCCCGCTCTTCTTCTGAAATCCCGCATGTTTCAAGCACATATTCGATAACTTCTTCTTTGACCGTGCGCGTACCATCCATGCAGGCTCCGCCGATCAGTTCGAAATACTTTGCGAAATCAAAATGATCCGCTATAAGCTTTGCATATTTCTCCGGTTTGGACGTAGCCATCAGGATCCGGATACCGGCTTTTTTCAGCGTATTGAGCATCTCCGGCACACCGTCATAGACCCGGTTCTCAAAGATTCCTTTTTCGCCGTAATATTCCCGGTACAGCGCCACCATCCGGCGCCCCTCTTCCTCGGAAAGGCCGAAAACTTTCCGGAACTGCTCTTTCAGCGGCGGCCCGATAAAAGAACGGAGCACCGCCTCTTCCGGTTCGGCAAAACCGCTTTTTCTCACCGCATAGCGGATCGCATTCATAATGCCTGTGCCGGAATCAGTGATCGTTCCGTCCAGGTCAAAGAGAACTGTCTTATATCTGATCATCCTGCCACCTCAGAAACTCCGGATGTGGTCGTCCGCTTCGCTCTCGGTCTTGATCACTTTGCGGATCACCACATAATATCCATAGTCGTCGTTTACTTTCACATAGACACGGTCGCCTTCTTTGTGGCCCATGAGTGCCTTCCCGATGGGCGACTCGATGCTGACAAGTCCGTTCAGGGAACTGCCCCGCACAGAAGTTACGATCCGGTAAGTCTCCACTTCGTCATCGTCTTCACAGTAGATCTCTACGGTATTATTAAGTCCCACTTCATCCGCTTTTGAGTGGTCCTCCACGATGATCGCAGTCTTGAGCATCCGCTCCAGATACCGGATCCGGCTCTCATTGCGATTCTTCTCTTTTTTGGCCGCATGGTATTCAAAATTCTCGCTCAGATCGCCGTGGGAGCGGGCCTCCTTTACCGCTTCAATGAGTTCTTTGCGCTCCACCAGCTTCCGGTGTTCGATCTCGGCCCGGATCTTCTCCACATCGCTTTTTGTCAGTTTCTCACGCATGATAAATCCAACTCCTCTTTCCTGACTGACAGAGAAAGACAGAGGCGCGGTCAAACGGTTCCCGTGCCTCTGTACTGTCCTGTAGCTTATATTATCAGACTTTTCGATTATTTCTCGATCAGGGACTTTCCGGTCATCTCTTTCGGCTGCTCCATGCCCATCATCTCGATCAGGGTCGGTGCGATATCCGCCAGACAGCCGCCCTCTCTCAGTCTGTAGGATGGGTCTGCATTTACAAGGATGAACGGCACCTGATTGGTTGTATGCGCGGTGAACGGCTCGCCGGTCTCCTCGTCGATGAGCTGCTCTGCATTTCCGTGGTCTGCGCAGATGAACATCTGGCCGTCCACTTCTTTAATCGCGTCAACCGCTCTGCCGACACACTCGTCAACCGCCTCGATTGCCTTGACCGCTGCCGTCTCAACGCCGGTATGTCCGACCATATCCGGGTTCGCAAAGTTAATAATAATCACGTCATACTTGCCGGACTTGATAGCCTCAACCAGCTTGTCGCATACTTCATAAGCGCTCATCTCCGGTTTCAGGTCATATGTGGCAACCTTCGGTGATTTCACAAGAATGCGGTCCTCACCCGGGTTCGGCTCCTCAACGCCGCCGTTGAAGAAGAAGGTTACATGCGCGTACTTCTCGGTCTCAGCGATACGGGCCTGCTTCAGTCCGTTTGCCGCAAGGAACTCGCCGAATGTATTGGTGATCTCTTCTTTTACAAATGCTACCTGCTTGTTCGGGATCGTCACGTCGTACTCTGTAAAGCATACATAAGTCGTCTTTACACGCTCGCCGCGGTCAAATCCTGTGAAGTCGTCGTCGCAGAATGTTCTCGTGATCTCTCTTGCACGGTCCGGGCGGAAGTT
>DWVL01000037.1 GCA_019120275.1 Candidatus Mediterraneibacter excrementavium | reverse complement strand
AGAATTCTGATGTGGATGTGATGATACTTG
The DNA here is from genome assembly GCA_019120275.1 of Candidatus Mediterraneibacter excrementavium. Classification (GTDB taxonomy): domain Bacteria; phylum Bacillota; class Clostridia; order Lachnospirales; family Lachnospiraceae; genus Mediterraneibacter; species Mediterraneibacter excrementavium. The sequence goes on along the minus strand of DWVL01000037.1, from coordinate 3,656 downwards.
TTGATCTAACAGAAGAAGAAATAAAGAAAAGAGAAAATGCGGTTTACGACATTGCTTTTGATATTGAGATGAGTACGGGGATCGATATATCACCGGTAATTAAGAGTGAAGAGCAGTATGAATACTGGGTTGATGTGCTGCCCTATTACAGGAATGTCAGGGAAGAAGGTGTTGAAATCAGTGGATAATGCAAATAATGCATCAGAGGCTATTATCGATGCTATACAGTTTTTTTTAAACGGAAAACAAATTACAGGGGGCGGTGCACAATGAAGAATTATTCTGAAGACGCCAGCAGGCTGTATCACATCCAGGTGGCGAAAGGCGAAGTCGGCCGCTACGTGATCCTGCCGGGTGACCCGAAGCGCTGCGTGAAGATCGCGCAGTACTTTGATGATCCGGTGCTGGTGGCTGACAACAGAGAGTATATTACGTACACGGGGACGCTGGACGGAGAGAAGGTCAGCGTCACATCCACGGGCATCGGCGGACCGTCCGCCGCCATCGCCATGGAGGAACTGTACCGGTGCGGTGCGGATACATTTGTGCGGATCGGCACATGCGGCGGGATGCAGCCGGAAGTGAAGAGCGGCGATATTGTCATCGCCACCGGCGCCATCCGGATGGAAGGGACCAGCCGGGAGTACGCGCCCATTGAATTTCCGGCCGTTGCGGATCTGACGGTGACGAACGCGCTGGTCAGCGCGGCGAAAGCGAAAGGTTATCCGTTCCATACCGGTGTGGTCCAGTGCAAGGATTCCTTCTATGGGCAGCATGAACCAGAGGTGAAGCCGGTGAGCTATGAACTCCTGAACAAATGGGAAGCCTGGAAGCGTCTGGGCTGTCTCGCGTCGGAAATGGAGTCGGCGGCCCTGTTCGTCGCTGCCAGTGCGCTGAAAGTCCGGGTGGGATCCTGTTTCCTTGTAATGGCCAATCAGGAAAGGGAGAAGCTGGGACTTGAAAATCCGGTCGCCCACGATACGGATATGGCGGTGCAGACCGCAGTGGAGGCAATCCGGGAATTGATAAAGAGAGAAAAGAAATAGATAAGGAGATTCTGTATGGCAGATATGAATGAAATCCTGCGACATGTTGATCATACATTGTTGTCACAGACAGCGACGTGGGAAGAGATCCGCCGGATCTGTGACGACGGGATGAAATATCACACAGCGTCCGTCTGTATTCCGGCATCCTATGTAAAGCAGGCGGCTGAATATGTGAAAGGCCGGATCCCGGTGTGCACGGTGATCGGCTTCCCGAACGGCTATTCCACGACAGAGGCGAAGGTATTTGAGACAAAGGATGCCATTGCGAACGGGGCGGATGAGATCGATATGGTCATCAATATCGGGTGGCTCAAAGACGGGAAAGATGAGCTGGTAAAAGAAGAGATCCGCGCGCTGAAAGAAGCCTGCGGGGATCACATATTGAAAGTCATCATCGAGACCTGCCTTCTGACCGACGATGAGAAGATCCGCATGTGCCGGATCGTAACGGAAGTCGGAGCGGATTATATCAAGACGTCCACCGGATTTTCAAAGGCAGGGGCAACATTCGCCGACATAGAGCTTTTTGCTTCGCATGTGGGTCCGAATGTAAAGATCAAGGCGGCCGGAGGCATTGCATCGCTGGAAGATGCAGAGCGTTTCCTGAAACTTGGGGCGGACCGTCTGGGCACCAGCCGGATCGTGAAGATCGTCTCGGATGAGACTGCTGGAACCGGTCGTTTATCTTGACATATCCGGCCTGAAATAGTATCCTAGAAAGAGGAGTATTCCGCCGTTTTACGGGCGGATATCACAGGAGAGAGAGGAATCAGGAAATGGCAAATGACCATGGAGAACAGATAAGAATCGTGCAGGAAACCGTAGCCGGAAAAGAGATCACATTTGCCCATGTAATGGGCGGCCCGGCTCCGATCATTTATCAGAAGCTGGGACTGAATCCGCAGCTTGATTACCGTTCATCCGCGATCGGCATTATGAATATGACGCCGCCGGAGTCTGCGGTGATCGCTTCAGATATCGCAGTGAAGAGCGGCAATGTTTATCTTGGATTCGCGGACCGTTTCACCGGCACACTGATCGTGACCGGTGAGATTTCAGATGTGACAACAGCGTTGACACAGGTTGTGGAATATTTCCGTGATACACTGGGATATGTTGTCTGCAACATCACGAAGAGATAGGAAGTGTACGCATGGCTCGAATGACGAGAGAGGAGTTTCTGGAATATCTGTTTCATGACAATTACGAACACCTGAAAGGGAAACGGCTGCGTCTGACCCGTGTGCGCGTTCCCGGCAAGGAAGTGTGCATGGCGCATGTGATCAGTCCTTCAGAAACCTGTATATATCATAATCTGGCGCTGCACATCGGCGTGCACGAGGGCGAAGACCACACCGGTGAATCCATCGGCCTGATGCGCTTCACACCCTGGGAGGCTGTGGTGGTCGCGGCGGATACCGCGGTCAAGAGCGCAAATGTGGAAGTCGGGTTTATGGACCGGTTCTGCGGTTCGCTGATCCTTACAGGCGGCCTGGCGGAAGTCCAGACAGCGGTGGAAAGCGTCGTGAAATTTTTTGATGAGGTGCTGGGATTTAAAACCTGCGAAATACACAGAAGTTGATTAGGGTGACGATATGAAGAAAATGTTCCTGATGGGCCGGAGCGAGGCGGGGAAGACTTCGCTCACACAGGCGCTCAAAGGAGAAGAACTCCATTATATCAAGACACAGTATACATATTCGGAGGATGATACTATTGACTCTCCGGGAGAGTATGCGGAGTCCAAACGTTTCAGCGTGGGGCTTGCATGCTTTTCTTTTGAGGCGGACGTGGTGGCTATCGTGCAGTCTGCAGACGAGCCGTTCAGCCTGTTCTGCGACAGCAGCCGCTCTTTCATCCAGCGGCCGCTTATCGGCATCATCACCAAGATCGATTCTCCGTATGCCAATATCCCGATGGTCCGTCAGTGGCTCATCAATATCGGATGCGAGCGGATCTTCCTGATCAACAATGTGACCAGGGAAGGCGTCGATGAACTGCTGGAGTATCTGGAGGAAGATGAACCGCATGTGACGCTTGAACAGGCGATGTTCAAGCAGAGCCTGGGACTGAACGAGTGGGATCCCCTGCCGGAGGGCGTGGAATATCCGGAGGAGATCAGGGACGCCCGGTGATAAAATAACTGAAGTGGAACAAGGTCTGTGATTTTAAACGGAAGATCACAGACCTGTTTTTATGTCTGCAGATAAAGAGAAAAGGGAACAAACATTCGATTTCGGACTATACTTTTATAGTGTATTTTGATATAATACCGGAAATGGAGTGATGTTTTTAAGTATGGAGATGCAGTTATTCAAATATTTCGAATAACTGTTTTAAATGAAGAACGTTATAACATACAGACAGGATCTTTTGGGTGAAATTTTGGTGCGGGTGAGAGCGGTATTAGTTTGAATGGATGCCAGATGGACAAAGAGAGGTGAACTGGATGCAGGAATCAAATTTATTAATGTATACTACGGAAGATGGTTTAACAAAGATTGAGGCGACTTTTGTAAATGATACGGTATGGCTTTCTATGGAACAGATGGCAGAGTTGTTTCAGCGAGATAAATCAACTATTTCCAGACATATAAAAAACATTTT
>DWVL01000036.1 GCA_019120275.1 Candidatus Mediterraneibacter excrementavium | reverse complement strand
GGGTTCGAACCCCGTCTGTCGCTCTTCAGAAAAGCTGTTAAAATAAGAATCCATGTGAATGGGTGATTATTTTAACAGCTTTTTTGTTATACCTGTGCGCGGACTGAAACCGTCTGTGTGCAGAATGATGATTTGCAGGGGATGCATCTGTTATGAAAAAGTTAAGTATGAAAGAGATCATGCTGGTCGCAAGCATGTTGTTCGGGATGTTTTTCGGAGCGGGGAATCTGATCTTCCCGGCGTCCATGGGACAGCTGGCCGGCAGCCATATGTGGCAGGCGTCTGCAGGGTTCCTGATCACCGGCGTGGGGCTGCCGCTCCTCGGTGTGGCGGCGCTTGGCATCAGCAGGCAGAACGGTCTGCTGGAACTGAGCAGCCGGGTGGGGAAGCGGTACGGGCTTTTTTTCACCTGTGTCTTATATCTCACCATCGGACCGTTCTTTGCGATCCCGCGATGTGCCACGGTTTCTTATACCGTCGGGATTGAGGGGATCGCCCCGGGCACGGACCACACTTTCGGCCTGGCAGTATTTTCCCTTCTCTTTTTTGCGCTGGTCCTGTTCTTTTCCCTGAGGCCGGGGCAGATCATGACCTGGATCGGCAAAGTGCTCACGCCGCTCTTCCTTGTCTGTCTGGGCATCCTGCTCGTGCGCGCGCTGCTCTCGCCGGCCGGCAGGATCGCGGAGATCGCGCCGCAGGCAGGGTATGTGGATGACGCGCTTTTTACGGGGCTTCTGGAAGGCTACAATACGATGGACGCCCTCGCCGGTCTTGCATTCGGCATCGTGGTCGTGGAGGCGGTCCGCAGCCTTGGCGCGGAAGAGCCGGAGGAGATCGCGAAGAATACAGTGAAAGCCGGCATATTCAGTTCGCTCCTTATGGCGCTTATATATGTTCTGGTCACAGCGGTGGGTGCCCAGAGCAGAGGCGCCTTTGAGACGGCGTCAAACGGCGGGGAGGCCCTCTCCCAGATCGCCGGATACTATTTCGGCACCGCCGGCGCGCTGATCCTGGCGGCTGCGGTGACCGTGGCGTGTCTGAAGACAGCGGTAGGACTGATCACAAGCTGCGGGAAGACTTTTGTGAAGCTTTTTCCCGGTGGTCCGTCCTATCCGGTATGGGCCGTGGTTTTCTGCGCCCTGTCCTTTCTGATCGCCAATCTGGGACTTGACGCGATCATTGCCTATACGGTTCCGGTGCTTATGTTCCTCTATCCGCTGGCGATCGTCCTGATCATCCTCACATTCTGCCACCGGTTCTTCGGCGGCAGCCGGTGCGTCTATCAGTGGACTATCGGCTTTACGGCGGTGGGTGCGGTGTGCGACGCCCTGCACCAGCTTCCGGCTGTGGTCAGCGATACGGCATTTGTAAAAACGGTCACGGATGCGGCACTGGAGGTGCTGCCGTTCTCCCGCCAGGGATTCGGCTGGGTGTGCCCGGCGCTTATCGGGGCGGTCATCGGACTTCTGGTGCGGTATGCTTCCGTTCGGAAATCTGTCTGAGAAAAGCCGGGTCAGCCATTGCAGGATGATATATCGCATGCTATACTGTTGGAACAGGAAGAAATGCCGCAGCGCCGGCGGAGGATACAGATGGAGAAGAGAAAGCAGCCGATCGGCTTTATGATCAAAAAGATTAATAATGTATATGAGAAGGACCTCAATGAGAGATTGAAGAAGATCGGGATCACTTCATCCCAGTGTGCGGTTCTTGACTATCTTTTCCGCACAAGTAAAGAAGAGGTCAGCCAGCGGGATGTGGAGAAGAACCTGAACCTGAAAAATCCAACAGTGACCGGGATCCTGAAACGGCTGGATGAAAAAGGATATATCCTCTGTGTACCGAACGCACATGACCGGAGAAAGAAGAACATTTATCTGACCGAGAAAGCTTATGATATACAGCGGCGTATGGATGCGGACCGGAAGAAACTGGACAAAGAACTGACGCGTGGGATGACCCGCAGGGAGACGGACGCGCTGAGGAAGAACCTGGAAAAGCTGCTTTACAATATCGCGGATCCGTAACCGGACCGGGATACAGAAAAAGATTTAAATAGGGAGAAGACTATGAGTTGTGCAGACAAGATTTTTATTGACCTGTGCCGGGATATCATCGATAACGGCACGAGCACGGAAGGTGAGAAAGTGCGGCCGGTGTGGGAGGACGGAACATCCGCATACACGATCAAGAAGTTCGGGGTGGTCAACCGCTATGACCTGACGAAAGAATTTCCGGCGCTGACGCTCCGCCGCACGGCCATCAAGAGCTGTGTGGATGAGATGCTGTGGATCTGGCAGAAGAAGTCCAATAACGTGCATGAGCTCCGCAGCCATATCTGGGACAGCTGGGCGGACGAGACCGGCTCCATCGGCAAGGCGTACGGCTATCAGATGGGCGTGAAGCACCAGTATAAGGAAGGGATGATGGATCAGACCGACAGGGTGATCTATGACCTGAAAAATAATCCGTACAGCCGCCGGATCATGACCAACATTTACGTGCACCAGGATCTCCACGAGATGCACCTGTATCCGTGCGCGTACAGCATGACATTTAATGTGACAAAAGAAAAAGACAGCGACGTACTGACCCTGAACGGGATCCTGAACCAGCGTTCCCAGGATATGCTGGCGGCAAATAACTGGAATGTGTGTCAGTATGCGGTGCTGCTCCATATGCTGGCTCAGGTGTGCGGCATGAAGCCGGGCGAACTGGTGCATGTGATCGCGGACGCGCATATCTATGACCGGCATATCCCGATAATCGAGGAACTGATCTCCAGAGAGCCTTACCCGGCGCCGAAATTCTGGCTGAATCCGGAAGTGAAGGATTTCTATGACTTTACGCCGGACGATGTGAGACTTGACGATTATCAGACACATCCGCAGATCAAAAACATTCCGATCGCGGTGTAGCGGAAAGGAGCATGGATCATGAAAGCAATCGCATCAGCAGATAAAAACTGGGGGATCGGGTACAAAAACCGTCTGCTCGTGAGCATCCCCTCGGACATGAAATTTTTCCGTCAGACAACCACGGGCAAAGTCGTGGTGATGGGCCGGAAGACGCTGGAGAGCTTCCCGAACGGGATGCCGCTTAAGAACCGGACGAATATTGTGCTGACTTCCAACAGAAACTATCAGGTAAAGGACGCCGTCCTTGTCCATTCGGAAGAGGAGCTTCTGGAGGAACTGAAGAAATATAACAGCGAGGACATTTATGTGATCGGCGGCGAGAGCATTTACCGGATGCTTCTCCCGTACTGTGACACGGCTCTTGTGACAAAGATCGACCACGCCTTTCAGGCGGATGCATATTTCCCGGATCTGGACGCTATGGACGACTGGGAGATGACAGAAGAAAGTGAGGAGCAGACCTGTTTTGACCTGGAATTCTGTTTTACGAAATATGAACGAAAAAAATAAACATTCGGTGCGGAAGCGGGCAGCAGTCGTGCTGTCCGTTCTGTCTGTTCTGTGCCTGGCGGTTTTCTGCGGCGGATGCGCGGGAAAGCTAAGCGGTGCAGACAAGGAGACGAAGGCTGACTCCGGGCAGGACAACAGACTCCGTGTGGTCACCACCATCTTTCCGCCCTATGACTTCGTGCGGGAGATCGCCGGAGACCGGGCGGACCTGAAGATGCTTCTGAAGCCCGGCGAGGAGAGCCATTCCTATGAACCGACGCCCCAGGATATCATCGCCATCCAGGATTGTGACATCTTCATCTATACAGGCGGGGAAAACGATGTGTGGGTGGAGGATATCTTAAGTTCCATGCCGGACAATGACCGGCTGACCCTGCGCCTGACAGACTGTGTGGAGACGGTGGGAGAGGAGCATGTGGAAGGCATGAAAGAGTCCGGCGGGCATGAACATGAGGAAGATGCGTCGGATGCGGACCATGAAGAAGAATCGGAATCGGTCCACGAGATCGACGAGCATGTGTGGACTTCCCCGGTCAATGCATCTGTGATCACGGAGGAGATCTGCCGGCTGCTCTGCCGGGCGGATCCGGAGAACAGCAGTGTGTATGAGCAAAATGCCGCTGCTTATCAGGAAGAACTGGCCGGACTGGACGGGCAGTTCCGGGATGTGGTATCCCATGCAAAGCGTCGTGTGCTCATCTTCGGGGACCGTTTCCCGTTCCGGTATTTTGCCGACGAATACGGCCTTGATTATTATGCCGCTTTTCCCGGCTGTGCGGGTGATACGGAGCCCAGCGCGGCCACGATGGTGTTCCTGATCCGGAAAGCGCAGGAGGAGCAGGTGCCCTCCGTGCTGAAAATGGAACTGAGCAACGACGATATCGCCAATGCCGTCGCAGAGGCGGCGGGGACGGATGTGCGCGTATTTTACAGCTGCCACAATCTGTCGGCGGATGATTTTGAAAACGGGGAGACCTATCTCTCTATGATGCAGAAAAATGTGGAGACGCTGAAGGAGGTCCTGAACTGATGGCGCTTATAAAATGTGAAAATGTATCCATCGGCTACGAGGGACAGACGGTGGTGAAGGATCTGGATTTCCAGATCGCCCCGGGCGATTATCTGTGCATTGTCGGGGAAAACGGCTCCGGCAAGAGCACGCTGGTCCGCAGCCTTCTCGGATTGAAGAATGTTGAAAAAGGACAGATCATCTACGGGGACGGACTGAAGCAGACAGAAATCGGCTACCTGCCCCAGCAGACGGACGTGCAGAAAGATTTCCCGGCCAGCGTCTATGAGGTGGTGCGCTCCGGCAGGCTGAACAGCCGGGGTTTCCATCCATTTTACACGGCGGCGGACAGAAAAGCCGCAGTTGAGAAGATGGACCTGCTGGGGATCCGGGATCTGGCAAGGCAGTGTTTCCGGGACCTCTCCGGCGGGCAGAAGCAGCGCGTGCTCCTGGCACGGGCGCTGTGTGCGACGAAAAGCCTGCTGCTCCTCGACGAGCCGGTGACCGGCCTGGATCCGATCGTGACCGGAGAATTCTACCAGCTGATCCGGCGGATCAACCGGGAGTCCGGCATTGCGGTGGTGATGGTTTCCCACGATATCGAGAGCGCGGTAAAAGACGCCAGCCACATCCTGCATCTGCAGGAGACGGCGCTCTTCTTCGGGACAACGGAGGAATATAAGAGAAGCCCGGTGGGCAGGAGATTTCTGGGAGGTGCGGACTGATGGATATGATCATTGAAATGCTTTCCTATCCCTTCATGGTGCGGGCCTTCGTGGTCGGTTCCCTGGTGGCCCTCTGTTCGGCGCTCCTGGGCGTGAGCCTGGTGCTGAAACGGTATTCCATGATCGGCGACGGCCTCTCCCACGTGGGGTTCGGCGCCCTTGCTGTGGCGGCGTCCCTCAATCTGGCGCCCCTTACGGTGGCGATCCCGGTGGTGATTCTGGCGGCCGTGCTGCTCCTTCGCATCCGCGGGAACAGCCGGATTAAAGGGGATGCGGCGATCGCGCTCATCTCCACCAGTTCGCTGGCGGTGGGCGTCATGGTGATCTCCATGACCACGGGAATGAATACAGATGTTTATAATTACATGTTCGGCAGCATCCTTGCCATGAGCGATGAAGATGTGGTGCTGAGCGTGGCGATGGCGGTGATCGTGCTGGCGCTTTTTGTGTTCTTTTACCACAAGATCTTTGCCATTACATTTGACGAGACGTTCGCCCGGGCGACAGGGGTGAAGGCGGATCTCTACAATACGCTGATCGCGGTGCTTACAGCGGTGACCATTGTGCTTGGGATGCGGATGATGGGCGCGCTTCTGATCTCCAGCCTGATCATTTTCCCGGCGCTCACGTCCATGCGGGTGTGCCGGACATTCAAAAGCGTGATGATCAGTTCGGCGGTGATCTCGGTGGTCTGCCTGATCGCCGGCATCACGGTGTCCTATGTGTGGGCGACGCCGGCCGGAGCCAGTGTGGTGATGGCAAATATCGCGGCGCTCCTTGTATACTCGTTGATCGGTGTGTTAAAAAACAGAGGTGCGGTATGAAAGAATTAACCGGCCTGATCCTGATGGCCGTTCTGGGGACTTATTATTTCTGCAGGAAGAAGACTGACCGGAAAAAGGCGCTCTTCTGCAAAGCAGCTGCAACATCGGTTCCGGGGATCCTGCTGGCGGTCTCCATGATTGAAGGAAATGTTCAGAATGTCAGTGCAGGCGGGGACAGCACGGGATTTACCGCAGCTGCGGGCGCAGCGCTTGCGGCGATCGTCTTCTACATGGCGGCGGATGTGCTTCTGGAATGCCGCTTCATCCTGGGGGCGGTCTGCTTCAGCATCGGGCATGTGTGGATGACGGCAGGCTTTTTCCTGAGCCGGGAGGCGGCGCTGTATTCTGACGGCCGCGTAGATACGGAATTTCTGCTTTCAGCCAGCGGTGCTTTTATCGTGTTTGTCGCAGCGGCTGTCGCTGCGCTTCACCGGTATTTCCATCAGTTGAAGCAGAAGAAGCTGTTCTACCCGATGCTGGGCTACATTGCGGTCCTGGGGATCATGGCGTCCCTGGTTGCTGCGTCGGGAATCCGGACAGGTGGCGCGCCGGGAGCGGCGGCTGCGGCGGGCGGCATCTGTTTTGCGGTGTCCGACATCCTGCTGGGGCGCAACCGGCTGGGAAAGAGGAGAAGCCGCGTGCGCGGGGCGGCGGTCCTGATCCTGTATTATCTTGCGGTATATCTATTTGCCCTGCGGTTTTGGATATGATTTGTAATGAAAGGATAAAGAAATGGCGATATTTCAGGCAGTTTACAATATACTCTGGGGCGATCTGATCACGATCCCCCTGCCGGGCGGCAGTTCCTTAGGCATCTCCCTGCTGGTGCTGATCCTGATCCCGGCGGGTCTGTACTTTACGGTGCGGACCCGGTTTCTCCCTTTCCGGCTCTTTCCGGAGATGATCAAAGTGACGGTAGAGAACAACAAGAAGATCGAGTCGGAAGAGCGGGAAGGCATCTCCGGCGTCCAGGCGCTCATCGTCTCCACGGCCTGCCGTGTGGGCATGGGCAATCTGGTGGGCGTGGTGGCGGCCATCTCCGCCGGCGGAGCAGGCGCGGTGTTCTGGATGTGGGTGATCGCCCTTGTGGGTTCCTCCACCGCGTTTATCGAGGCGACGCTGGCCCAGCTCTATAAGGAGAAGGATCCGCTCTATGGCGGATACCGGGGCGGTCCGGCCTACTATATCCATTCATTCATGAATGAGCGGCGTGCGAAGCGGAAAGGAAATGCGGCCGTGAGCAGGAAGTCGGTCCTTGCAGTTTTATTTGCCATTTCCGGCCTGATCTGCTGGTGCGGCATCAGCCAGGTGATCAGTAATTCCATTTCCTCTTCTTTTGAAAATGCATTCCATGTGCCGCCCATTTATTCGACCATCGTGCTGGTGGTGATCGCGGCAGTCATCGTCCTCAGGAAAAATGCGACGGTGAAAGTGCTGGATATCATGGTGCCGATCATGGCTGCCTGCTACTTCTTTATCACGCTGTTCATCATTGTGAAAAATGCAGGCCAGCTTCCGGATGTGTTCGGGCGCATCTTCGCCGAGGCATTCGGATTCCGCCAGGTTGTGGCCGGCGGGATCGGCGCGGTCATTATGAACGGTGCGAAGCGCGGACTCTTTTCCAACGAGGCAGGTTCCGGATCCGCGCCCTGTGCGGCAGCGGCAGCGGATATCAGCCATCCGGCAAAAGAAGGACTCCTGCAGGCGCTGGGCGTATTTATCGATACGCTGCTCATCTGCACCTGTTCGGCCATGATCATGCTGCTGACGCCGGAGGCCATGACAAAAGGACTGGAGGGAATGGATCTTCTCCAGACAGCCATGCAGTATCATCTGGGTGAATTCGGCGTGATCTTCATCGCGGTGATCCTGTGGCTGTTCAGTTTCTCCACCTTCCTGGGCATCCTTTTCTATGCCCGCCCGAATGTGGCATACCTTTTTGGAGACAACTGGATCTCTCAGACGCTTTACAAAGTCCTGGCACTCATCATGCTCTTCATCGGCGGTCTGGCGGCATACCAGTTCGTCTGGGATCTGGGCGATGTGGGCGTGGGTCTGATGACCGTGTTCAATATGATCGCGCTCATCCCGCTGGCGCCGAAAGCGCTGGCAGCGCTCAGGGACTATGAGCAGAATGTGATGAAAAAATAAGAAATTTCTGGGAATCGGAGCGGATACAGAGTTCGGCGGACTTGTCGGACCGGACCCGTCGAAGGTGCTGTTCGGAGTCAGCGGGATGTATGCAGTCAACGCATTCAAGGTTCTGACCGGACTGCTGGGGATCGCACTGGCAAATAAGAAATCTTTCCTGACCGTTGTATGCGGATTTATTTGTTTTATCATGCAGCTCTCCGCGTTCTTCCAGAGCGGGAACGGCGGTCTGGAGATCGCAGTCAATGTAGTGCTGTTGGTAATCCCGTATTACTATTTACATAATGCGTGGCTGAATTTTAAAGATAAAAAATAAAGCGGGAATAACTTATAAATACACGAAGCTTTATTCCGGCGGAACTCCGGAATTTATTGAGGGAGATGTGTTCCGGACTGTAGTTCCGCTGGTACCGGTGGCAGTGGAAAAGGTTGGAACGCAGGTGCTTGTTCAGGATACCACCCAAGTTACCACCTAAGTTACCACCCAAGTGCCCCCAAGTGACCCCCTAAGTGACCCCCTAAGTGACACCCTAAGTGATTGAGGAGAAGCAAAGGAGTTATGGAAATTAAGGAAGCTAAGAATGTTGTAGTTTCAGAGACGCTGAGATCTTTCTCGTTTAAGCCGGATACAATGTGTAAAACGCCGGAAGAGTTTACTCTGGAACTCTGTAAATATGCACAGCAGAATCATCTCGATCTGGTGATCACAAAGGAGGGGATGCTGCCGGAATTTACTATAGAAGGCATAGAATATACAGCATCCAGATCCTTTGGGAGATTTGGGGCTACTGTACATTGCGAGATGAAGCATCCGGAGGATTATATGCCCCCGGAGATGTCAAAGGAGCGGTATGAGCGGATCCGAAGGATATGCCGGGTGTGTAATCTATGCCTTCTGCCGATTATTATTGTGTGTATGATACTTGCATGGCAGGGAATCGGTCTCCCTCTGGTTCTGTGCCTTCTGGTGGCAGCGGTCAATATAGGAGTCCAGATCTGGTGGATACAGAAAAAAGCGTGACAGTCAGCCGTCAGAGTTATATAATTCTTTTTATAAAAGAGAAAATAAAAGTGAGGTACGGGTAATGCGGCAAAGTTCTGGTACAGGATCTGAACCAAAACGAAACAATAAAATAAGGACAGCAAGGTTCATCTCTCTCCGTGGAGTCACATCAAAGACGGAGATTTCTGCTGGATTGAAGCTCAGTATGCCGACTACACTGCAGAATGTGAAAGCACTGATCGATGATGGAATCGTGGAAGAGACCGGGGAGTATGAATCTACCGGAGGGAGAAGGGCGAAAGCTCTGTCCATCCGGAGTAACGCCGGGTATGCAGCAGGAGTCGATATCACGAATAATCATATTACTATGGTAATGGTGGACGCGAAGAAAGAGATGACGGCGTCCGAGAGAATCCGGATTCCATATCAGAATGATCCGCATTATTATGATTTCCTGACCAGCCGGGTTTTTGAATTTTTAACCCGACAGGGGATTGACTGTTCAAAGATTTCCGGGATTGGGTTCTCGTTGCCTGGGATTGTGGACCGGGAGCAGCATCTGCTTCTCCGGTCTCATACGCTGAGAGTGCAGAATGTGAGTTTTCGCACGGTAGGTGAAACTCTTGGATATCCCTTTGGTATCGAGAATGATGCCAACAGCGCTGCTTATGCGGAACTGGGAAAAGAGACGGAAAATGCAGTGTATCTTTCGCTGAGCAATACAGTTGGCGGGGCAGTCTGCCTGGGGTATCGGCTGTACCCGGGAGAGAACTTTAAGAGCGGAGAGTTTGGACATATGGTGATCGAAAAGAACGGGAGAGAGTGCTACTGTGGGAAGCAGGGGTGCATGGATGCCTACTGTTCGGCGCGGATCCTGGAACAGGCATCGGGATGCAGTCTGGAGAAGTTTTTTGAAAAAGTGCGGCAAAAGACTCCGCAGACACTGAAGATATGGGATCAGTATCTGGATGACCTTGCCGTGGCAGTGACGAACCTGCGTATGATCTTTGACTGCAGGATCGTGCTTGGAGGCTATGTTGGAGGATATCTGGCTGAGTTTCTTCCGGAATTGTCCGCAAAAGTTATGAAATATAATAATTTCGACGTTGATACCGGTTATCTCTCAGCTGGAAAATATAAGCTCAACGCCGCTGCATATGGCGCGGCGTTGGGATTTATAGAAAAGATTTTTGAAAATATTTAATAAAGAACGACACTTATTTTAGAAGGCCGCTGCTTGTTTGAAAAGACAGACAGCGGTCTTTTTTTGTGTGTTTTTGATAAAAAAAGTGGGAACAGATTGTGCATTATATAGAAT
>DWVL01000035.1 GCA_019120275.1 Candidatus Mediterraneibacter excrementavium | reverse complement strand
CGTGATCACAGCTTCCACGAGCAGATAACTGTAATTATAGGCGATCGGGTAGATGCTCTTTAAAGACTGCGGGAAATTCTCCGGCATGTAATCCATCCAGTACAGGTACCCGCCCAGGGCATGAAAAGCGCCCCTCGCCAGCACTGCCGCGATGTAGCCTTTGAGCAGCCCGTGTTTTTTCTTTGCAAAGAATCCGGCCACTCCCAATGCGGCGAACGCCAGTATGTAGTCACAGCACACCTGGAAGAAGGACAGCACATACGGCTCCTGGATAAACTGCAGGATCCCGTATGCAAGCCCCACAAAAATCCCCGTGCCCGCGCCGTACCAGTTGGCCACGAGAACGATAAAAAGCATACTGCACAGCGTCACGCTCCCGCCCCAGGGCATGTTCCAGATCTTAATATACGATGTGATAAAGGCCAGCGCCATCGCCGCCGCGCAGAATACGAGCTGCTTTGTGCTCATCCTTTTCTTTGCGGAATGTTTCCCCGCGAAATAAGACGCCGCCAGAAACAATATGATCCCGGCAACAATGGTAAGCGCATACCCGGCGTCTGTAAGGCCGCCCTCTGCATTGACAAATATTCCAGACATAATAAAAGCCCTCCTGTCTTCCGATTGAAAACAAAAGGGCTATAACGCGCGCTCATAACATATCCCTCCGCTGGCATTATCCAGATCAGGTTATGGGTCGAAGTTATCAACTTCCTCTCAGCCTGTCATACAAGCTCCCCTTGTCATCAATCTTATGTAGTTTTATGTCGGATACTATGTTAAACGTATCGGACAGAAATGTCAAGACTCTCTCTGTCTCCTGCGCTTTCCCACAACGATCACAACAGCTGCCGCGCCTGCTGCCAGAACCGCGGTCACCGCGATCGCGATCCGGATCCCAACCGAAGCGTTATCTCCCGTCTGTGCAGCGCTGACCGGATCTTTCACTGCTGCTCCGGCCTGCTGCGCGCCGTTTCCAGTCTGGCTGCCGTCGGTCTGCGTATTACCGTCCTGCTGTCCGCTGCCCGGCCGATCTGTTTCGCTGCCCGGCTGATCTCCGCCCGGCGCCGGCTCTTCGCCTTCTTCTGCCGGAAGGATCTCGGAGCGGTCACGGACTCTCAGGCGGTTACCCTCCGCATCGTGAGATACAAATCCCACTGCGCTGATATATGCGCCCTCTTTTACAAATTCTTCCAGAGCCTGTGAAGCCTCGTCTGAGTATGTGATATATCCGTCGATGAACACCCTGCACGCTTCGCCGCTGTCATCCTGTACGGTGATGCTCTCCACAATGCCGCCTGCCATGGTAACTGCTGTGACTTCACCTTTTACCCGGACAAGTTTACCGAAGTTGGTCTCATAATCATTGGCTTCCTTCGTAGTCGTATCCGTGATCACCACATCCTTGTTCCCCTCGAGCACGGTCACATTGATGGCTGACAGCTGTTTGTCGCCGATGTACCCGCTGACAGATCCGGTCACCTGTACCTGGTCGCCGCGGCGGATATTACTGTCGTCGATGGGGAATACGTTGATCCCGTTGCCTTCCTCATCCTGGATGTAAATGGTGTTGAAGAACGCATTTCCACTCTCGGCAGTTCCGTTTGCCACGGTCCCGACTACGGTAAACACTTCTCCGTCCGCTCCTGCGCGGGCCTCCTGGATCGTGCTGATCACAGGCTCTGCTTTCACACTGCTTAAGAGATTCTGCGCCATGATCCCGTTGGCGTAGGATACCTGATCCTCCGCTGCCACTTCAAAGTTGGAGCAAAATACGGTTCCGCATGCATAGACGCGGCCTTCTCCCACTGCCTCGGTAGCCATGGATACTACATCGCCCTTCTGTACCACTGCTGTATTCGGATCATATGCCGCGCTGTAGCTCAATACCGGCTTGTCATGTCCCTGTGCCGGAGCCTTGCTGTTGATGGAATAGGTGGTGTCATGTCCGTATACAATGGCCTCTCCCTCACCCACGCTGACGGAGCATCCGGAGTAAGAGCTGTATGCCAGTCCGGATTCTTTCACGCCTGCCAGAATGCTCTGGACCGCCGGATCAGTACTCTCATAGTTAAAGTCATCAAAATAAAGTCTGTACGGCTGTCCTCCGTTCTCATCCTGATCGATCAGCTCATCGTCATTGATGCGCATGGTAGAACCGATGCCCTCCAGCAGCGCATTTACCTGTGCATAAGAGGTATACGGCAGTCCGCTGTTAGCATCCTGATAGTCCGCCAGACCGCAGACAACCACCCTGCCGCCGCCCTTTACATATTCACTGACAACCTGGATAAAGCTGTCCTCAAATGTGCTCGGCTGCGCGTCTCCGGTGTAGTCGCTGGTGTATTTCAGCGGCGCAGAGATCACGAAAAGCGCCACGTCTTCCAGCATATCCGCAGTCACTTCCTCACCCGGCTGCACGATCTTCACCTGGATATTGTCGGAAGTTCCCATGTTAATAAAGTTAGTCATGTTTCCGGAATAATATCCGTTTACATAATCATTGTAATGTGTGCCGTCCACCAGTACTTTTGTGGCAATGGACGGATCGGATACGCTCAGCTTGAGCACATCTGTGAAGGTATACTCTTCCCCGCCGATGGTAGCTTTCAGTTCGGCATTGATATTAAATCCGCCTGCCTGCTCCGCCGTGTACGGGAAGGAATATTCATAGGATGCCCTTGCGCCGATCACTCCGTTCTCTCCAATCGCTGCTGCGTCTGCCGTGTGGAACGGCTCTGTCTGGCCTTCCATCGTGTAGGTCAGAGAAGTAACTGTCATGTCGCCGCTTAAGTTGTTGAAGATCTGGCTGGAGATCTGGATCTCATCGCCCTTGATCGGCATCGCCACATCGCTGGATGTATTGGAGATACCCGCGTTTACGCTCTCACCGGTCCATACCGGAGCAGTCACGGCGATATTCTTGTCCGTCTGTGTCACTCTCAGATAATAGTAACCATATCCTGTAGAAAGATTGTCAAACTCTACTGTCGCGCTGCCACCGGTAAATGTCTTCTCCGCCAGTGTCTGCCCGCCGTTTACGATGACTTCCACCTTCGTCTCGCCGGCTGTGTCCGTCGGATCGGAAATCTCCGCTGTGATATGGATCTTTTCCTGTTCGTCAAGGATGGATCCCATAGCATTTCCATTCAGGGAATACAGAATGGACAGATCGTTATCCTCCGTCGCGTACACGCGGTAATTCTTCATAGCGTCGTAGATTGCTTCCTCAGAAAGTCCGTCGGAGAGCACTACGCTTCTTGCCGTGTTGGAATCGCCCCAGTTTCCTTTGTGGTTGTCCTGGTTGTTAGTCGGAGCCACGTGCCAGCCCTTGTCAAGGGCTCTGGTGTAGTAGCTGTAGGACGGGAAGTAGCCGGAGCTTCCGATGGCTCCCTCGCCGTTGCCCACCTCGATCAGCGTGATCTGATTGTCGATCACCGGATCATAGAGCGCGAAGTCCATGAAATCACCGAAGGTGTCACCCGGGTGGTTGAACTGGGAGATGGTCTCCGGATTCGCGTTCAGCGTGTCATAATATGCTTCAAGCACTTCATAGTTGTCGCCCTTCTTGTAAGGAGCTGCGTTTCTGTTTTCAAATCCTTCCGAATTGAAGGTATTGATATGTCCCGGTGCTCCGCCGGACCAGGTCATCTCAAATCCGTAGATCCCGACGAAGTCGCCTTCCTGCGCAGTGATCGCTCTCGCGCCCTCTCGTCCTTCCGCCCAGGAAGCATTTACTTCCTCTGCATTCTCATCACCAAGGTGCGTCGTTCCTGCGCTGGGAAGTCCGCTCTGTCCCTCAAAGGAGTTGGAGTGGTCGGTCAGTGCAAGGAAATCCAGATTCGGCACATCCGCCGCATGCTGAAACGCCTGCTCCACGGTTCCTGTACCGTCGGAAAGGTTCGTGTGAGCGTGAAGCTGCCCGAAATACAGGCCGTAGTCATCGATCATCATGGGCGCTTTGTATGTAAAGGTATAAACCTCTCCGGTCTGGGCTTCGGTATCTGCACCCGCCGGGATGTATGCCAGGGCTTTTACGATGATCGGTTTGTCTTTGGCCGGAGTCTCCGCGATCTCGATGGGTTCGCTGTATTTCTGCTCTTCGGTTCCAGCAACCGGATCAGCAGGCTCCGTTCCGTCTGTATTCATGGTGTAGTAGATTTCTGCGCCGTCAGCCGCCTCAAGGGTGATCTTCTGCTCTGCCACCACGCTGGCGCCGCTCTTCGGAGTCGCCTCCACTTCAAGGCCTTTCACTGTGGACGGCTCATCCGGTTCATCCGGGATGTCAGTCACCTGATAGAATGCAAGTGCGAACATCCCCTCACTGCCGGACGCGATATTATAATATGCGCTCCAGTTGCCGTTGCTGTCATACCACTCCATGTAGGCGTCGCGGACGGTATTCTTCACATAGTAAAGTCCATTTCCGGCATCCTCCAGCACCCACTTGTCGTTCTTCTCGCCCAACGGCATGCTGGAATAGCTGTCTCCCATACCGATATTCTGGCCGTTGCAGGAGAAGCTGTAGGTCCCGTCTCCGTTGTCCTTTACCGTCCAGATATCTTTCTCCGTATAACCAGAAAGGGTTCCGTCCTCTGTCTCCGTCACATCGGTTCCTTTGTTGTAAAAACCGGTATACTCAGCAGAAAGGGCCTTCATATACGCCGGCGCATAGATGACCACCTGGTTGCCGTCCTGAAGTAGCGGTTCGTCCTGTCCGCTTTCTGCAATCGTATACTGAAGCGTCTGCACCGCGCTGTACACGCCTTCCAGAACTGCCGCTGCCTTCAACGTGCAGTCCGCCGTGATCACCGGTTGGTTGTCCACGCTGTACAACTCCCGTGCTGCATTATTGTCATCTGCCGGATTGCTTCCATCAAGCGTGAAATAAATCTGCGCGCCTGCCGTGGAAGTGGTCAGCACAACCGATGTTCCCGGCTCCACTTCACCAGCCTGGGGCGTTGCCTGAGGCGCCGCTACTGTAACGGAAGAAGAACCGCCGTCATCTGCTTTATAAAGAGTAAACTCTGACGGATATGCATTTGGATTGCCGTTTACCGTAGCTGTTTTGTATGCGCGGAATTTATTCTGGCTTCCCTTATTACTTGCCAGTACAACGGTGTCGTCTTCCTGACCGGCGAAGGTAAATTTCCCGTTTTCAAACGTTGCCTTCCATTTATACTCGCCTGAGGAAATACCATTATTATTTCCGCCGTTCGGCTTAACAGAAACTCCATTGCTGTCCGTAAGTGTCACCTGGTCGCCTTCAGCCGTGATTTTCCATACAGCTCCTGTGGTTTCCTGGAGCGTATCACCGCCTGCCGCGACCTGCACTGCACTTACCCATGTGCCGTCCAGCACGCCCGGCGCATATCCGGTGTCTGTGACCATGATATACCTGCCGTCTGTCAGCTCGTCTGCACTTGTCACCTTCGTGTAGGTCTCACCCGCTGCATCCGCAGTCTGGGCCGGCATGAGCGAAAACGCCATCAGAGCCGCCATGCACAGTGCAGTCAATCTTGCGCTTAAGGCTGTTTTTCCTTTCTTTTTCATGTCCGTCCTCCTTGTTTCTGAATGACTTTTGTTTTCCAGACGCCGGGATGATTTCCGGCGTCATTTATATTAAACCCTCTGCTTTCCGCCGCGCACCATAAGCCGGGCGCTGATGAAAGCCACAAGGGGAACTGTCAGCAGTATGCCGACCGAGCCTGCAACGCTCTGCACCACTTCCAGTGCAATATAATCCGTATTAATGAGCTGCAGGAATGGAATATTATAAGTCTGCACCAGAATCAGTATATTCAGCGATGATCCGGTAAACGCAAGTATCAGTGTATTCGCCATGGTTCCCATGGCGTCCTTTCCGATCTGCATGCCTGAGCGGAACAGACTGAGTGCCGATGCAGCCGGATTCTGCTCTTTGATTTCCCATACAGAGGATGCGATCCCAAGCGCCACATCCATGACCGCTCCCAACGCGGAAATCAACACGCCGCAGACGAGCAGTCCGCTGACTTTCAATCCCTGATCTGCGCCGTAAAGGATCAGGTTCTCCGCCTCGGACATATTAAATCCGTTCATGGGCGAAAGCGTTCCGACGACTGTGGCCGTAATCCCGGCAACGAGCACACCGCCTACGCATCCGCAGATCGCGCAGAGTGTTTTTACTGTGTATCCGTTCAGCAGGATCAGGCCCGCCGCTGCTGCCACAGCTGATACGGCGATCGTTACCGGAATAGCCGGTATCCCTCGGATCAGACACGGAATCAGAATGAACCAGATGCCCGCCAGCGTCAGCAGAAGCCCTGCCAGCGCACCGACGCCTTTTTTCCCGCCCAGCGCAGCCAACAGGATGAAGAACACCAGCAGGAAGCCTCCCAGCACGATCCCACGGTCATAGTTAAATACAGATGCATAGTAGGAACCGTTTTCATCTGTCATAATGCGGACGATAATACGGTCACCCTGATCAACATCTACGTTAAACAACGCACTCATATAATTCGTCACCTGCATGATCTCATCTTTGTGATTTCCTGACAGGATCCGGATCTCGAGTTCCTGATCGCCTACACGCCGGCCTTCCGCATTGTCATAATCCTTCGCCGCATTATCCTTGATGACTGCCGTGACCTTCGCCGGAGCATAGACCATGCGGCTGGCATCCGTCGCCACCGCGCCCTCGCCCGGGCGGTTGACTTTCACCGAGATCCCTACAAGGATCAGGACAAGGACAAGGATCGGCAGCGCGCGTATTCCGATGTGTACGATCTTATTTTTCATTCTTCTTCATATTCCTTCCATATTAAATACGGGAAGTAATTATACAGAACTGCTGTTAAATAGAATTGCAGTATGATGTGAAAATAAGATTAAACTTAAGATAAATCATGTAAAGAACACAAAAAAGCTGACAGAATATCCACACTGTATCTTGTGAACATCTGTCAGCTGTCCTTTCTTTCGATTTAAAACGCTCTTACTCGACCGCCATCTTCTTCACCCGTGCCAGGCCTTTGGCCACCGCCG
The DNA here is from genome assembly GCA_019120275.1 of Candidatus Mediterraneibacter excrementavium. GTDB lineage: Bacteria > Bacillota > Clostridia > Lachnospirales > Lachnospiraceae > Mediterraneibacter > Mediterraneibacter excrementavium. The sequence continues at coordinate 2,561 of DWVL01000035.1, read as the reverse complement.
GGATCGAGATCACGATCACCGTGATCACTCCTTCAACAAGAAGGTAGCTGTAGTTGTAGAGGATCGGATAAACCGCCGTCAGTGATTTCGGGAAATTATCCGGCATGTAGTCCATCCAGTACAGATAGCCGCCCAGGGCGTGAAATGCGCCTCTGGCCACGACCGCCAGGATATACCCCTTCAGCAGTCCGTGATTGCTCTTTGCGAACACACCGGCCAGGCCGAGCGCGGCAAATGCGAAGATATAATCGCAGCACACCTGGAAGAAAGAAAGCACGTACGGTTCCTGGATAAACTGCAGGATCCCGTAGGCAAGCCCTACGAACAGACCGGTCCCCACACCGTACCAGTTCGCGACAAGTACGATGAACAGCATACTGCACAGCGTAACGCTGCCGCCCCAGGGCATGTTAAAGATCTTTATGTAGGACGTAATGTAGGCCAGCGCAATGGCCGCCCCGCAGAAAACAAGCTGCTTCGCGCTCATTTTCTCTTCCGCGGACCGCCTGCCCGCCAGATACCCCGCCGCAAGGAAAAGGATGAATCCCGCCGCGGCTGTCACCGCATAGCCGGCTGCCGTCAGCCCGCCTTCCGCATTTACAAACATTTCAAACATAATAAAAAAACCCTCCTGTTCTCAGATTGAAAACAAAAGGGCACGAATGGCACTTATAACACATCCCTACGTTGGCATTATCCAAATCAGGTTGCGGGTCGAAGTTTCCAACTTCCTCTCAGCCTGTCATACAAGCTCCCCCTGTCATCAATCCGTATTTAATTTGTAAACCGTTCTTATATTACATTGCAAAGCGAAATTTGTCAAATCCGCACATCTGCGGATACAGAATGCTTATTGACTTTCCCCGGTTTTCAGACTATCCTTTTTATAGCTTAACCGATAACATTCAAAGGAGAACCAACATGAAAATCGTATTTTTAGACGCCGCATCGCTCGGCAGCGACACAGATTATTCTGAATTCGAGAAGCTCGGAGAAGTTGTAAAATATCCCGCATCCTCCCCGGAGGAAGTCCCGGCACGCATCGCGGACGCGGACGTAATGGTGATCAATAAAGTCCCGGTCAACAAAAAGACCATCGGCAGCTCACAGAACCTGAAGCTGGTATGCGTCACCGCCACCGGGACCAACAACCTGGACAAAGAATACCTGGCAAGCCGCGGAATCGAATGGCGCAACGTGGCAGGCTATTCCACGGAATCCGTGGCGCAGCACACATTTGCCATGCTGTTCTATCTGATGGAGCACCTGCCCCACTATGATAAATATGTAAAAGACGGCAGTTATGCCGCGTCCAGCCTTTTCACTTTGCTGGACGCCACCTTTCGCGAACTGAAAGGGCAGACATGGGGCATCCTTGGCCTTGGCGCCATCGGCCGCAGAGTTGCCGGCATTGCAGAGGCATTCGGCGCAAATGTCATCTACTATTCTGCATCCGGCGCCCCGGCGCAGGAGGGATACCATCAGGTGGACTTCGACACCCTGCTGGCACAGTCCGACATCCTGTCCATCCACGCTCCGCTTAACAAATATACAGAAGGGATCATGAATGCCGATGCATTCCGCAAAATGAAGCCTGAAGCCATCCTGCTCAATCTCGGCCGCGGACCGATCATCAACGAAGACGATCTGGCTGACGCCCTGAATGCCGGGGAGATCAGCGCCGCCGGCCTGGACGTGCTCTCCGAAGAACCGATGCGGAAAGACAGTCCCTTCTTCCGGGTAAAAGACCCGAACCGCCTCTTCATCACACCCCATATCGCATGGGCAGCGGTTGAGGCAAGGCAGCGGCTGATGAAGATCGTTGCCGGACAGATCCGGGAATTCTACAATAAGCAATAAACAGATCCGCCCCGGCATAGATTGCTGCCGGGGCACCCACGATAGAATGTTGTTATATATTATTGTATTTTAATATGTGAAAAAATTTGTTCAACTAAATTGACACCAGATAATTAACGTGCTATTATGTAATCACTTAAATGAGGAATATTTCTTGCATTTAAGTGTATATTATTATGGAACGTACTCCGGTGTCCTTCGGGCCCGGGGTCTTTTAATTTACGGAGGTTCTATGACGGAAAAAGTTTTTAAAACACTGGATGATCTAGTAGATCTCTTGAAAGAACGTGGCGTTGATATTCCGGACGCATCTTCACGCGACTACGCCAAAAGAGTATTGGAAAAGCACGGGTATTACAATCTTATAAACGGATACAACAAACTATTTTTAGATTCTGAAGCCGAAACAGTCAAATATCGTACTGGAACGACAATGAATGAGATTAACGCACTCTATCAGTTTGATCGAATACTGCGGGATATCTTTTTTAGATATATTCTGGAAGCAGAGACTCATGTAAAAAGTTTAATATCCTACTATTTTTCCGAAGCTCACGGGCACAAAAATTATTTAGTCTATACAAATTTCAACACGGCACTGCGAGACTCCGAATCTAAAATAACGAGCCTTATTGCTGAGATACAACGCCAAACAGCAACTCATAGTAATGATCCGAGCATATCGCATTATTTGAAAACAC
>DWVL01000034.1 GCA_019120275.1 Candidatus Mediterraneibacter excrementavium | reverse complement strand
TGAATTTAGTGGAATAGGGTGGAAATAAGGTGGACACATTTAAAATTCCCCAGAGTTTTAGCGGGTTCCGAGGATTTTTTTGCTGGTCTGCAACACCCTGATTCACCGGTTCAAATCCGGTCTGCGCCTCTTTAAAGATTCCGGAGATGAAAGTTTCCGGGATTTTTTTAATGTTCCTTTAATCTTTTTCCTGTATAATACAGTTACGGGAAGAAAGGAGGCGCTTTTACGATGCGGAAAAGATATATAACAGTACTTGCGGGTATCGTGTTTTCGATGATGCTCTTCACCGGGTGCGGCAGCCGGCGGGCGGCCGAGCGGGAGGCGGAGCTCCAGAATGAGATCAATGAACTGCGTCAGGAGATCGACGACCTGCGTGCAGGACAGGAAGGCCAGGACGCGGATGCACAGACGCAGGCGCCTACGGACGATGCTCAGGCAGGGGGCGCGGAACGGCCGGCGGATGATCCCCAGGGGAACGACACGCAGAACGCGCAGTCCGGGAACGGGCAGATCAGTCTGGAGGAAGCGCGGGATATCGCGCTTGCGCGGGTGGAAGGCGCGACGGCGTCGAATATTTCCATCGAGCTGGACCACGATGACGGCTGGTATGTGTATGAAGGTGAGATCTTCTACAACGGGATGGAATATGAGTTTGAGATTGATGCCAGTTCGGGCAATATCCTGAAGTGGGAAGAGGACAGATGGTAGAGGGGATTTCAGCGCGGGCAGCCGCGCTGAAATCTTTTGTTTACGGAGGCGTTTTCTGGTGTTATACTATTGAGAGTGAATATAGCGGGTTTCCCGGAGCGGAGCCTGAGTGATAAGGAGTTTGAGAGATGGAACTGACAACGATCAGAGAATTATTCAAAAACAGAGAAGCATATATCGATCAGAAGATCACGGTCGGCGGCTGGGTACGCAGCATCCGTGATTCGAAGACGTTCGGGTTCATCGTGGTAAACGACGGATCTTATTTTCAGCCGCTGCAGGTGGTATATCATGATGAGATGGAGAATTTTGCCGAAGTGTCGAAGCTCAATGTGGGTGCGGCGGTCATCGTGACCGGTACGCTGGTGGCGACGCCGCAGGCGAAGCAGCCGTTTGAGATCCAGGCGGACACGGTGGAGATCGAGGGGGCGTCTGCGCCGGATTATCCGCTTCAGAAGAAACGCCACAGTTTTGAGTATCTGAGGACGATTTCCCATCTGCGTCCGAGAACAAATACGTTCCAGGCGGTATTCCGCGTGCGTTCGCTGGCAGCCTATGCGATCCACCGGTTCTTCCAGGAGAGGGGATTCGTGTATGTGCACACGCCGCTGATCACGGGAAGCGACTGCGAGGGCGCGGGCGAGATGTTCCGCGTGACCACGCTGGATATGGAAAATGTGCCGAAGAATGAAGACGGCACGGTTGATTACACGAAGGATTTCTTTGGCAAGGAGACAAGCCTTACGGTGAGCGGACAGCTCAACGGCGAGACGTATGCGCAGGCGTTCCGCAGCATTTACACATTCGGGCCCACGTTCCGCGCGGAGAACTCCAACACCACACGCCATGCGGCGGAGTTCTGGATGATCGAGCCGGAGATCGCCTTTGCCGATCTTGAGGATGATATGGATCTGGCGGAGGATATGCTGAAATATATCATCAACTATGTTGTGGAAAATGCGCCGGAGGAGATGGCTTTCTTCAATTCCTTTGTGGACAAGGGACTGCTTGAGCGGCTTCAGAATGTTGCGACATCTGATTTCGCGCGGATTACGTATACGGAAGCGATCGAACTTCTGGAGAAGAATAATGATAAATTTGAATATAAAGTATCCTGGGGATGCGACCTGCAGACGGAGCATGAGCGCTACCTGACCGAGCAGATCTTTAAGCGCCCGGTATTCGTGACGGATTATCCGAAGGAGATCAAGGCATTTTATATGAAGCAGAACGATGACGGCAAGACCGTTGCGGCTGTGGACTGCCTGGTGCCGGGGATCGGCGAGATCATCGGCGGCAGCCAGAGAGAGGATGACTATGACAAGCTCCTGAACCGGATGAGAGAGCTGGGACTGAAGGAAGAAGACTACGGCTTCTATCTGGATCTGAGAAAATACGGTTCTACACGCCACGCGGGATTCGGACTCGGGTTCGAGCGCTGCGTGATGTATCTGACGGGAATGTCCAATATCCGTGACGTGATCCCGTTCCCGAGAACTGTAAATAACTGCGAACTGTAGAGACAGGCAGCAAAGCGCGCATGACAGACAGCCGTCATGCGCCTTTTTAGTTGCATCGGCAGGAGAATCCGGGGCGGATCCCGGAGAATGGGGAGGTAAGGGCAATGCGGTTTATCCATGTGGCGGATGTTCATCTCGGTGCGCGGCCTGATGCAGGACCGCTGTACAGCGAGGAACGGCCGCGGGAGCTGTGGGAAACATTTGAACATGTGATCCGGACCTGTGAGAAGGAGCAGACGGATCTGCTGCTGATCGCGGGGGATCTTTTTCACCGGCAGCCGTTGATCCGGGAATTGAAAGAGGCGGATTATCTTTTTTCGGAGCTGACGCATACGAAGGTCGTCCTGATCGCCGGAAATCATGATTATATCGGGACAAATTCCAACTACCGGACATTTCAGTGGAGTGAGAATGTATATCCGCTATTCGGGGAAACAATGCAGTATGCGGATTTTCCGGAGCTTGATACGGCTGTGTATGGGCTGAGTTATCACAGCAGAGAGATCCGGGATCCGTTTTACGATGAGGTGAAAGCGGCCGGAGTGCGCGGCTGTGAGATCCTGCTGGCTCACGGCGGAGATGACCGGCATATCCCATTTGACCGGCGGAAGCTGGAACAGTCGGGGTTCGATTATATCGCGCTGGGCCATATCCACAAACCTGCCGTATTGAAGAAGGACCGGATCATTTATGCCGGAGCGCTGGAGCCGACAGATATAAATGACACCGGAGAACATGGTTATGTAAAGGGGGAGGTCAACGGGCATGAAGTGCATACCCGGTGGGTTCCCTGTGCTTCCAGAACATATATCCATCTCTCTGCAGAGGTTTGCCGGGATGATACGACAGGGAGCATTGCGAAAAAGATCGGGCAGTGGATATGTGAAAATGGAACGGAAAATATTTACAGGATAGAGCTCAGAGGAAAGCGTGATCCGGATGTCCTGCTGGATACGTCCCGGATGGCGGAAGAAGGGAATATACTGGAGATCACGGACAGAACCAGTCCGGCTTATGATTTTGAAAAGCTTTACGCAGAACATAAGGATTCTATCCTGGGGAAATATATCGGTCAGTTCCGGGAATGCCGGGAGGACAGCGTGGAGTACCAGGCGCTGTGTGAAGGTGTGGAAGCTCTGATCGGCAGTATGCGGAAGTAAGAAAGAAACGGGGAGATAGGATGATCATTACAGAACTCTATGTCAGAAATTTCGGAAAACTTTCGGACAGGCATTTTTATCTTGAAAATGGCGTTCAGATCATCAGCGGGGATAATGAATTCGGGAAGACAACGCTGCACGCGTTTATCAGAGCCATGCTGTTCGGCCTGGAGCGGGGGAGAGGCCGCGCGGCGGCCGGTGATGATTTCATCCGGTATGAGCCATGGGAAAATCCGGGGATCTACGGCGGTATGATGCGGTTTGTCTGCGGAGGGCGACGGTTCAGGCTGGAGCGTGATTTTGCGCGCGGTGTGAAGCGTGCATCGTTGGTCTGCGAGGATGATGGAGAGGAATTGTCTGTGGAGGACGGAGATCTGGAGGTGCTGCTGGGCGGCCTGACTTCCGGGATATTTGACAGTACTGTGTCTGTCGGGCAGCTGAAGGCGGAACCCGGGCGGCTGCTGTCGGATGCGCTGGCTGACTATGCGGCAAATTATTATGAGACGGGCGGCGGTGAATATAATGTAAGCGGCGCGCTGAACATCCTGAATGAGAAGCGGCGCGCTGCAGACCGGGAACTGCGTGCGGAAGCGGATGCGGAGGAAGCGAAACGGAGGCGGCTGCAGCAGGAGATGGGATATCTGAATGAAGATATGCGGCGGCTGAAAGCGGAGTATGCGGAGAAGAGCAGCCTGTCGGAAAATCCGGATGAAGCGGCGGATCTCCGGTGCGTAAAGCGGACGGGAACTGTGCTGATGCTGTTGGGACTGGCTGCCATAGCTGCCGGGATTGGTACGGCAGCATACTTATTCATGGTACAGAACGCAGCTGCTGCGGCACTGGCCGCCGGAACAGTCATCTTTGCTGCGGGCGCGGTGCTGTTCTGCCTGGGCATACGGAACAGAAAGAGACGGCGGCCCTGCGGGGGAGGCCGGAGGCGTCCGGATGGCACGCCCGCGGATATTCGGAGCCGTCTGGCCGGAGAAATGACATATATCCGGGGAGAACTCTGTGAGAAGAAACTGCGGTATGAGAATCTGCAGGAACAGTATGATGAGACCGGTAAAAGTGAATGCCGGATGCGTCTGGAAGAAAAATGCCGGGCACTGGAGATGGCGGCGGAACGGCTGCAGAAAGCGGCGCAGGCGGCGGGAGAAGGAATGGAACGGCGCTTAAGCGGCAGGATGTCGGGGATCTTTGCCAGTCTTACGGGAGGAAGATACCGGTCTGTTGAGGCGGGCCGCACAAAGGGGAATTTCCGGATCACCGTGTGGGACGGTGCCAGGCGCATTCCTGCATCGGTCTTAAGCCGGGGAACCGTCGAGCAGCTTTATTTCTCGCTCAGGATGGCGGCGGCGGACGTCCTGCTGGAGGAGCCGTTCCCGGTTATCCTCGATGATGTATTTGCATTTTATGATGACAAAAGGCTGGAGTCTGTATTACAATGGTTGAGCAGAGAAAAAGAGCAGGTGATCCTGCTCACCTGCCATAACCGCGAAGAGCGGATCCTGAAAAATTTAGTACGAGAAAGAAGAGTTTCAGATGAAGATAAATTTGCCTGAGAAAATGCTGATGATCATTAACAACCTTCAGCTCCACGGATATGAAGCGTATGCGGTGGGCGGCTGCGTGCGGGATTCGATCCTGGCAAGACGCCCGGAGGACTGGGATATTACGACTTCCGCGAAACCGGAAGAGATCAAAAAACTGTTCCGGAGAACGGTGGATACCGGGATCGAGCACGGAACGGTCACTGTGATCCTGGGAAAAGACAGCTACGAAGTGACAACGTACCGGATCGATGGAACGTATGAGGACGGCAGACATCCGAAAGAAGTACGGTTCACAGATGATCTGAAAGAAGATCTGCAGAGAAGAGATTTTACCATTAATGCCATGGCATATAATGATGATGTGCGTCTGGTGGACGTTTTCGGGGGTATGCAGGATCTGAATCATCATCTGATCCGATGTGTGGGGGATCCGGTGGAGCGGTTTTCCGAAGATGCACTGAGGATCCTGAGGGCGGTGCGTTTTTCCGCACAGCTGAATTTCCCGATTGAGAAGAAGACAGCTGAAGCGGTGAAAGAGATGGCTCCCAGTCTCGGGCGTATCAGTGCAGAACGGATACAGGCTGAGCTGGTGAAGCTGTTGGTGTCGGCGCATCCGGAACGGATACAGGACGCCTGTGAACTGGGCATCACGAAGGTGATCCTGCCGGAGTGGGACGCCATGACCGGAGTAGAGCAGAATACGCCGCACCACAAATATGACGTGGCACAGCATACGCTGCGTGCGATGAAAAATGTGAAGAGAGATAAAGTCCTGCGGCTGACCATGCTGTTCCATGATATGGGCAAACCGGAGTCAAAGACCACGGATGAAGCCGGAAGGGATCATTTCAAAGGGCATGCGCTGATCAGCGAAGAAATAGCCAGAAGGGTGATGCGCAGGCTGAAGTTTGACAATGATACGATCCGGAAGGTGACCCGGCTTGTCTGCTACCACGACTATCGCATGGAGGCGACGCCGAAAAATGTCCGGCGCGCCATGAACCGTATTGGCGTAGAACTATTCCCGTATTATCTGGCTGTGCGGCTGGCGGATGTAAAGGCGCAGAGTCCGTACCGGAAGCGTGAGAAGATCGAGAATATCGTAGCTGTACGGGTTCTGTATCAGAAGATCCTCCTTGAGGACCAGTGCGTGACGCTCCGCCAGCTGGCTGTGAGCGGACGGGATCTGATGGATCTGGGGATGAGTCCCGGACGGGAGATGGGAAATATGCTCAGTGAACTGCTGGAATACGTGATCGATGATCCGGAGCGCAACCGGAAAGATATTCTCTGCGATTATGTGAAAGAAAAACTGGATTTATGATCATACTCGGGCTGCCCCTGTCATAGATTAGAGAGAGTCAGAACAGGCGTTGACAGGGGGCAGCCATGAGAGAAGAATACGAACTGGAAGTATTGGAAAAGTATGATCTGGAAGTGAGGAGCACCCGAAAGATAAGGGGTGCGTTTTTTTGCGATACGAATGAGGGGACGATGCTGTTTGGAGAGACGAAAATGTCGGAACGGCACGCCCTCTTTTTGTATCAGGTTCTCAGTCGTCTGGAAACGTCCGGAAATATAAAAGTTGACACGCCGGTCTGCACAAAAGAAGGGGAGATCCTCGCCGATGCGGGAGACGGGCGCAGATATATGCTCAGAAAATGGTATTGCGGAAGAGAATGCGATGTCCGGCAGGAGGAGGAAGCCGTGCGCGCGGCAGGGCAGCTTGCAGTGCTTCATGAAAAACTTGGAGACGGGCAGATCCGGGAATTGTGCTGTGTATTTCCGGATGCGGTCAGGCAGGCGACGCCTCCGATGGAAGAGATCCGGCGGCATAACCGTGAATTGAAAAAAGTCCGTCGCTTTATGCGAGGGCGTGCCGTCAAAAATGAATTTGAATATCTGTTTCTCGACAGCTTTGAGCAGATGTACGGAATTGCGGAGCGCGTGGCGGAACGGATGGAATTATCCGGATGTCCGGCTCTGTACGCGGCGGAAGCCGGGGAGGGGCGTCTGCTCCACGGGGCCTATAATTATCACAACCTCCTGATCTGCGGAAATGACACTGCGGTTACGGATTTTGAACATATGAAGAGGGGGATCCAGGTCTATGATCTGTATTACTTTCTTAGAAAAGTCATGGAAAAATATTCATGGAAACAGAAAACAGGACAAAAACTTCTTGGGGCATATGAGAGCATACGCATGCTGCGCCCAGAAGAGAGGGAGTATATCGGACTGATGCTGGCGTATCCGGAAAAATACTGGAAGACGGCCAGCGGCTATTACCATTCCAACAAGGCGTGGATCCCGGAAAAGAATCGGGAGAAACTGGGCCTTGTCCTCCGCCAGTGCGGGGAAAAGAAGGCTTTTCTCCAACAGATTTTTTCCATTGATATCTGATGGCGGACGGTTGCTGTTTTCGTGAAAACATGATATATTAATACTGGATTTAGCGTGATTTTTGAGAAAAATCACCAGAGAAATTTTAGAAAAACAACAGGAGTGGTCAAAATGTATCAGGAAGAGTATAAGCGCTGGATGGCGGCTGATCTGGAAGATCCGGATCTGAAGCCGGAATTAATGAAAATCGAAGGTAACGATGATGAGATCAAGGAGCGTTTCGCGGTGGCGCTGAAGTTCGGAACAGCCGGACTGCGCGGCGTCCTCGGGGCAGGAACGAACCGTATGAACATTTATGTAGTCCGCCAGGCGACACAGGGACTTGCCAACTGGGTGAGGACGCAGGGCGGTACGCAGACTGTTGCGATCAGCTATGACAGCCGCATCAAGAGCGATGTGTTTGCCAAGACAGCGGCGGGCGTTCTGGCGGCCAACGGCATCAAGGTAAGGATTTATGACTCTCTTATGCCTGTGCCGGCGCTTTCTTTCGCGACACGCTACTACAACTGTAATGCGGGCGTTATGGTGACTGCATCCCACAATCCTGCAAAATATAACGGATATAAGGCATACGGACCGGACGGCTGCCAGATGACAGATGATGCTGCAGCGATCGTATACGAGGAGATCCAGAAAACGGATATCCTGGAAGGTGCGAAATATATGCCGTTTGCCCAGGGCGTAGAGGAAGGACTCATCCGGTTTGTCGGCGAGGACTGCAAGAGGGCGCTTTATGACGCGATCGAATCCCGTCAGGTCCGTCCGGGACTGTGCAGGACCGCCGGACTGAAGCTGGTGTACAGCCCGCTGAACGGATCCGGTCTGATGCCGGTGACCCAGGTGCTGAAAGATATTGGTATTACGGATATCACGATCGTTCCGGATCAGGAGTATCCGAACGGTTACTTTACTACATGCAGCTATCCGAATCCGGAGATCTTCGCTGCGCTGGAGCAGGGACTGAACCTTGCCAAAGAGACAGGCGCTGACCTGATGCTGGCGACGGACCCGGATGCAGACCGCGTGGGGATCGCCATGAAATGCCCGGACGGTTCTTATGAGCTGGTGAGCGGCAATGAAGTGGGCGTACTCCTGCTGGACTATATCTGTGCGGGACGAATCGAAAAGGGAACCATGCCGGCGGATCCGGTTGCGGTGAAATCGATCGTATCCACTCCGCTTGCGGACGCGGTGGCAGAGCACTACGGCGTGGAGCTCCGCAATGTGCTGACCGGATTTAAATGGATCGGCGACCAGATCGCACAGCTGGAAGAGGCGGGCGAGGTTGACCGCTTTATCTTCGGATTCGAGGAGAGCTACGGATATCTTGCAGGACCGTATGTGCGCGATAAAGACGCGGTCATCGGCTCCATGCTGATCTGTGAGATGGCGGCTTACTACAGAAGCATCGGCAGCTCCCTGAAGGCAAGAATGGAAGAGATCTATGCACAGTACGGCCGCTACCTGAACAAGGTGGACAGCTTCGAGTTCCCGGGCCTGAGCGGAATGGACAAGATGGCAGGGATCATGCAGGGACTGCGGGATAATCCGCTGACAGAGATCGCGGACTATAAAGTCGTATCTGTAACAGACTATACAAAACCGGAGGAGACCGGACTTCCGGCCGCGAATGTTCTGATTTACAAGCTGGAGAACAACGAGACAGTGATCGTCCGTCCGTCCGGTACGGAGCCGAAGATCAAGATCTATTACACCACGCTCGGAAAGGATCTGGCAGAGGCGGAAGCAGAGAAAGAGAAGCTTTCGGAAGCGCTGAAACCCGTAATGGCGTAAAGTTGTTGCAAATACGGTAGAATAGCGCAAAAAACGGTGAAAATTCTTGACAAAGATGGCATGAACCGTTATAACAATACATAAAGGCGGGAAAATGTCGTTTTAGGCGTTTTTCCGTTTAAAAATCAGTATGAATATTGTATGTATGTACAATAAAGAGGAGGAATTTATCCATGAACAAAACAGAATTAATCGCAGCAATTGCAGAGCAGGCAGAAATTTCTAAAAAAGATTCAGAAAAAGCACTGAAAGCTTTTATCGATGTTGTTACTGATCAGCTTAAAAAAGGCGACAAAGTACAGCTTGTAGGTTTCGGAACATTTGAAGTAAGCGAGAGAGCTGCAAGAGAAGGAAGAAATCCGCAGACAGGCAAGACAATGAAGATTGCAGCATGTAAGGCTCCGAAGTTCAAAGCAGGCAAGGCTTTAAAAGACGCGATCAACTAATCCATCGGATAAGAATAAATGACTATGCAGGCACTTGTGATGAGAACATCGCAGGTGCCTTTTTGGTAAGCACCGTCTGCTGTGATCCCGTATATGCAGGGCCAGCCGGACGATTTAACCGGAAGGGAGAGGCAAATGAGACTTGATAAATTTTTAAAGGTATCCAGACTGATCAAGCGCAGGACTGTGGCAAATGAAGCCTGTGATGCCGGCCGCGTTATGGTGAATGACAAACCGGCGAAGGCGTCGGTCCAGGTAAAGCCGGGCGATGTGATCGAGATTCAGTTCGGAACGCGCACGGTCCGGGCTGAGGTCCTGAAACTTCAGGATACGACGAAAAAAGAAGAGGCGTCAGAACTTTTCAGATATCTGTAGGTATAAATCCTGCGCTGTCCTCATATATATCAGATGTGGGGAGGGATGCGGATGGAAGAACAGAGGACGCCGAAGCCGCACAAGCTTGTGGTGAATAACAGGAAAACCAGTATGGTGACAGGAGTTCTGGACGTGCTGTCTTTTGATCTGAACGAGATCCTCCTGGAGACAGAACAGGGAATGCTGATGGTCAAAGGCACAGATCTGCATGTCAATCGTCTGAGTGTGGAAAAAGGGGAGGTCGATCTGTCCGGAAATATTGACAGTATTGCGTATTCCGGGATTGCTCAGACCGGGAAAGCGGACGGGGGATTCCTGTCCAGGCTTTTTAAGTAGGGCGCGAGAGGATGATAGCGGGGATCGGCAATGAGGCGGCGGTCTTCCTGTACGCGGTTTTGAGCGGCGCGATGATCCTGCTCGGATACTGTCTGCTCGGATACATACGGAGAATGATCCGCCACAGTATGCTTGCTGTGGGGGTGGAGGATCTGATATTCTGGATCGGCGCCAGCATCTACCTTTTCAGGAGAATGTATCTGACCTCATATGGACGGATAAGGTGGTATTTTATATTCGGAGCGGTCATTGGCGCGGGAGCGGCAGGGATGATCCTGCGGCTGTCCGGTAAAATTTACATAAAGGCTAAGAAAAGGCTTGAAAAGTACCGGGAAAAAAGATAAAATGTTTTTGTTAACGGGGTGTATAAAATATTAATATACAGGGTGGAGTATTGATGAAGAAAAGAAAACAGGCAGGAACGGATGTGCGCGGCGGCAGACGGAATCGGAAGCTGAGGCGTTATAAAAGGAGCATCCTTATGATCTGTGCAGTGCTTGTATGTCTGACCGGTGCGCTGGCGGTGAGTTCGGTGCGGCTTCAGGCGAAGAACGCGCAGTACAAGGCACAGGAGGCGGAGCTGAAGGAACAGATCCGGGAAGAAAAGGAACGTGCCGGCGAAATTGATGAATTTGAAGAATATGTTAAGACGGATGATTACATTAAAGAAATGGCGGAGGACAAGCTGAACCTTGTGGATCCGAATGAGATCGTATTCAAGCCGTCTGAATAGATTGATTACGAATGAAGACTCCGGGAGAATTCTCCCGGAGTTTTTGCGTGGCAAATCCGGCGGCAGCCTGTGCTGCAGGCCGTGTGAAGGGAGAGGGAGATATGGGTGGAGGGCAGATGCTTCACGAAAGCCCATATGTGGAGCAGATAGAGAAATATGCGGATTCACTGCAGCGGTTGTCGCAGACGTTTCTCGGCCTGGAGGAAAAGAAAAACGCTTTTTCTGACGAAGAGGTGGAGGAGATGTTTTCCGGCGTGCGGGAGAAGGTATGCGGACGCTGTGAAAAGTGCGGCTGGTGCTGGGGAGAGAATTTTATCCACACGTATCAGATGGGGTATGATATCCTTTCAGCTGTGGACCATTATGGAAACGAACTGAATACGGAAGTCAAGCGCCGACTGATGCAGCGGTGTGTGATGGCGCCCCGCTTTCTGCGGGAGATGCTGGCCGGATTCCGCGAGGCGAGACAGAATATCATCTGGTCAGGCAGGATGGCCAGGAGCCGGGAATGCTGTGTCATCCAGATGGATACATTTGCGGATATGATCCGCAGCGCTGCAAGAGAACTGGAGAACAGCATCCATACGGATGAAAGGCTGAAAAAGAAACTGGGAACAGCGCTCAGGAAGAAAGGACTGCGGGTGCTGAATATCAATTTCTTTATAAACAGGAAGGGAAAATATGAGATACACGTGATGGCGAGAACGCTTGACGGGCGGAAGATACCGGTAAAGGAAGTGGCTAAAACAGCCGCGGAATCCACAGGGCGCAGCTTTATCCTGCCCGGAGGAAGCATGGGGATGATCGGCCAGGAATATACAACGGTTGTATGCATGGAAGGCCCGGCATTTTATACGATGCAGGGTACGGCCAGGATCGGGAAAGGGTGTTCGCGGATATCGGGGGATAATTTTGCGCTGCTGGACATGCCCGGCGGCCGGCAGGCGGCCATCCTGTCGGACGGCATGGGGGCCGGAGAGGATGCGTGCCGGGAGAGTGCGATGGTCATCGAACTCCTCGAGGAGCTTTTAGGCGCGGGATTTCCGGAAAAAGCTGCGATCCGCATGCTGAATGCCGCGCTGGTCATGGGCCGGGAAGAGATCCATTATTCGACGGTGGATATGACGGTATTTGATCTGTATACCGGGGAATGTGAGATCACCAAAGCAGGGGCGTCGTCTACATTTATAAAGAAGGGTAACCAGGTGGAACATCTGAGTTCATCGAGCCTGCCGGTCGGCGTAGTGAACCGGATAGAGATCGATGCGGTGACGCGGACGCTTGATGACGGAGATTTTGTGATCATGGTGACGGACGGGATCCTGGACGCCCTGCCGGTGGGGGAACAGGATATCCTGCTGGAAACGATCATCCAGGGAAGCGATATACGCAATCCCCGGGAGATGGCGCACCATGTGCTGGAACAGGTGCTTGCATGGACAGGGAAGGAGCCGGCGGACGACATGACGGTTCTGGCGGTCGGCATCTGGCGTGAACAATAGCCGGATGTGCGTGAACGGCAGACGCAGCCTCTTTACTTTTTGAAATGGATTGGTTATAGTTTACATATGATGAGCGGATTTTTGGAAGAGACAGAGAGATATATGAAGAAGCTGGGCATGGCCGGAGAGGGCGATGTCGTAGTTGCGGGCGTATCGGGCGGAGCGGATTCGGTATGCCTGCTTTTTGTGCTCTGCGCTCTGCGGGAACGCATGGGTTTTACCGTGAAAGCGTGTCATGTCAATCATGGACTGCGCGGTGCGGATGCGGATGCGGACGAACGGTATGTACGGGAAATCTGCGGACGTTTTCAGGTGGAATGCGTGGTTTTTCATGAAAATGTGGAATTAATTGCCGGAAAGCGGAAACAATCTCTGGAGGAGGCCGGGCGCATGGTGCGCCGGGAGGCCTTTGAAAAAGTGTGTGCGGGCGAAATGCATGCAAGGATCGCTACTGCACACCACCGGGACGACAATGCGGAAACGGTTCTCTTGAATATAGCCAGGGGAACCGGACTGCGCGGGTTGTGCGGGATCTGGCCGGTCCGCGGGAGATGGATCCGCCCGCTTCTCTGGGCGGGCAGGGATGAGATCGAGGGATTTCTCCGTGAACAGGGACTTGGCTGGTGTACGGATGCCACAAATGAAGCGGATGATTACACAAGAAACCGGATCCGCCACCATGTGATCCCGTCCCTGGAGAAACAGGTTAATCCCGGGACTGCAGGACATCTGAACGAACTGTCCGCCCAGGCGCGGGAGTTATGGGAACTGCTGGAACAGGAAACGGAGCGGGCGTACAGGAGCTGTGTGCGAAGAGGCGGAGACGGCGGGAGCATTCTTGACAAAGCCGCGCTGGAGGAAGAGCAGACGGCTGTGAAGAAGCAGCTTGTCAGACGCTGTATCGCGGAGATGCTCGGAACAGAGAAAGATATCTCTGCAGTGCATGTGAAAAATGTGCTGGAACTGCTGGACAGACAGAATGGCCGGCGTGTGGATCTGCCGGGCAGGGTATCAGCCGTCCGGGTTTATGAGGGGGTGGAGATCAGCCGCACGGGGAAAGCCGGCCCCGGCAGGACCGGAGGAATGCCGGATGCGGCGGAAGAAACCATTCTGGAGATTCCGGGCGAAACCGTCCTTCCGGATTGCGGCGGGGAAGATAAGAACTGCCGCATAACCTGCCGTCTGGTCCCACGGGACAGTGTCAGGGAGGGGAAGGATATTCCGCAAAAAAAATACACGAAATGGATGGATTATGATATAATAAAACATGGCCTTTCTGTAAGGGGGAGGCGCCCCGGCGATTATCTGGAAATAGATGCCGGGGGAAACAGGCAGAAATTAAAATCATACTTTATCAATGAAAAAATCCCGCGCGAAGAGCGGGAAAAGCTCCGGCTGATAGCCGACGGACCGGAAATCGTGTGGATCCCGGGACACAGGCTGAACCCGGCGTATTACGTAAAGGACAGTACGAAAAGGATCCTGGAGATAAAGATAACGGAGGAAAGAACAGATGTCAGAGACGATCAGGGTATTGATCCCGGAAGAGAAAGTAGATGAAAGGATCAGGGAACTGGGAAAAAAGATCAGTGAAGATTATGCGGGAAAGCAGGTCCATCTGATCTGTGTGCTGAAAGGCGGCGTATTTTTCATGTGTGAACTGGCAAAACGCATTACTGTGCCGGTGACCATGGATTTTATGTGTGTGGGCAGCTACGGCGACGGAACAAAGTCAAGCGGAGTCGTGCGCATCGCCAAAGATCTGGATGAAACGATCGAGGATAAGGAAGTCTTGATCGTGGAAGATATTGTGGACTCAGGGAATACACTGTATTATCTGATGGATGTCCTGAGAAAGAGAAATCCGGCCGGCATCAGGCTGTGTACGCTTCTCGACAAGCCGGAGCGCCGGGAGAAAGATGTGAAAGCGGATTACTGCGGCTTTGAAGTGCCGGATGAATTTATCGTGGGCTATGGACTTGACTATGCCCAGAAATACAGGAATCTTCCGTACATCGGTGTGGTGGAAGGCCTGGAGTAGCAGGAAGGAGTATAGGTTTTGGATAATAAGAAAAAATACGGGAGCGTCAACGGTTCGACAGTGCTGATGTTTATCATTGTCGTTGTTGCGGCACTCTGGATGGCGAGCCGGATGCAGGTGCACCGGCAGGAGATGACATATACGGATTTTGTGTCCGAAGTGAAGGCGGAGAACGTAACGGACGTATACATTGATCTGAACAGCGCCGTGCCCACGGGTACGGTGTCCTTTATGCTGAAGGACGAAGAAGGTACGAAGACCGTCAATGTATCGGATGTGGAAAAAGTGGAGACGCTTCTGGATGAAAATGACGTTGTGTATACAATGTCGGCCATCCCGGAGGATTCCATGATCACAACGGTGCTGCTTCCGCTTATCATGACGCTGGGAGCGGTGCTGCTGCTGTTCTTCCTCATGAACCGGCAGGGAGGAAATGCGAATGCGAAGGCTATGAATTTCGGTAAAAGCCGTGCGCGGATGGCGGGCCAGAACGAGGTCCGGGTGACATTTGCAGATGTGGCCGGTTTAAAGGAAGAGAAAGAAGAGCTGGAGGAGATCGTGGATTTTCTGAAAGCTCCAAAGAAATATGTGCAGGTCGGGGCAAGGATCCCCAAAGGCGTTCTGCTGGAGGGACCTCCGGGAACCGGAAAGACGCTGCTCGCCAAGGCGGTGGCCGGTGAAGCAGGCGTGCCTTTCTTCAGCATTTCTGGTTCGGATTTTGTGGAAATGTTTGTCGGCGTAGGCGCATCCCGCGTGCGCGACCTTTTCCAGGATGCCAAGAAAAACGCGCCCTGCATCGTATTTATCGATGAGATCGATGCGGTTGCCAGACGGCGCGGAAGCGGTCTGGGCGGCGGACATGATGAGAGAGAGCAGACGCTGAACCAGCTTCTGGTAGAGATGGACGGATTCGGCGTCAATGAAGGGATTATCGTGATGGCGGCGACCAACCGGAAAGATATTCTGGATCCGGCGATCCTGCGTCCGGGACGCTTTGACCGGAATGTCATTGTCGGACGTCCGGATGTGGCCGGCAGGGAGGAGATCCTGAAAGTCCATGCCAGAAATAAGCCGCTGGGTGATGATGTGGATCTGAAGCAGATCGCGCAGACGACGGCCGGATTCACGGGCGCCGATCTGGAAAATCTGCTCAATGAGGCGGCGATCCTGGCTGCAAAGGAAAACCGTGTATATGTGCAGCAGCAGGACATCCGCCATGCATTTGTGAAAGTTGGCATCGGGCCGGAGAAGAAGAGCCGGGTAGTGTCTGAAAAGGAACGCCGCATTACAGCTTATCATGAAGCGGGGCATGCGATCCTCTTCCATGTGCTCCCGGATGTCGGGCCGGTCTACAGTGTTTCCATTATTCCGACCGGCGGGGCGGGCGGCTACACCATGCCTCTTCCGGAGCGGGATGATATGTTCAATACGAAGGGGCATATGCTGCAGGAGATCACAGTGGCGCTCGGAGGGCGTGTCGCTGAAGAGGAGATCTTTGACGATATCACGACCGGGGCTTCCCAGGATATTAAGCAGGCGACGGCTATTGCCAAATCCATGATCACCAAGTTCGGTATGTCTGAGCGCCTTGGACTGATCAATTATGACAATGACAGCGACGAAGTGTTTATCGGCCGTGATTTCGGCCATATGTCGAGAGGCTATGGCGAGAAAGTGGCCGGTACGATCGATGAAGAAGTGAAGAGGATCATCGATGAATGTTATGTGAAAGCGCGCAATATCATCAGTGAGCACCACCATGTGCTGGATGCCTGTGCGCAGCTTCTGCTCGAGAAGGAAAAAATCACGAGAGCGGAGTTTGAAGAACTCTTTGACGATGGTGGGAAAGAGGAGGCATAATTTTATGAACAGAGATGCGCTGTTCTGTGACGGTACGCAGGATTATGTGATCCCGGCTGAACCGGAGAAGAACGACAGGATCCGGCTGCGTTTCCGCACAGCGCACAATGACGTGGAGGAAGTGTGCCTTCTCGTTGGAGAAAGAAGTTACACGATGTGGAAGATCCGTTCCGGAAATGAGTTCGATTACTATGAGATCGAATGGCAGCTGGGCGTGGACCCGTTCTATTATTCTTTCGAGATCAAGAGCGGGGAACAGATCTGGTTTTTTAACCGGTACGGCGTGTCCGACCACAGGGAGGATTATTATCAGTTTATTATCGTGCCTGGATTCAGGACGCCGGAGTGGGCGAAGGGCGCGGTTATGTATCAGATATTTGTGGACCGGTTTTATAACGGTGATCCGTCCAATGATGTGGAGGACGGAGAGTACATTTATATCGGAGCGCCGGCCAGGAAGATCAGGAACTGGGAACAGGTGCCGGCGTCCCTTGATATCCGGAATTTCTATGGCGGTGATCTGCAGGGGGTAATGGATAAGCTTGATTATCTGCAGGATCTGGGGATTGAGGTGATTTATTTTAATCCGCTTTTCGTATCGCCGTCCAACCATAAGTATGACATTCAGGATTATGATTATATCGATCCTCATTACGGTGTGATCGCGGCGGATGGCGGCGAGGTCCTGCCGGACGGCGCGCAGGATAATGTCTGTGCGACGAAATACCAGAAGCGTGTGGGCGATATCCGCAATCTGGAAGCCAGCAACCGTCTGTTTATCCGTCTGGTTGAAGAGATGCACAGGCGGGGGATGCGGGTGATCCTGGACGGGGTGTTCAATCACTGCGGGTCATTTAACAAATGGCTGGACCGCGAGCGGATCTACGAGCAGCGTCCGGAATATCCGAAAGGCGCTTATGTAAGTGAAGACAGTCCGTATCATGATTTCTTCCATTTTCATGATGACCGTCCGGAAGCGTGGCCTTACAACGGAAGTTATGACGGCTGGTGGGGGCATGATACACTGCCGAAGCTGGCGTATGAGGACTCGCCGGAACTTGAGCAGTATATTATGGACATCGGAAAGAAATGGGTTTCGCCTCCGTACAATGCGGATGGGTGGAGACTGGATGTTGCGGCGGACCTCGGGTGCAGCAATGAATATAACCATATGTTCTGGAAAAGGTTCCGGAAAGAAGTAAAAAGCGCGAATCCCGATGCGATCATCCTGGCAGAGCACTACGGGGATCCTGTGGAATGGCTGCAGGGCGATGAGTGGGACAGCGTGATGAATTACGACGCATTTATGGAGCCGCTTACCTGGTTCCTGACCGGGATGGAGAAGCACAGTGATGAGCGCCGTACCGATCTGTGGGGGAATCCGGACAATTTCGTCGGCGCCATGCGTCATTTTATGGCAAGTATGCTGACGCCGTCTCTGCAGGTGGCGATGAATGAGTTGTCCAATCACGATCATTCCCGATTTCTGACCCGGACGAATCATATCGTCGGGCGGGCGGAGCATGTCGGACACAAAGCGGCTGAGGAGGGCATCAACCAGGCGGTCCTCAGGGAGGCGGTAACTGTCCAGTTCACCTGGGTGGGAGCGCCGACCATTTATTATGGCGACGAGGCGGGCCTGTGCGGATTTACCGATCCGGACAGCCGCAGGACTTATCCGTGGGGAAAGGAAGATAAAGAACTTCTTGCGTTCCACAAGGAAATGATCCGGATCCATAAGGAGGAAAAGCCGCTCCGCAAAGGCTCGATAAAACTTCTGCATGCAGACCATAATATACTGGCATATGCACGCTTCCAGGAGGATGAGCAGATCGTAGTCGTGCTTAATAACAGCAAGGAACTGAAAAGCATTACCGTGCCGGTATGGTTCTCGGGCGTCCGCAAGGAAGGACGTATGAAACGGCTGATGTATACGCACGAGGAAGGGTATACAACGGCATATGATGAATATATCGTGGAGAATGGAGAGGTCGTCCTGAATATGGGACGCCATTCCGCAATCGTGCTGAAACCGATAAATGCGAGCGAATTCTGATCGGTACAGGGGCCGGACCGGAAGAGGTCCGGCTTCTTTTTGGACAAACTGGCCTGGTTAAATATTAAATAACTGGCTGTTTTAGCATAACCAGATGAGTGCTAAGATGACCGGGTAATTGGAAATGAAGATTAAACGGGAGTAAAGGATATGACGAAGAAAATAGCGGTGATCAATGATCTGTCCGGTTTTGGGAAATGTTCGCTGACAGCAGCGATCTCGGCGGTCGCGGCAATGGGGGTCCAGCCCTGTCCGCTGCCGACGGCGATACTCAGCGCCCAGACGGGATATCCCTGTTATTACTATGATGATTATACAGACCGGATGGAGAATATTACCAGAGAATGGCAGAAGATGGATGTTCATTTTGACGGCATCTATACCGGATTCATATCTGGAGAGCATCAGATCCGGAAAGTGCTGGAGTTTCTGGATATCTTCTGCAGAGAAGATACATTTCTGCTGGTGGATCCGGTGATGGGAGACAATGGCGTCCGATATCCGGTATTTACGTCCCGTATGGAATCGGAGATGAAAGAACTGACTGCGCGGGCGGATATTATTACGCCGAATCTTACGGAGCTGTGCCTGCTGACAGACAGAGACTGCCGGATGACAGAGAAAATACGCAGGAAGGAACAGATCATTACCGCGGCGGAGGAGATGGCCAGGGAGCTGATGACGGGAAAAACGAAAGAGGCGGTGGTCACGGGGATCCGTTACAGAGAAGAAACGGACGGACGCGAGATGATGGGAAACCTGGCAGTGACAGAGGAAGGAACCGCATTCGCGGCATTTCCGTTTATCGGCGACAGTTATTCCGGAACCGGTGACCTGTTTGCGTCCGTTGTGGCGGCAGGCAGGGCCCGGGGAGACCGTCTTTCGGACAGTATGGCGCTGGCCGGCGCTATGATCGAGCGGGCGATCGAAGATGCGGTCCGGGACGGTGTGCCGAGAAATGACGGGGTGGAATATGAACAGTATCTGTGGATGCTGGGAGAGAAGAACCGGCTGGCGGGCGCCTGAGGATCAGATGTGTGATCAGACAGACGTTCAGATAAATGTGAAATGCGGAAAAGAGAGGAGATGGTTTTGTGCGAAATCGTACACTTAAAATTGTTACAACCGGGATTTTCGCGGCTATGATCGCGGTTATGACTGCGTATATCTGTCATATCCCGTATGGGGCAAACGGAGGCTATATCCATTTCGGAGACGTGCTGATCTATCTGGCCGCCGTATTCCTTCCAAGGCCATATGCTCTGGCGGCTGCGGCGATCGGAGGCGGGCTGGCGGATCTGCTGACGGCGCCCATGTGGATGCCGGCAACCGTTATCATCAAAATGCTGATCGTCCTTCCTTTTTCAGAGAAGAGCGGGAAACTTCTGAGTGCACGGAACATGGCGGCTCCGGTGATCGCTCTGGTTATCTCGGCGGCAGGCTACTACGTGGCGGAGGGATTGCTCTTCGGGTCTTTTGCGGCGCCGCTGATGTCCCTGGCGGGGAGCCTGATCCAGTCGGGCGGAAGTGCGGTGCTGTTTTACGCTGCAGCGGTCCTGCTGGAACGCTCACACGCGAATACGCGGATCCGGATGCTGCTCGGAATACAGTAAGGGCCGGGGAAAGGAAGGAAAGATAGAATGGCAGATATTTTGTACACTTATAAAAACCAGGTATATGTAAATCTGACAAATAAATGCGACTGTGCATGCACATTCTGCATCCGCAGCCATCAGGACAGTGTGGGAGATTCGGCGGATACGCTCTGGCATAAAACAGATCCGGGATTGGAAGAAGTGACAGCAGCTCTGGATGATTTTGATTTTACAGGTTACGATGAACTGGTGTACTGCGGCTATGGCGAACCGACCTGTGCGCTGGATATCCTGATCCGGTCGGCGCAGTATGCAAAGAAGAAATACGGAGTCGGGATCCGCGTGAATACCAACGGACTGGCCAATCTCTATCATGGCCGGGATGTGGTCCCGGAACTGGCGCAGGCCGTGGACTGCGTATCGATCAGTCTGAATGCGCCGACAGCGGAAGAGTACGAAGCTGTAACACGGCCGAAATTCGACCATGCTTTTGAAGGCATGCTGGATTTCGCGGCAGAATGTGCGAAGCAGATACCGGACGTACGCTTTACTGTGGTTGACGTGCTACCGGAAAAAGATATAGAAGCCAGCCGGAAACTGGCGGAATCTATGGGCATCAATTTAAGAGTCAGGCATTATGCCTGATTTAGGGACAGGGCAAAAGTCAGTTTGGGACGTAGTAAAATTCAATTTTACTACGTCCCAAACTGAAGTTATTTTGTCAGTACTTCAATACCGTTTTCTTTAACCAGCACCATGTATTCGATCTGAGCGGAAAGTCCGTCGTCGATGGTGTACACAGTCCAGCCGTTGTCTTCGTCTACGAAGAAATCAGGACTGCCTTCGTTGATCATTGGCTCGATGGTAAACATCATGCCGGGAACCAGGAGCATTTCGCTGCCTTTTGGCGTTACATAGCTGACGAACGGATCTTCGTGGAATGCAAGGCCGATGCCGTGTCCGCCGATCTCCTCAACAACGGAGTATCCGTTGGCCTGTGCATGTGTGTTGATGGCATCAGCGATGTCGCCCAGATGTCCCCACGGCTTTGCGGCTGCAAGACCCAGTTCCACGCATTCTTCCGTGACGCGGATCAGTTTTTCTGCCCGGTCGGAGATTTTTCCCATTTTGAACATTCTGGAAGCGTCAGAGAAGTATCCGTCAACAATGGTGGATACGTCGACGTTAATGATATCGCCTTCCTGAAGGATGATATTCTCGTCCGGGATTCCGTGACAGATTTCATTGTTCAGCGAGGTGCATACGCTCTTCGGGAAACCCTGATAGTTGAGCGGGGCCGGGATGCCGCCGTGCTCGGTCGTATAGCGGTATACGATATCGTCGATCTCGGCGGTGCTCATTCCGATATGGATATGTCTGGCCACTTCGTCAAGGACTGCAGTGTTGAGTGCAGCGCTGATCTTTATCTTTTCAATCTGCTCCGGTGTCTTCAGCAGTGCGCGGGTGGGGACGATCTCGCCCTTTTCTGCGTGGAGCATCATTTTCTCTTCGATGGGCATATGGCATTTCTTATATTTTTTCCCGCTGCCGCACCAGCAAAGTTCGTTTCTTTCCATATAAAAACATCTCCTTAAATTGATAGTTCAGAAGCGGTGGATAAAAAGTCCGCTGCGAAGTTTCGGTTCAAACCAGGTGGATTTCGGAGGCATCAGCCTGCCGGCGTCTGCTACAGAAAGCAGTTCGTCCATGGAAGTGGGATACATGGCAAAAGCAGCGCCGCCTGTCTGCACGGCCTGTTCCAGTGCCTTTAATCCGCGGATGCCGCCGATGAAGCTAAGGCGCGGATCTTTCTTCGGATCCCGGATCCCGAAGACGGGTTCCAGAATGTGGTCCTGCAGGATGGAGACATCCAGATCGTTCACCGGATCGCCGGTAAACAGGGAGGGATCTGCCTTCATTCTGTACCATTTTCCTGCCCAGCAGAGTCCGAATTCGCCTTTTCCTGCGGGACTGCAGGGGGTTCCTTCCGGTTCGCTGATCTCAAATCCGCCTTTTATCATATCAGTAAATTCCGCAAATGTACAGTCGATGCGGCCGGTTACTACGCGGTTGTAGTCATAAATATGGAGTTCGTCCGACGGGAAGAGTACGCTGAGAAAATAATTGTATTCTTCTGTTCCGGAAAAGTCCGGATCTGCGGCCCGTCTCATTAAACCTACTTTTACGGCTGAAGCGGCCCGGTGATGGCCATCGGCAATATACAGCTTCGGAATGCCGGCGAACAGCCGGGAAATGTGTTCAATACAGTCGGGGGCGCTGATCTTCCATACCTGATGCCGGATGTTGTCATCGGAAGTGAAATCATAGAGCGGATCTGTTTCACAGACGGTCCGGATGATCCCCTGCAGTTCTTCGCAGGGACGGTATGCCAGAAAAATCGGTCCGGTCTGGGCGCTGCATGTATCTACATGCCGGATGCGGTCCGCTTCCTTCGCTTCCAGTGTGTTCTCGTGTTTCAGGATCACATTGTTTACATAATCATCAATGGAGGCGCAGCCGACCAGACCGGTCTGCGTGCGGCCGTCCATGGTCAGGGCATAGATATAGAAGCAGGGTTCTTCGTCCCGGATAAACTCACCGTCCCGGATCATTGCATCCAGCGTGTCTCTGGCTTTCTCGTAAACTTCCCGTGAATAGATATGGATCCCTTCGGGAAAGAGCGTTTCCGCCCGGTCTATTTTTAAAAATGAAAGGGGATTTGCCTGTACGATCCGGCGCGCTTCTTCGGTATTGTACACATCATACGGAAGAGCGGCGATCGAAGAGGCAAGATCCGGTCGGGGACGGATCCCCTTAAATGGTCGGATGATACTCATGATCGTCTCCTTTGATTTGCGGATATTCGTTGCAGCCACACATATTCTAACACACACAGGAGGGTTTTACTACCGCATGTTTTGACAAAAAATGACCTTTTACTTGCCCGCAGGCGAAAAGTATAGTAGTATTAAAATCTGAAGGAGAGAAATAATATGTGGTATTGGATCGTAATGTTGGCGCTGGCTGCCGGATGCACTGTCATGTTGAGCGTGTCGGCTGTCAGCATCAGGAAAAATAAAGCGGCCGCTGTTCCGGACGGAAGGCGCGGACGCGGCAGATATGATGAAGAGGAAGAAGAATATGAAGAACCTGTACGGCGCAGCCGCAGGCAGCAGCCACCGCAGGCGCCGGCCGCACAGGAACGCCGTGCGAAGAAGCAGAAACTTCGCTGGAAGATCCTTATGGAGGATATTGACAGCTGGGATAAATACAGTTTTACATTTTATGATTCCGTCGGGATCGGACGGAGCCAGGACGGAAATATGTATGAGAAATTCCTGCCGATCATCGGGGACGGAAGGGTTTCCAAACTTCATTGCGTGATCCTCCGCCGTGGCGATAAGCTTTATGTGAAAGATGAAGGGTCACGGAACGGAACGTATCTGAACGGCGTACGGATCGACAGACCGGTCGTGATCCAGCGGGATGATATCATCGGCATCGGCGAGACCCGTCTGGAAATCCAGAAGATCCTCCGGGAAAGTCCTGAACCGGCGGTGCACAGCACACGGTAGAAGAGGAAGACATAGCGGTGACAGTTCACCGCTATATTTGTATCCGCATATAGTAGCCATATAGAAGCAATTTCGGGAGTGAAGAGACATGTATGAGAAACTGCCGTATTACATGGCATATCCGCTGCTGTTTTCCTGTGATGACGACCGGGCGGAGCGTATGGATTCCGAATACCTGAAGAGCCTGTATCCGGATATGCCGAAACGGATCCTTCCCTATGTGGAAGAGGAATGCGACCGTATGGAATATGAAAACAGTATGATCTATGACCAGTATCCGGATAAACTGCAGCTCCGGCTGATGTGCAGGAGAGCCTGTGAAAATGCAGCGGCGCACGAAGAGGATCTGGACCGGGATCAGCTGTGGGATCTGACAGGAGTGATCCTGTGCGAAGAACTATACAGGCGCCGGTGCGGACGGCGCAGGAGGAACAGACGGTTTTACTGACGGAAGACAGGAGATGGACACATATGAAGAAGAACCTTATTTTTATCGGAATGCCGGCCGTGGGAAAGAGTACAGTCGGGATCGTGGTAGCTAAGCGGCTGGGGATGAAATTCGTTGACGTTGACCTTGTGATCCAGGAGCAGGAGCATAAGCTGCTGCGGGAGATCATCGCAGAGGTCGGGCAGGATGGATTCCTGGAGATCGAGAACCGGGTCAATGCATCCATCCAGGCGGAAAACTCCGTTATCTCACCGGGCGGGAGTGTGATCTACTGCGAAGAGGCTATGAAACATTATAAAAAAATCGGGATAGTCGTATATTTAAAGGCTTCTTATCCGACAATAAAAAGGCGGATACGTAATCCGAAGAAGCGGGGAGTCGTTCTCCGGGAAGGGCAGTCGCTGAAAGACCTGTATTACGAGCGTGTTCCCTATTTTGAAAAGTACGCGGATATTACGGTATGTGAGGATGGATGCCGGATCGAAGATACGATCGGCAATGTCCTGAGAGCGGTAAAAAAATATAGAAAAGAGATGTATTCCAGGAAAAAACTTGACAAGCGGCATGGAAGAACACTAAAATAATTACGTATGAGCAAAAATATAACAGACTTGAATTACTGAAGTAAATACAGATAGGATAACTAAGATCAGAGTCGAGGTGCAATATGGAGCAATATATTATCAAGGGCGGGAATCCGCTTGTCGGTGAAGTGGAGATCGGCGGCGCCAAGAACGCGGCGCTGGCTATTCTGGCTGCAGCGATCATGACGGACGAAACTGTCCTGATCGATAATCTGCCGGATGTTAATGATATCAATGTCATGCTGGAAGCGATCAGTGGTATTGGCGCAGTCGTGCAGAGGCTGGACAGACATACGGTGAAGATCAATGGCGGCACGATTACTGATTTCGATATAGAATATGATTATATCAAGAAGATCAGGGCATCGTACTATCTGCTGGGCGCACTGCTCGGGAAATACAGAAGAGCGGAGGTGGCCCTGCCTGGCGGGTGCAATATCGGCAGCAGGCCGATCGACCAGCATCTGAAAGGATTCCGGGCGCTTGGAGCCGACGTGGATATCGAACACGGAAAGATCGTAGCCGAGGCGGAACATCTGAGAGGAACGCATCTCTATTTTGACGTGGTGTCCGTAGGCGCAACGATCAATGTGATGATGGCGGCGGCGATGTCCGAGGGCCTTACTATTATGGAAAATGTGGCGAAGGAACCGCATGTCGTGGATGTGGCAAACTTCCTCAACAGCATGGGTGCCAATATCCGCGGAGCCGGTACGGATGTGATAAAGATCAGGGGAGTCCGCTCCCTTCACAAGACGGAATATTCCATCATCCCGGATCAGATCGAGGCAGGAACGTTCATGTTTGCTGCGGCGGCGACCAGAGGAGATGTCACTGTGCTGAACGTGATCCCGAAGCATCTGGATGCCACGATCTCCAAACTGATCGATATCGGGTGCGAGGTGGAGGAATTTGATGATGCGGTCCGCGTCGTGGCAAAGGGACGTCTGAGAAATACGCAGGTAAAGACGCTTCCGTATCCGGGATATCCGACCGATATGCAGCCGCAGATCGGTGTGGTGCTCGCCCTGGCAAAAGGCACAAGCACGATCACGGAGAGTATTTTTGAAAACCGTTTTAAATATCTGGCTGAACTTGCGCGTATGGGCGCACAGGTCAAAGTGGAAGGTAATTCCGCAACCATCGAAGGGGTTGAGAAATTTTCAGCAGCGCGGGTGAGCGCGCCTGATCTGAGGGCGGGAGCGGCGCTCTGTATCGCCGGACTTGCCGCAGAAGGAATTACAATCGTGGATGATATCGTTTATATCCAGAGAGGATATGAGCGGTTTGATGAGAAACTCAGAAGCCTTGGCGGTCTGATCGAAAAGGTATCGAGTGAGAAAGAGATACAGAAATTCAGGCTGAAAGTCGGCTGAAATTGAAATGTGCAGAAGGATACGGAGCTTTCCGTATCCTTTTTTGAACGGTAAAAGTGAAAAAACCATAAATTCTCTTGACTTTTATGATCGTACATAGTAAAGTTTCTTACTGTAGCAAAAATATATAGAATACTTTCTCTTATTCAGAGCAGTGGAGATACAAAGGATCTGTGAAGCTGCGGCAACCCCTGACAAGGAAGGTGCCAACCTGAGCGAGTGATCGAACAATAAGAGGATTGTTGGGATGATAATATCGGCAGTCCGCTTGTGCGGGCTGCTTTCTTATTTCATGTTTCATGCGGGCGGCGGGGAGATCCGGACTGACGCATGACAGACGGTCCGAAGAGAAAGTCATGCCGGGGAACCCGGCGGAAAGGAGAGTTTACATGGAGAAGTTATTGTTTACGTCTGAGTCAGTTACAGAAGGCCATCCGGATAAGATGTGCGATGCCATCTCTGACGCGATCCTGGATGCGCTGATGGAGCAGGATCCGATGAGCCGCGTGGCGTGTGAGACATGCTGTACGACCGGTATGGTCATGGTTATGGGAGAGATCACTACACAGGCGTATGTGGATATCCCGAAAATCGTGCGCGATACAGTGCGCGAGATCGGATATACGAGAGGGAAATTCGGGTTCGACGCGGACACCTGCGGCGTGATCACGACCATCGACGAGCAGTCGGCGGATATCGCGCTGGGCGTTGACAAGGCGCTGGAGGCGAAAGAACACACCATGTCCGAGGATGACATCGACGCTATCGGCGCGGGCGACCAGGGTATGATGTTCGGCTACGCTTCCGATGAGACGGAGGAATATATGCCCTATCCGATCGCACTGGCGCATAAACTTGCACTCCGTCTGACTGAAGTGAGAAAGAACGGCACGCTGCCTTATCTCCGTCCGGACGGCAAGACGCAGGTAACCGTTGAGTACGATGAGAACCATATGCCGAAACGACTGGATGCGGTGGTGCTTTCCACCCAGCACGATCCGGATGTGACCCAGGAGCAGATCCATGCGGATATTAAGAAGCATGTATTTGACGTGGTGATCCCGGAAGGCATGACCGATGAGGTGACTAAATTTTTCATTAATCCGACGGGCCGGTTCGTGATCGGCGGACCGCACGGCGACAGCGGCCTGACCGGACGTAAGATCATCGTTGATACGTACGGCGGCATGGCGCGTCACGGCGGCGGGGCATTTTCCGGAAAGGACTGTACAAAAGTAGACCGTTCTGCGGCTTATGCGGCTCGCTACGCGGCGAAGAACATCGTGGCGGCGGGACTGGCGAAGCGGTGCGAGATCCAGCTGTCCTATGCCATCGGCGTGGCGCATCCGACATCCATTTCCGTAAATACATTCGGGACCGGCAAGGTGTCCGATGAGAAACTGGTGGAGATCTTAAGAGAGAACTTTGATTTCCGTCCGGCGGGCATCATCCGCATGCTGGACCTGCGCAGGCCGATCTACAAGCAGACAGCGGCGTACGGACACTTCGGACGCACGGATCTGGATCTGCCGTGGGAAAAACTGGACAAAGTTGACGCATTAAAGAAATATCTGTAAAATATTTACAGGTATTTCAGAGTGCCGGGCGCATCTGAGTATGTGTCCGGCTTCTTTTATCCGGTAACATACTTTGCGCATATTTGTGCGGAAAAGAGGAACAGCCCATGAAACTGAGAACAAAACTGGTTATCGTTTTTCTGACCGTCATGATCCTGCCGGTCATTTTCATGACCATCGCGGTGTACGCCATCGGCCCGGGGGAGGCCGGCGAGGTGCTGCAGCTCTATATGCTGCTTGTATTTATCACGACCGCGCTTCTGATCTACTGGATCTACCGGTCGGTGTCCGTGCCGCTGTCAAGGCTTCAGAAGGCGGCGCGCAACATAAAGGAAGGAAATCTGGACTTTGAGATCCGGCAGGAGTCGGACGACGAGATCGGGCAGCTCTGCCAGGACTTTGAGGAGATGCGCATGCGTCTGAAGATCCAGGCGGAGGAGCGGGTCCAGTTCGACCGGGAAAATAAAGAGCTGATCAGCAATATTTCCCATGACCTGAAGACGCCGATCACGACCATCAAGGGGTATGTGGAAGGCATCATGGACGGGGTGGCGGACACGCCGGAAAAGATGGACAGATATATCCGGACAATATATAATAAGACCAGCGAGATGGATCTGCTGATCAACGAGCTGACCTTCTATTCCAAGATCGATACGAACAGGATTCCCTATAATTTCGCCACCATTTCGGCGCGGGATTATTTTGAGGACTGTGCGGAGGATCTGCGCATGGAGCTGGATGGAAAGGGCGTCGCATTTACCTACCGGAACACCATGCCGGAGGACTGCAAGGTGATCGTGGATCCGGAACAGCTGAGGCGGGTTATCAATAATATCGTCTCCAATTCCCTGAAATATATGGACAAGGAACAGGGAAAGGTGACGATGGAAATAAAGGATGTGGGAGATTTCATTCAGGTTGAACTGGGTGACAATGGCAAGGGCATCGCGGCAAAGGATCTGCCGTATATCTTCGACCGGTTCTACCGCACGGATGCATCCAGGAATTCATCCAAGGGCGGAAGCGGCATCGGCCTTTCCATTGTAAAGAAGATCGTCGAGGAGCACGGAGGCAATATCTGGGCCACCAGTGATGAGGGCGCTGGTACGACAATGTATTTTGTGATCAGAAAATATCAGGAGGTACCGATTGATGAGTAAGCGTATTTTGATCGTAGAAGATGAAGAGAGCATCGCTGATCTTGAGAAAGACTATCTGGAACTGAGCAGCTTTGAAGTGGAAGTGGCCAATGACGGGCAGACCGGCCTTGAGATGGGGCTGGACGGGGACTTTGACCTGATCATCCTGGATCTGATGCTGCCGGGCGTGGACGGCTTTGAGATCTGCAGGCAGATCCGGGATAAGAAGAACACCCCGATCATCATGGTGTCCGCGAAGAAGGACGATATCGACAAGATCCGAGGCCTGGGGCTCGGCGCGGATGACTATATGACCAAGCCTTTCAGCCCCAGCGAGCTGGTTGCCCGCGTGAAGGCGCATCTGGCCCGTTATGAGCGGCTGATCGGCAGCAACGTGGAGGAGAATAAAGTGATCGAGATCCGCGGCCTGAAGATCGACACTACCGCGCGGCGCGTGTGGGTGAACGGCGAGGAACGGTCCTTTACGACCAAGGAGTTCGACCTGCTGACATTCCTGGCAGGGCATCCGAACCATGTGTATACGAAGGAAGAACTCTTCCGTGAGATCTGGGATATGGAGTCCGTGGGCGACATCGCGACTGTGACCGTGCATATCAAGAAGATCCGTGAGAAGATCGAGTATGACACCTCGCACCCGCAGTATATCGAGACGATCTGGGGCGTGGGATACCGGTTCAAAGTGTGATCACAGCCGGCGCGCAAAACGGCAGATATTAAAAAAGATCTGCCGTTTTTTCTTGACAAATATAACGTGAGATGATATATTATAATCATAATATATCATTGAACGATATATCGAGAAGGGAGCGGTCTTATGTCGGAGAAAGATAATCCTCTTACCGAAGCTTTTTTCTATATCCTTCTTTCCTTACGTCATCCGAATCACGGATACGGCGTGATCCAGGAAGTGGAGGAACTGACAAAGGGGCGGGTGAGCCTTGGGGCGGGTACGCTCTACGGAGCGTTGCAGACCATGCAGAAGCGCGGGTGGATCCGCGTGGTGAGCCAGGAGACTGAGTCAAGGAAGAAGAAGGAATATATTATCACAGAAGCGGGAAAAGAAGTATTTGAGACAGAGCGGGCGCGGCTTGCGGAACTGCTTGGAAATGCGGGCCTGATGGACCGCGCATGAGGAGGTGGATGTTATGATCAGATTCCGGTTATATTTTGATAAAGATCCGGAGACGGAATGGCTGAACCGGATGGCGTCGGACGGTTGGGCACTGAAAGGATTTTTTGCCGGATTTTACAGCTTTGAGAAATGCGGGAAAGGGGAGTGGATCTACCAGATCGACTTTGGAGACCACGCTTATCATGTCAGCGATGAGTATCGGGAACTGATGGCAGACCTGGGGATCGAGATTGTTGCGCTATGGGGGTTCTGGATCATCCTGAGGAAGCGGGCGGCGGATGGCCCTTTCGAACTGTATACGGACACGGAGTCCATGATCGGACATTACCGGAAGATACTGAAGATGTTCATGGGCGTGATCGCGCTGGAGATGATCTGCTTTCTGGTAGAAGTGATCGGAGGGGTTACGGGCACTGGGATCGCCTGGGGATTCGCTGTGCTGATCGCTGTTTTAACAGCGGCCTGCGGCAGAGCGGCGTTCAAGATGCAGAAAGTGATCAGCAGGCTCGAGGCGGAGAAAAGCGGGATGAACTGAACAGTTTTTCTTCCAGGAAGGAGAGTTTCCGTCCGATCAGTCTTGCGATGAAGCCGACCAGAAGCGCCGCGATGATGGTTCCTTCCCGGACGCCGTCCAGCCGTCCTGCAAAAACGAGTGAGAGTACAGCGGCGATCACGGTAAGGGATACGTCAAAGGCGACTTTTGTTGTGCCGAATTCGGTCTTCCACGTGGAAGAGACGGCGCGGACGAAAGATTCACCCGGCAGCATGGCTACATTTGCCAGGACTTCGGTATACACGCCGAATCCCAGGATCAGACAGCCGGTCAGAAGATAGATCAGACTGGAAATATAGCCGTGCGGTCTGACAAAGAAAAGCATCCCCATAGTCAGATCGATAAACCAGCCGAACAGGATCGAGATCGGGATCTGCAGTACGTGCTCCGCTTTGAAATTCCTGCGCAGGATCGCAAGCTGGATCAGGATCAGCAGCAGGCTGAATGCGATAGTGAACTGTCCCAGCGTAAACGGGAAGTTCAGGCTGAGCACGTAAGGGATTGAGGAGATCGGCGAAGTGCCAAGGTTTGCTTTGGTGATCAGTCCTTTTCGTTATGTGCAAGTGTATTTTCAAAGATCCGTTCAAAGAGGTGCATGAACTGTTCCTGTTCTTCTGCGGTTATGCCGTGAAATGCTGTTTCTTCCAGTTCTTTGAATGCCGTTTGTGTCAGATCAGCGTGCGCTTTCCCTTTTTCTGTCATGAAAATATGATAGCTCCGGCGGTTGCCGTTCAGCATGCGGCGTTCTACAAGATCCATCTCTTCCATGCGGTTCAGCAGTGTAGTCAGCGTGCCGGGTTCGACATGACAGCCCTGCGCGATGTCCTTCTGGCTGGCGCCGTCATGATCAGCCAGATAGTCCAGTATCTTTGGCTGGCCGCTGGTCAGGTCGGTGTCCTTAAGCCGGGCGAGAAGTTCCTTCTGAAAGAGCGCCTGCTGCGCCATGATAAGGTAGTGAAAAGAATATTCCATTTCTGAAAATCTCCTTTACGTCAGAATATAAGTATGTTTGTTTGAAATAGAATAGTTTGAATTCAAACAATAAACGATAATATTGTATCACAGACTGAAAAGAAGTTAAGAAATAATAAAAAATCATTTTAAAATGATATTTTAGCTGGAAAAAATCATTTTAGAGTGATTTTTTATTGAAAGAAAGATGGAGATATGATAGCATTTATATTAAATCAGATGTGGGAGAAGGTATCGCCATGGATCGAAATATTACTGCAGAACTTCTGGAATGGAAGAACATGGAAAGGAACCGTATGCCTTTGGTCCTGTATGGTGCGAGGCAGGTAGGGAAGACATATGCGCTTCAGAATTTCGGAAGAGAGTATTATAAGAATTTCATATATATCAATTTTGAAAGGATGTCGGTTATCGCTGAATTTT
This sequence comes from Candidatus Mediterraneibacter excrementavium, assembly GCA_019120275.1. Classification (GTDB taxonomy): domain Bacteria; phylum Bacillota; class Clostridia; order Lachnospirales; family Lachnospiraceae; genus Mediterraneibacter; species Mediterraneibacter excrementavium. The sequence continues at coordinate 1,501 of DWVL01000034.1, read as the reverse complement.
TCGATGGTGATCTGAAGCCGGACCGTCTGATCCGTTTTCTGGAGGAATATTTCAGCGAAAAGATCATTCCGGGACAGACGCTCCTCATATTTGATGAAATCCAGGCCTGTGAACGTGCGCTTACTTCTCTGAAATATTTTGCAGAAGAAGCGCCGGAATATCATGTCGCGGCGGCGGGAAGCCTGCTTGGTGTGGCGATACACCGGGGAAAATATTCGTTCCCTGTAGGAAAAGTGATCATGAAGACGATGTATCCGCTTCGGTTTGACGAATTCCTTCGTGCAATGGGCAACGGTCATCTTGTGACGGTTATCAGGGAACATTTCAGCAGTATGGAACAAATGCCGGAACAGACGCACAGAGAACTCCTGCTGTGGCTGCGGCGGTACATGCTGGTGGGCGGTATGCCGGCGGCCGTGAAGAAATATATCGAAGATCAGTCGGTGATCAATGTTCCGGAACTTCAGATGATGATCCTGAATGCGTATACAGCGGATATGGCGAAATACGCGGAAGCCGGGGAAAGTACGAAAATACAGAATGCGTTTCGCTCCCTTCCCGCACAGCTGGCAAAGGACAATAAAAAATTTCAGTACAAACTGATCCGGAAGGGTGCAACAGCAGGACTTTTCGGAGACTCGATCGCCTGGCTTGTGATGGCGGGTGTTGTGCTTGAGGCGGACCGTGTGACCAGAGGAGAGATGCCGGTCCGGGTTTTCAGGGATGTGTCGGCGTTCAAATTATATATGGCGGATACGGGACTTCTGTCTGCGTTTGCAGGGATCATGCCCGAAAATATGATTCGGGATGATCTTTCAGATGTATACAAAGGAGCCCTGACCGAAAATTATGTCGCGCAGACGTTGAAGGGGAATGGGTATGATCTGTATTACTGGACATCGGATTCTCCCCAGGCGGAAGTGGATTTCGTGATCCAGAAACATGGTAAAGTGATTCCGGTTGAGGTGAAATACGGAGAGAATGTGCATGCGCGCAGCATAAAGCATTACATCCGCATGTATCATCCGGAGACTGCAATCCGGTTGACAGCCAGGAATTTCGGAGAAGATGAGGACGGGATGAAATCAATCCCGCTGTATGCGGCGTTCTGTCTGTAAATAAAACAGGACATGAAAAATCCACTGTATCGTTGGTATTTCGTACAGTGGATTTTTCAGCTTATTCCATCCATTGGATCTAGCCTCCTTTATTTTGTTTTTTATCTATATAAAACTATTCATCTGAATAGTGTTTTCGGATTTTATGTTACCTTCCCATTGGACTCTACCTCTCTTTTCTTAAATTATTAGGTTACGATTATGTTTTCGGTGGTCCGTCCTCCTTTGTTTTATTTTCTGTTCTTTTGATGTCATTATAATAACTCATAATAATGAATATGTCAACACGTAATCAGAAAAAAATATAATTAATTATAAATAAACAGAATATTTAGAAAATATAAACAAAATATCAGATACAGAAAATGCTTTTTATACCTTCT
>DWVL01000033.1 GCA_019120275.1 Candidatus Mediterraneibacter excrementavium | reverse complement strand
CGGTAGGCATCCAGCGTCCAGTCTTTAAAGTTAAAGCTGAGCCCCTGATTGTTCAGCACATTCGGATCCATGAAAGAAGCCAGCACCACGTATACCAGGGGAACAAATACTGCCAGTACAAACAGTCCGAGCAGCGTATATCCGACGCCGAGAATAACCTTGTCGGATGTTCCGAGTTTCATTTTTCTTCTCGTTTCCATCATCAAATCCCCCTTTTATAATCCTTCGCCGTCGTTCAACTTCTTCACTACCCAGTTCACAAAGATCAGAAGGATCACGTTGATCACTGAATTGAAGAGACCGACTGCCGTTGAATATCCGTAGTCTCCGTTGAGAAGACCGAGTCTGTATACATAGGTAGAAAGGATCTCGGAAGCCGGCAGGTTCATATCTGTCTGCAGCGCATAGGCTTTCTCAAATCCGATGCTCATGATGTTGCCGGCCTGAAGGATAAACTGGATCACGATGATATCTTTGATCGCAGGAAGCTGTACGTAACGGATCTGCTGCAGGATATTCGCTCCATCCACGATCGCCGCTTCTTCCAGATCTTTGCTGGCATTGGACAGCGCCGCCGTATACATAATGGAAGACCATCCTGCTGTCTGCCAGATGCCGCTGGCAATGTAGATCGTCCGGAATGCTTCCGGCATTGTCATCCAGTTGGTGTCAATCCCGAACAGTGAATTGATCGGTCCAACTGGAGAAAGGAACATACGGACCATACCACAGAGTACGATGACCGAGATAAAGTTCGGTGCATAGATCAGAAGCTGAATCTTCTTTCGGATCCCCGTCCTGCGGATCTGGTTGAGCAGAAGCGCAAGGATGATCGGGATCGGAAAGCCCCACAGCAGCCCGAATACACTTAACTTCAGCGTATTCATCAGATAGTTCATGAAATCCGGAGATGAAAGGAATCTCCGGAAATAATCCAGCCCCACCCACGGACTTCCGAGAACGCCTTCAATAACATTGTAATCCTCAAAGGCGATCAGGATACCGCCCATCGGACCATACTTGAAGATCAGCGTAAGCAGAAGTCCCGGCAGCAGAAAGAACACATACAGCTGCCAGTTCTTTTTCACATACTTCAGTTTTTCCCGCGGCGTCTGCTTAGCAACGACTGCCGTACTTTTTTTACGGAAAACTCTCATTTTTAGCCCCTCCTGTGTTTACATTTGCACATCTTGCATTTTTCGATCGATCTTTTTATGCATAGATAGTTTATAGGTTGTGATTATAGTATCATTTATTGTGCATAATGTCAATCACATTTTTACATTTGCATAACATTTTTATTTTACAAATGCACTATTTTAACAATTTATGTAAAATCACCAGTTCCGATTCCGCTAATATCTATCTTTTAACATTTTTACATTTGACAAATCTGCACAATTCCATTACATTAAATGTAACAGTTCAGCCATATGATATCAGTCGGCAGATTTATGCTTGCATAAGAATCTGCCGGCTGATAATCAGATGTGCTGAGCGCCTGTCAATGAGTAAAACAGCGGCGACAGCCGCAATAAGCACGAAGTGCGGTTTTACGAATGGCGCGTGCTGAACTGTTATAATGCATCATCACTATTATTCGGGAGGTACTATAAATGGAAAAGAAAATCACGATTCAGGATATTGCAGACGCTTTAGGTCTTTCCAGAAATACGGTATCAAAAGCACTGAATAATACGGGAGTCCTTGCCGAGGATACCCGGCAGAAGATACTTGAGAAAGCGGCGGAAATGGGCTACCGCCGGGTCATATATATATCGGATCCTTCCCCGGCGGAAAAAGGTGAGGTAAAAGAACTGGCGCTTATCACCCAGAATATGCCTTACGGATCTCACTTCGGCACTTATGCGCTGAACACGTTTCAGGAACGGATGAGCAAAAATAACTACCGGCTGTCCATGTTTCCGGTACGGGACACAGAGATTGCTTCGCTGAGCCTTCCCATGGGCTTTAATAAGGAAAAGACAGCAGGGATCATCTGCCTCGAGCTGTTTGACCCGGAATATATCGAGATGCTGAACACTCTCGATATCCCGCTTCTCTTTCTCGATACGGCCGCCGATACTGACATGACGCAGATCAATGCGGATTTTCTGCTCATGGAAAATCATCTGAGCATCTTTAACCTTACAGATGCGCTGATCCAGAACGGATGCCGGCGTTTTGCATTTGCCGGGAATCCGGAACACTGCCGCTCCTTCTTCGAGAGATATCAGGGCTTTATGCACGCACTCAGCGCGAACAGGCTTGATCCGTGTACCGCCCAGTTTACCGGCAGGACGGTTTTCTCAGACGCTAAAACGCTGGGAGAAACTGTCCGGCGGACGCTCCAGCTTCCCGAAGTATTCATATGCGCAAATGATTTCATCGCCATCGACCTGATCCGCGCCCTGAAAAAATGCGGGGTAAATGTGCCGGGCGATGTAAAAGTCACCGGCTTTGACAATTCGGCAGAGTCAAGGATCATCGAGCCCCACCTGACGACCGTTGACATCCCCAGTTCAAAGATGGGTTATATCGCAGCGGATATGCTGCTCTCCCGCATCAGCGAACCGGATATACCCTACCGGATCACACATGTGCGGACAACACTGAAGTTCCGGGCTTCTACGGGGGAACTCAAATTATGACACACCCGCAAAGGGAACTGAAAGCTCATCAGGTGAAACAGCTGATAGAACCCCTGGAAAAGTCTCCGGCAGCCCAGGCATAATATGAGTATAGAAAAGGCGGTTAATCTTCAATGACTAACCGCCTTACGTGCCGGATATGAAATTGAATATTTCATATCATATTTGATAAAAAAATCTGCCGATTTATTTTTATACAGGTCTCGGAAAATAAAAAAGAACCCGGAAAGGTGTTGACTTCCGGGCTTTTCAAGAGGCGCAGACCGGATTTGAACCGGTGAATCAGGGTGTTGCAGACCCACGCCTTACCACTTGGCTACTGCGCCTGAGTATGAGCACTTAGCGACTGTCCTTTAGTCGCTTACGTGCGAACCACGTCGCCGCCGTTAGTGAGGTTCTTTCGAACTTACAAGGCGACGTTTCCTTGACATGCACTTAGCGGCTGTCCTTTAGCCGCTTACGTGCGACTGACCCCGACGGGAATCGAACCCGTGTTACCGCCGTGAAAGGGCGATGTCTTAACCGCTTGACCACGGGGCCATAA
>DWVL01000032.1 GCA_019120275.1 Candidatus Mediterraneibacter excrementavium | reverse complement strand
GGACACTCTTTGAAAACGCAAAACTCATATTTCCACCCGGGGCGGTAGAAACGGCAAGTGCCGCAATCTTCATCATCTCCGGCACAACCGGATTGATAGCGGTCAAATCCCGGCTTCTGCTGCATGAGCAGTTCAAACGCCCGCTGCTTGCCCTTTGTGAAATACATTCCGGCTGCGCCTCCTTTCCTGCGGGCATAAAAAAACGCCACAACTTCTTTGAAGCTGCGGCGGCATATCCTACCCACTTAAAAACGCCATATCAAGGCTTGTCCAACCTTGCTACGGCGTTTTAGGTGTAATCATAGGGGCTGTTTAATTGTCTTTAAGATAGTGGAAAGCCGCATGGTTACGGCAATTTCCGTGTTGTGCATATATTGACGGAGCAGTCGCACCGGCAGGGCCTGTTACTCCCGTCGGGCCTGTAAACCCGGTAAGTCCGGTCGCACCGGCAGGTCCTGTTGCTCCCGTCGGGCCGGTCGGTCCTGTTGCCCCATCTGCTCCCGCAGGACCGGTCGGGCCTGTCACGCCGGTTGGACCAGTCGCGCCTGTCGGACCTCCTGACGGGCCGGTTGCCCCCGTCGGGCCGGTTGCCCCCGTCGGGCCGGTTGCTCCGGTTACGCCGGCAGTTCCGGTTGCTCCAGTCGGGCCTGTGGCTCCGGTTGCCCCGACCGGTCCCGTGGCACCTGTCGGACCGGTCGGCCCGGTGCAGCAGCAGGGCTTCGGCGGGCAAGGACGGCATCCGAAGGGATTCCACTGTCCTGAACCCGGAGACGAACCGCAGCCGCACCGGCAGTCCGCGGACTGCTCACGGATCTCCATATCCTGCGATGGATCTTCTGTATCCTTTTTTCTAAACCATACCATATCTTCTGACCTCCTTTCATATTCAGTATATGAAGGAAGTGTCAGATTGCCATGGATGGACTTTTTATCGTGTCCCGATCTTCTTTATGATCTTTCTGAACTGCACCGTAAACAGGAGCGCCGTGAACGTTACAGCCAGAGTGTCCGCGATCGGTTCGGCCAGATAAACGCCCATGGTCTGATTTCCGCGGATCACGTGCGGCATAATGTAGATCAGCGGGATCAGAAGCACGAACTTCCTCATCACAGCCACAATGATCGATTCGGTCGCCTTTCCCAGCGCATTAAATGTCATCTGGCAGGCCATCTGGATCCCCATCAGGAACATGGCCGCCATATAGATCCGGAGCGCGGTCCTGGTGTAGTCAAGCAGCGCCGCGTCGGAAGTAAACATAGCCGCAAATCCACCCGGCAGCAGCATCACGAGCAGCCACAGAAGGGTCGCATACCCCAGGCTGACCTTCAGAAGAAGCCGGAATGCCCCGCGCACCCGTCCTGCATCCCCGGCGCCGTAGTTATAACTGATGATCGGCTGGGCGCCCTGGCCCAGTCCCTGGAGCGGCAGCATGGCGAACTGCATGACGCTCGTGAGGATCGTCATTGCGCCGACGGCCACATCCCCGCCGTATTTCTGCAGAGAGCTGTTGAAGCACACGGAGATCACACTCTCGCTGGCCTGCATAATAAATGTCGCCACACCGAGTGCAAGGCAGGGAAGTATGATCTTCGGCGAAAGGCGCAGGTTCGCCTTACGGATCTTCAGGTACGTCTTCTTTCCGCACAGGAAATGAACCACCCAGATACAGGACAGGGCCTGTGAAATAATGGTCGCCAGCGCCGCCCCCTGCACATCCATATCCAGTCCGAAAATAAAGACCGGATCCAGGATGATGTTGGCCACCGCGCCGATCAGGACAGACAGCATGCCGGTCTTGGCAAATCCCTGGGCGGTGATAAAGGCATTCATCCCCAGCGTGATCTCCACGAAAACAGTGCCCAGCGCATAGATATTCATATACCGCACGCCGTATTCAATGGTATTTTCACTGGCTCCGAAAGCCATCAGCAGGTCCCGGTTCCAGATCAGAAGGACAGCCGTAAGCACGACCGAGATCAGGATCTGCAGCACGAAGCAGTTTCCCAGCGTCTTTTCCGCAGACGCCCTGTCCTTCTTTCCCATAAAGATGGACGCTCTTGGCGCGCCGCCGTATCCCACCAGGGCGGCGAACGCCGAGACGATCATGATCAGCGGCATACACACGCCCACGCCGGTCAGCGCCGCGGCGCCGATCTCCGGGATATGCCCGATGTAGATCCGGTCCACGATATTATAAAGCATATTGATAAGCTGAGCGGCCACCGTGGGGAGCGCCAGCTTTAAAAGCAGTTTCCCCAGCGGTTCTGTCCGCAGAAATTCTTTGTCGTTTGTCTGTTCCATGATCATGATCCCATCCTTTCCATTGCTGCTTTTGCATTCCCCGTGAGACGCTGGAACAGCCTGTCCTGCATGATCAGCTCTTCTTCAGCGAATCCATCAAGGATATATTTTCTGAACTCTTTTCCTGCCCGGTCGATGCTTTCCGTCACCGGAACAGCCTCAGGCCTGAGCTTCAGGTGGATCCTCCTGCGGTCTTCCGTATCCGGGAGCCGTTCCAGGAGCGACTTCCGGATCAGTCCCTCCACAGCTTTTGAGACCGCGCCTTTGGAAATCATACGCAGTTCCACGATATCTGCGGCCGTATCTTTCTTTGGATTGTTCCGCAGGAAGCTGACCACCTCCGCTTCCACCAGTGTGAGGCCGTGCTCTTTGCACACATCTTTCAACATATGGTCATAGAGCCTGAGCAGGCTTCGAAGCCCCGTCCATATTTCCGTTGTTCTTTCCATAATCTTCCTCCTGACAGTTTTCGCCGCAATTAGTTTCTTTGTAAACCGTTTTCAGAAAAACATTATACCGTTTTAAAATCTATTGTCAACCTCTCCGGCCCGGCTCACGCGCAAAATATTTTTTATTTTCCAGATAATACGGCGATTCCGGTTTATATGTTCCGGCCAGCTCATTATATTTTTCAGCCTCCTCCCTCTGCCCCATCCTGTCATAGCACACGCACAGGCTGATCGCCGGAAGGAACCCGTAGCAGTCTTCTTCTATAAATGCGCCGGACGCCGCCGCCTTTTTCGCATGCAGCGCTTCTTTGTACCAGAATGCAGCCTGGTCATATTTCCCCCTGTCCATGAAATGCCGGCCCAGGTCGCAGCAGGCTTCTCCCCTCGGGACGTCGTATTCAAATGTGCGGAACAGCCACCCAATGGCCTCACCCTCATCTCCCATCCCGTAATAACAGACAGCAAGCTTCCGGGCCGCATCGATCCGGTTCTCGATCCAGCCGTCCACACGGTTAAGGAACTTTTCCAGTACATCCGCGGCTTTTTTATATTTCCGGTGATACAGAAGCTCCCGGCCATAGTAATAAAGCGCCCGGCTGTCAAACGTTTCTCCCGCCCGCTCCATTTCTTCATAGATCCTCAGATTCCGCCCGCTGTCCGATGCCTTTACCTTATGGTGCTCCACCTGGATGTCTGAATAAACGATGTTCCCCGACGGCGTGACCGCCTCATGCACTCTGCCCTGAAAATAATAGCCTGCATGGTTCCTGACAATGCGTTCTCTGTAATAAGTAAATGTACTCCGCCCTGCCCCGTCAAAAGAAACTGCATAAGGCATCATCACCACATCCGTATCCGGTTTGAGCGTTTCTTTAAAACTCCTAAACCGCTCCGCCTCTTCCCGGAGGATCACATCGTCCGCGTCCAGCCACATGAGGAAATCCTTCGTCCCTTTTGAAAAAGCAAAATTGCGGGCCGCGGAAAAATCATCGATCCACGTAAAATCATAGACCCGGTCCGCATAATATGCCGCGATTTCTTTCGTGCGGTCATTGGATCCCGTATCCACGATAATGATCTCATCCACCAGATCTCTTACACTTTCCAGACATCTTTCAAGCACATCCTCTTCATTTTTTACAATCATACACAGACTGAGCGAGACCACGAAATCAATCCTTTTATCTTCTTTATTTATCAGTCTATGACCGGATAACAGAAAAGTTCTGCATAAAAAAGGAAGGCTTCCATATCAGAAAACCTTCCTGCCTCAATCTTCAGCACAGGATCTGTCAGATCCTTGCTACGCCGCTCTTTCTTGCCGCTTCCGCCGTTGCTTTTGCCACAGCGTCCTTTACGCGGGGATCGAATGCCGCCGGGAGAATGTACTCCGGATTCAGTTCTTCATCACTGACCAGTCCTGCGATCGCATAAGCCGCCGCAACCTTCATCTCGTCGTTGATCTCAGATGCACGCACATCCAGAGCGCCCCGGAATATGCCCGGGAAGCAGAGCACGTTATTGACCTGGTTCGGGAAATCCGAACGTCCTGTGGAGACAACCGCCGCCCCTGCAGCCTTCGCCTCGTCCGGGAAGATCTCCGGCGTCGGATTCGCACATGCGAAGATGATCGGATCTTTTGCCATGCTGCGCACCATATCCTGCGTCAGTGTACCCGGAGCAGATACGCCGATAAATACATCCGCGCCTCTGATCACTTCTGCCAGCGTGCCTTTCTCATGATTAAAGTTGGTGATCTTCGCCATCTCCTCTTTGATCGGGTTCAGATAGTCACGTCCCTCATAGATCGCGCCGTGCCGGTCCGTCATGATCACATTCTTCAGTCCCATGGACATGAGCAGGCGGATAATGGCAATGCCTGCCGCACCTGCACCGGAGGTAACGATCTTGATGTCTTCGATCTTCTTACCCACAAGCTTCAGTGCATTGATCATACCTGCAAGTGTGATCACTGCCGTTCCGTGCTGATCGTCATGAAAGATCGGAATATCGCAGCACTCTTTCAGCCTCTTCTCGATCTCAAAGCATCTCGGTGCGGAAATATCTTCCAGATTAACGCCTCCGAAGCTTCCTGCAAGAAGGCTCACTGTCTTCACGATGTCATCCACGTCTTTTGATCTGACGCAGAGCGGGATCGCATCTACATCACCGAATTCTTTAAACAGTACACACTTTCCTTCCATGACCGGCATACCGGCCTCCGGTCCGATATCCCCCAGTCCCAGCACTGCAGTTCCATCCGTGACGACAGCAACGGTATTCCAGCGTCTCGTCAGATCGAAACTTTTTGCCGGATCTTTCTGGATCTCCAGACACGGCTGGGCAACTCCCGGCGTATATGCAAGACTCAGCGCCTCTGTCGAGTCAACCGCCGCGCGGCTCTTCATTTCGATCTTGCCCTTCAGCTCATAGTGCATTTTTAATGATTCTTTTGCGTAATCCATAACTCTGCCTCCTGTAGTTTGATATATTTGAAGCACACAGCCGCTGCTGCGGATACGCAGCCAGACTGTGATTTCAGCACTCCGGCTTTATTATACTTCTTTTCTGTTCATTCAGCACTACATTTTTACAAAAAATACAAAATCTTTTCATCTGCATATTCCTCCCCCTGATTTATAAGAGTGTATTTTTATGCATTTTTCTTGTATATTCTTATTTTTATCATTTTATGCTTGCATAATTATAAATTTTGTTGTATAGTAGTCTGAGGCTTAGAAAAGCAGAAAAAAATATCCACGGCTGTCTGTTCCGGACAGACAGTAAAATTAATAAAAATACATTCAGGAGGCATTTCATATGAGTAAAGAAAAAGTTGTTCTGGCATATTCAGGCGGACTGGACACAACGGCTACAATCCCGTGGCTGAAAGAGACCTTTGGTTATGACGTCATCTGCTGCTGCGTTGACTGCGGGCAGGGAGAAGAACTGGACGGACTGGATGAGCGTGCAAAACTCTCAGGCGCATCCAAGTTATATATTGAAAATATTGTCGATGAATTTGCAGAAGATTTTATCATGCCGTGCGTGAAAGCAGGCGCTGTGTATGAAAACGCCTATCTGCTCGGGACCTCCATGGCGCGTCCCGCCATCGCAAAAAAACTGGTCGAGATCGCGCGCAAGGAAGGCGCGGTTGCGATCTGCCACGGTGCGACAGGAAAAGGAAACGACCAGATCCGTTTTGAACTGGGCATCAAAGCCCTGGCTCCGGACATCAAGATCATCGCTCCCTGGCGCATGACCGACCTCTGGACCATGCAGTCCCGTGAAGATGAGATTGCATACTGCAAAGCACACGGCATCGATCTTCCTTTCGACACAAAGCACAGCTACAGCCGTGACCGCAATCTCTGGCACATCAGCCACGAAGGTCTGGAACTGGAGGATCCGTCCGTGGAACCCAACTACGACGACCTGCTCGTATTAAGCGTATCCCCGGAAAACGCACCGGATGAACCGGAATACGTAACCATGACATTTGAAGCCGGCGTACCGAAGACAATTAACGGCAAAGCGATGAAAGTCGCTGATATCATCAAAGAGCTGAACCGGCTGGGCGGAAAACACGGCATCGGCATTGTTGACATCGTAGAGAACCGCGTCGTCGGCATGAAGTCCCGCGGTGTGTACGAGACACCGGGCGGAACGATCCTCATGGCCGCTCACCAGCAGCTCGAGGAACTGATCCTTGACCGCGCGACCTACGAAGTGAAGAAAGACATCGGAAACAAACTTGCCCAGGTCGTATATGAAGGGAAATGGTTTACCCCGCTGTGCGAGGCACTCCGTGCATTTGTGGAAGTGACACAGCAGTATGTAACCGGTGAAGTGAAATTCAAACTGTACAAAGGCAATATCACTAAAGCCGGAGAGACTTCCCCGTACTCACTCTACAGCGAGTCACTGGCAAGCTTCACCACCGGCGATATGTACGACCATCATGACGCCGACGGGTTCATCACCCTGTTCGGACTGCCGCTGAAAGTCCGCGCCATGAAGATGCTGGAGCACACAAAAGAGAATCAGAAATAAAGGAATGGCGGATTTATTCCGCATATCCCCGGGAGCCAGACGGTCTAACCGCCTGGCTCCCTTTATACTTCATTTGCCACCATTTTCTATTGAACAGTAAACACCCACAGATTATTGATCTGATATTCCAGCCGGTCATAATCCCACAGCTTTTCACTTCTCATGCGGCTGTTGGGATCATTAATCCGGATCCTGCCGTCCTCTGCTCCAGTCAGCACAATAAAGTGTCCCGTTGTCGTAAAATCTCCCGGCCGCATGCTGCAGATGATCGGATGTCCTGCCTCCAGCGCTGAAAACACGGCGCTTTCATCAAGTCCCAGTTCCACGCCACAGACACCGAAATGTGCCGCTCCTTCCGTCATCAGTGTCCAGCTTGTTCCCGAATCGCCTGCGTAATATCCGTTGTCCTCTGAATACCGTGCCACTTCATAAGGTGTGATCGTATTGTCTCCGGTCAGTCCCGCTGCCACCATCGCAACCGCTGTCGGCCCACATCCGTTCACAGCGATCATTTTATCTCCGTACAGGCAATATCCCCAGCGTTCATCCCACTGCAGAAGAAGCGGGATATCGCCTGCCGTTACATCACCGATGGTCTCTGCCGGCGGCAGATCTTTTTTCTCCGGATAATCCAGTACAAAGTCCGCCGCCTCCTCATTTCCCTGTACCAGATCAATGAGCTCATCCGGATACTTCTCCCGGTTCATCAGGATTTCACGGACTTTTCCGTTTGTAAAGGCGGTCAGTGTAAATCCGCTGCCCCCGGCAATCCTGTCTTTCACCAACATAAGCACCTGAATCATCAGGACGATCAGAAGCAGACAGACCAGGGTCTTTACAATATGCCGTTTTTTCCTGCTCCGCTGTTTTTTTCTGCCGTTCCTGTGCCCTTCTTTTCTTCTTTCTGCACGACCGTATCTTCTTTCCTGCTCATACACCCGCCCGGGTTCATATTCTTCCCACATGGAAATCTTTCCTCCTTAAAGCACAGGCGGACTCACAGACGGAGTCCGATCCTGTTTTATAAAGGAGATTATAGAACTGATTCCGGCAGATTCCAGGAAGATTTTCTTAATATTTCCGTACTGAATTTTTAAGAATTTGTTTGTCACTCATCTCTTCCAGACGTCGTATAACAGACGCGCAACATTTCCGCAGACAAGCTTGTCAAGCTGACGTTCTGTGATCCTTCTCTTCTTCATTGCCTCCCATACCTTTTCCATATCTTCGACGCCTCTGATCCCCTGCGGGAGATCTTCCGGATCAAAACCGTCAAAATCCGTTCCAAGCGCCACGGCTTCTTCGCCAGCCTTTCCGATCATGTAAGCCGCATGTTCCGCGATATCCCGGACGGACGCCCGGCCGCCTTTCCGCAGAAAACATCCATAGAAATTCAATCCTGCGACACCGCCTTTCTCACCAAGGGCGCGAAGCATCCCATCACTCAAATTCCGGGGATGCAGACAGAGGCTTCTTGCATTGGAATGCGATGCCGCGACCGGTGTTCTGCTTGCTCTAATGCAGTCCCAGAAGCCGCCGTCCGATAAGTGAGAAACATCTATAACCATTCCAATGCTGTTCATCTTATCTACAACCTGAAAACCAAATTTTTTCAGGCCTTTCTCCATAACCTCCGGATCACGGCTGTTCGGCCACCCGATACAGTTCTCATAATTCCATGTAAGCGTCAGAAGCCGTACGCCTTTCTGATACAGCTCTTCAAGCCGCAGAAGGCTCCCATCCAGGACGCCGCCCTCTTCCACAGTCAGTATGCCTGCCGTCCTGCCGGAGCGCAGCGCTTCTTGCACATCCGCTATTTCCTCTGCGATCCGGAATCCCGGTTTTATCCCGGACATGCTGTGTGCATATCCGAGCATCCTCTTCACTGCGTCAAACGCTCTGTCCGACAGGCCTTGTCTGTATTCCAGCATATCCACATAACATGCAAAGAATTGTACCGCACATTCCGCATGAACAAGCCGGTCCATATCTACGCAGAACGGATTTCTGTAAAGATCTCCGGCCGGTCTGTTTTTGTTTTTCGCATTTGCATCATTTTGCTTCACAAGCGCACTGAGCGTGTCACAGTGCATATCAATCCATTTCATATTTGCATCCTTTCATCGATCCATTCTATACTATGTATATTTTGTCTGTTTTTTGCATACGCTATCATACATTGATACGGAGGCATCCATGGAACCAAAAATCGGGATCGTTGTCTGCGGCTTTGCCGGAGACCGGCAGTTCGTCACAAATCCATATATCCAGTCGGTCCGCTACTCAAAAGGACTCCCCCTGGTGCTGCCGGTTGTGCGGAGCGACCGGCTCATCAGAGAATATACCGGGCTCTGCGATGGTTTTCTCTTTTGCGGCGGCGAAGACATCACGCCGCTCCTGTTCGGGGAGGAACCCTGCCGCGGAAACGGAAAAACAGACATCACCGTTGACCTGTACCAGATCCGTCTTTTAAAACAGATCCTCTGCTCAGGCAAACCCGTCCTGGCCATCTGCCGCGGCATGCAGATCCTAAATGTAGCCTGCGGCGGCACGATCTGGCAGGATCTCTCACTGGCTCCCGGCCATACGCTGGATCACATGCAGAAAACCGTATCGCGCAGCGAGGCAAGCCACCGCATCCGTACGGAACGCGGAAGTCTGATCCGGGAATATTTCGGCCCGCAGTTCACCGTAAACAGCTTCCACCATCAGGCTGTCAACACTCCAGGGTCCGGCATACATGTAAGCGCCCGGGCGAAAGACGGTACGGTGGAGGCCATCGAACTTGAAAAATACCCTTTCGCCGTCGGTGTACAGTGGCATCCGGAATGCATGTACCGGACATCCCCGGAAACACGGACCCTCTTCCGGGAATTCATATTCCGGTCCCGCGTCAATTTGTGAAAAAAGTGTGATCCGGGACGTAGTAAAATTGAATTTTACTACGTCCCGGATCACATTTATTCTGTCAGTTCTATCGTTTCCAGATCATCCGGTATATACAGATTTCCGCCAAAATATTGCCTGCCCTCATCCGCATATCGTTCTTTTCTCGCCGCCATGTCCGAATCTTCCGTGTGATAAAGCACCAGATTCTGCACATGCAGCCGCTCTGCCGTCTCACAGGCTTCTTTTACCGTTGAATGATGCTTCTCGTGCGGATGATATCGCTCCGCATCTTTTTCAAGGCAGAACGCCTCATGCAGAAGCCATCTGCTTCCCTGTACGTACATGCGCTCCGTATCATTGTACGGCTCGTCTCCGCAGCAGGTCAGCTTATCTGTTTTATTCAGATACATGGTAAAGCCATGCTGCTTTGTCTTCGTGGAATGAGTATTAAAAAAGGTCGTCTTATGACCGATAATATCAAACACATCGCCATCCGCCACCGGTACAAATACAATCCGGCTCCCGACAAAATCCGCTTCTTTTCTGGCAAGGAGCATATGCGACAAATCGTCCAGGATGCACAGCACTTTCTTATGTCCGTATATCCTGACTTCCTCTGTATATCCTTCCCGCTTCATTTTCTGGGCGAACATCCGGATCAGCCACATCACACCAAGGATGTGATCCATATGGCGGTGTGTGACAAAAATATCATGAATATCTTCCCAGCTCACGCCTGCAGACTTAAGCTGTTTCAAGATGCCATTCCCGCCGCCCCCGTCTACAAGAAAATATCCATTTTCATCATTTAAAAGGAAACATGTGTTATAACATTCTGTCACTTTGGCATTTCCCGTCCCGAGCATTGTAAGTTTCATTATGAGCCACCTTCCTTTTCAGACTATTCCGTCTATGTACAGTCTGGCATAAAGCCTGCCTGCTTTATTCCTCATGCAGGATCGCCTGCACGCATTTCTTCGTCTTTGGCAGCCAGAACTGCACAAGCGGGCCTGTCAGAAAAACTGCAACGATCGTCCCCGCGCCGACCGTTCCGCCCAGTATAAAACCGAGCACAACGAAAAACAGGTCGCATCCCACTCTCACCCATCGGAATTCCACTTTCTCGATCTTATCAGACAGGATCACCGCCACAAGATCATTGGGTCCTGTTCCCGCATTACTGTTGATCACGATCGACATCCCCGCCGACAGGATCACGCAGCCCAGCAGCATGCTGATAATGCGGACGGCCATTCCCGCATCCACATTGATATAACCGCCAAGGATCCAAGTAAAAAGATCAATGATCGGTCCCCCGCAGAACGCGCACACAACTGTTCCCGGCTTCACATATCCTTTCGTAGTCAGCAGCATAACAACCATCAGAATACAAAGCACGATCACATGAACCGTACCGACAGTGAGTCCGAACACACGGGACAATCCCTGTATAAACACCGTAAATGTATCTGTACCCAGTTCTGAGAGCAGAAACAGTGTCACCCCAAGATGGGCGATCGTCAGTCCAATCAAAAGAATGACCAGCGCCTTCGCCCAGGCCGCCGCATTTCTGCCGGACGTATCAGATGCAAATTTCCCCTGATTTGCCATAATCCTCATTCCCTTTCACTGTTTTGGCCAATTTAAAAACCGCTCCACCTTTCCCGAAAGATGTGGAGCGGAAATACTGTCATTTCTTATAATGCGGAATTACTCAGTCTCTGAAAACTGATCTTTTCCCACACCGCACAGCGGGCAGACAAAATCTTCCGGCACATCTTCCCATTTTGTACCTGCTTCGATCCCGTTATCCGGATCTCCTGCCGCCTCATCATAAATGTATCCGCATACATCACATACATATTTTTTCATCAAATCTTACCTCCTGTAAATTCATAAATTGTCGCATCGTATTTCTTGTATTCCGGGATTTTATCCCTTCATCATCATATCATAATACAAACGCATTTTCAATCGGAGTTTTCCTGTCCACCGCCCGGTTCCTCATGCAGTCGCAGGACCCCGCCGATCAGGATTTTAACATCATTAATGATATAGTCGAACGCTCCCGCCTGACACATGTTGATAAGCACCATCCCGATAGGCACTGCAAGGATCATCCAGAGAATCCCGCCCATCCGGTATCCGATATAAAGCAGGATCAATGTCACCAGGGGATTCAATCCTACACTGTCGCCTACAAGCTTGGGCTGAAGCAGCTGATGGACCGCCTGCGTGATCACATAGATAATGACCAGCGCCACCGTCATCTTATAATCCCCCATGAAAAATTTGTAAACCGCCCACGGGATCATTGCCGTTCCCGTTCCGAAGAACGGAAGGAAGTCAAGGAACGCGATCAGAATCGCCACAAGAACGAAATACCCCGTCCCGAGCATTCCAAGTCCGACCAGCAGGATCAGGAACACGATCACCATGATCTTAAACTGAGCTTTAAAATATCCACCCACCGCATAACGGAGATTATCGATCACAAGCGTCATTCTCTTCTGTACGGCCTGAGGCGCCACCTTTTTCATCCACCCCAGAACTTCCTCACGCTGTACGATAAAAAAATATGCAGAAAGGACTGACACCAGGAAGGAGATCAGATAGTACGGCACTCTCCTGGCAATATTTCCAGCCGCCGTGACCGTCGGCTCGCTGATCTCAGATACCAGATCCCCCATATACTGATCCAGATTCTCCACCATAGCAGTCCACCCGTTCTGTATGCCTTTCGGAAGCCGTTCAAAAATGCCTGACAATGTTTCTCCGATCTGGCGCAGTCCGGTTTCCAGCTGTGCGTACATTTCAGGGAAGTTCCGGATCAGCGAGCTGATCTCCGCCGCCAGACGGCTGATCCCGAAGTAGAGCGCCAGCACGATCGCCGCCAGAACTACGATAACGATCAGCGCAGACCCCAGTTTCTTCACGATCTTCAGGCGCTTCTCGAGCCAGTTTACAAGGGGAGCTGCAATCGCCGCAATGATCCATCCCACCACGAACGGGATAAAAAAACCAAGCAGCTTCCAGCCTATGATGATAAATGCAACAGTGGCAAGGATGCTGAACATCAGCCGCAGCGCCACCTGCCAGTAAGGACGGTTTGTCTTCATTCTATTCCTCCGGGTCTGTATTTATGCATTCCTGTCCGATCAGTTCCCAGATCTCATCCCTGCCCTGTTTCGTCTGCGAGGAAAACGGAATAATCTTCGTTCCGGGCACAAGATTAAGACCTTCTTTAATCATTTTAACATGTTTTTGCACCTGGGAGCGTTTTATTTTATCAAGTTTTGTGGCAATAATGATCGGGTTATACCCCTGCTCTACCACCCACCTATACATCATCTTATCATTGGCGGAAGGATCATGCCGGATGTCAATGAGCAGGAACACTGCCTTAAGCTGCGCGGATCCGTGCAGATACCGCTCGATCATTTTCCCCCATCGCTCTTTCTCCTTTTCCGAAACCCGGGCATATCCGTATCCAGGAAGATCCACCAGATAGAGTTCGTCATTGATATTATAAAAATTGATCGTCTGCGTTTTACCCGGCGTCGCCGAGATACGCGCGTAGGATTTCCGGTTCATGAGCGCATTGATCAGAGACGACTTCCCGACATTTGACTTGCCGGCAAATGCCACTTCCGGTTTATCATTTTCCGGCAGGGTGCTCGTAACCCCGCATACGGTTTCCAGATTAATAGTCTTTATTACCATATCAGATTCCTCCAGTCACAAGCGCTTCCGCCAGCACCTCGGTCATCGTCTCCACCGGAATGATCTCCAGGCCCCTGGTGATCTCGGAAGAAAGTTCTTCCACATCCGGTCTGTTTTCCTTTGGAACAAGCACAGTCTGGATCCCTGCACTTCCTGCAGCCAGAAGCTTTTCCTTCAGTCCTCCGATGGGCAGTACTCTTCCCCGCAGAGTAATCTCGCCTGTCATAGCCAGGTCCGCCCGGACTTTCTGTCCGGTAACTGCAGAAAGGATTGCTGTCGCCATGGTGATCCCCGCCGACGGTCCGTCTTTCGGGACCGCACCTTCAGGGATATGTACGTGTATATCGTGTTTCTCAAAGAAATCAGCCGCGATGCCGTAATTTTCACTGACCGAACGGATATAACTGATACCCGCCTGGGCGGATTCTTTCATCACGTCTCCCAGCTGTCCGGTGAGCAGCAGTTCGCCGCTGCCCGGCATTACATTGACCTCGATCTGCAGAGTATCGCCACCGACGCTTGTCCATGCCAATCCGCGGACGATCCCGACTTCCGGAGTCTGATTTGCCATCTGATAAGTATATTTTTCCCGTCCGAGAAACTTGTGGATATTCCGGTCCGTCACCGTGATCTTTTTCCGTCCTTCTGTCAGGATCTCTTTCGCCGACTTGCGGCATATATTGCCGATCTCCCGTTCCAGCTGCCGCACGCCCGCCTCTTTTGTATAATTGCGCGCAAGCTTCCAGATCGCTTTTTTGCCAAAAGACAGCTGGGCCTCTGTCAGTCCGTGTCTTTCCAGCTGTTTGGGCACAAGATGCTCCATGGCTATATGCAGCTTCTCATTTTCCGTATAACTGCTGATCTCGATCACTTCCATACGGTCCAGCAAAGGCCGGGGGATTGTCTGAAGCGTATTTGCCGTGGTTATAAACATCACCTCTGACAGATCCAGCGGCACTTCCAGATAATGATCCCGGAATCTGCTGTTCTGCTCACTGTCCAGCACTTCCAGAAGTGCGGAAAATGTATCTCCCTTATAGTCTGTGCTTACTTTATCGATCTCATCCAGCAGCATGACCGGATTTCTGACACCGGCAGTTCGAATGCCTGCAGCAATGCGGCCAGGCATAGCTCCGACATAGGTCTTCCGATGGCCGCGGATCTCCGCCTCGTCCCGCACGCCGCCCAGGGAAATGCGCACATAAGGTTTTTTCATTGCCCTGGCCAGCGACCGGGCGATCGAGGTCTTGCCGGTTCCCGGCGGGCCGACCAGACAGAGGATCGGACTGTTTCCTTTCTTTGTCAGGGTGCGCACAGCGAGGAATTCCAGGATGCGTTCCTTCACCTGTTCAAGCCCGTAATGATCCTCTTCCAGCACCTGTTTCGCAAATGCAATGTCATGATTATCTTTTGCCGCTTTGTTCCACGGCATCTCCAGCATCGTTTCAATATAAGTCCGTATCACGCCGCTCTCTGCGGGAGAATTCATGGAACTCTTGAAGCGGCTGATCTCTTTTCGTATCTTTTCCTTTACCTCTTTCGGAGCCTTCAGTTTCTTCAGGGCATTTTCAAATTCTTCCGCATCGGATACCGCAGAGTCCTCTCCCAGTTCCTCGCGGATCAGCTTGAGCTGCTCCCGCAGGATGTACTCTCTCTGATGCTGATCCACCCGCTCCTTTACCTTTTTGCGGATTTCTTCTTTGATATCCATGATCTGAACTTCATTGACCAGCTTAAACGCCAGTTTCTCGTAACGGCTGTACAATTCCGTCTCTTCGAGCAGTTCCTGCTGATCCGTATACTGGAGAGGGATATTGGCAGCGATCTGATCCACCAGTCTGCGCAATCCCCTGGTTTCCATAAGCTGAGCCACAGATTCCTTGGACATCTTGCCGTTTTTGGCGGCAAACTCTACCAGCATATCCCTGAGGCTCCGTTCCATGGCCTCACTGTTCACATCATCCGGCACATCAGAAGAGGACTCATCGATAAGTTCCACTTCCGCACGGATATACGGATCTTTATATTCAATACCCTGCAGCCTGCCCCGGCATTCGCCGGTCACCAGCACACGCATGATCTGTTTCGGAAGCCGGATGATCTGTTTAACCGTTCCAACGGTACCGATCTCGTACACGTCATCCGCATCCGGATTTTCCGTGTCTATGGATCTCTGGGCGGTCAGAAATATTTTCTGATCCCCGGACATCGCCTCCTGCACAGCCGCGATGGAACGCTGCCTGCTCACATCAAAATGTACGACCATCTCCGGCAGGATCGTCATCCCCCGCAGCGGCACCATGGGCATACTCTTTATCTCATTGTCCATTCATTTTCCTCCTGAATACAGCAATGCGGGCACAGTCCGGGATTAACCCCCCTTGCACCCGCATGACGGCACTTCTGCCGTATATTATGCTCTATGTCTTATGCGCTTTCCGATGTCAGGAACGATTTCCGCTCCTCACCGTCCCTCAGATAAAGCGGCTCGCTTTTACCGAGTACTGCGTCTTTCGTGATACGGCATTCCTTGATCGTCTCATCAGACGGAACTTTAAACATCGTATCCATCATGATCTTTTCCATGATCGCTCGGAGTCCTCTCGCCCCGGTCTTTCTCGCCAGCGTAGTCTCTGCAATGGCAGTCAGGGCATCCTTGTCGAAATCAAGTTTAACCCCATCCAGTTCCAGCAGCTTCTGATACTGTTTGACGATCGCACTCTTCGGCTCTGTCAGGATGCGGATCAGCGCTTCCTTATCCAGAAGCTCCAGAGACACCGTAACCGGAAGTCTTCCCACCAGTTCCGGGATCAGGCCGTATTTTACCAGATCCTGCGGCAGAACCTCATGAAGCAGCACATCCATATCATACTCGTGCTTCTCCGCGATCTCTGCATTGAAGCCGATGGATTTGCGGTCGAGCCTTGTCTCAATGATCTTGTCGATTCCTTCAAAAGCGCCGCCGCAGATAAAGAGGATATTCGTTGTATCGATCTGGATCAGTTCCTGATGCGGATGCTTCCTGCCTCCCTGGGGCGGAACGGACGCCACGGTTCCCTCTATGATCTTCAGGAGCGCCTGCTGTACGCCCTCACCCGATACATCACGGGTAATGGACGGATTTTCAGACTTTCTGGTGATCTTGTCGATCTCATCAATATAAATGATCCCGTGTTCCGCGCGTTCAATATCTCCATCTGCCGCCTGGATAACCTTGAGGAGGATATTCTCCACATCTTCCCCCACATATCCGGCTTCTGTCAGCGCTGTGGCGTCTGCGATCGCGAACGGCACATTCAGGACTTTCGCCAGCGTCTGCGCCAGAAGAGTCTTGCCGCAGCCGGTCGGTCCCAGCAGAAGGATGTTGCTCTTCTGCAGTTCCACACCGAGATCCTGCTCTGCCATGATCCTTTTATAGTGATTATATACTGCAACAGAAAGAACCTTTTTCGCCTCCTCCTGTCCGATCACATAATCATCGAGGAATTCTTTCAGTTCCTCCGGTGTCAGCAGATTAATATCGCTGAATGCCCCGCTTTCATTATAGTCCAGTTCTTCTTCTATGATCTCCGAACAGATCGCGACACAGTCGTCGCAGATATACGTATTGTTCGGTCCCGCGATCAGCTTGCGCACCTGCGCCTGCGTCTTGCCGCAGAAAGAACATCTTACGACATCATCTATCATTTTGCCTGCCATACATTTTCACCTCATAAACCAGCTTAGTGATTCACGATCACTTCATCGATCAGACCGTACTCCTTCGCTTCCTGTGCAGACATAAAATTGTCACGCTCCGTATCGGCCTTGATCGTCTCCAGATCCTGTCCCGTATTGGCAGCCAGGATCTCATTTAATTTCTGCTTTGTGCGCAGGATATGCTCTGCTGCGATCTGGATCTCCGTTGCCTGTCCCTGCGCGCCGCCTGACGGCTGGTGGATCATGATCTCCGCATTCGGCAGAGCGAATCTCTTGCCTTTTGTACCGCCTGCGAGCAGGAAAGCGCCCATGCTCGCCGCCATACCGATACATACGGTAGACACATCGCATTTGATATATTTCATGGTATCGTAGATCGCCATGCCAGCTGTCACGGATCCGCCCGGACTGTTGATATACAGCTGGATGTCTTTCTCCGGATCATCCGCCTCAAGGAAAAGGAGCTGCGCCACAACAACACTTGCGGATACATCATTCACTTCCTCTCCGAGAAAAATGATTCTCTCCTTTAACAGTCTTGAATAAATATCGTAGGATCTCTCCCCACGGCTTGTCTGCTCAATAACATAAGGTACTAAACTCATATACATGCTTTCCTTTCTCTGCTATAAGGTGATAAAAGGTGCGCCCTGCGGCACACCTTATCTCTGTCCTGCTTAACCTTCTACTGCCGCGTCAGCAATGAGGGTCACTGCCTCCTGAACTGCAATATCTTCTTTCATCTGTTTCTTCTCGTTGTCGCCCATGAATTCTTTGAGCTTGTCAACTTCCATCTGGTAAGCGTCAGCCATCTTCTGAAGTTCCTCATCAAGACGCTCGTCGGAAACCTCGATATTCTCTGCTGCTACAACCGCCTCCAGCACCAGTCTTGTGCGGATGCGCTTCTCAGCCTGCGGCTTGAACTCTTCCATCATCTTCTCTTCATCAAGGCCTGTGAACTGGAAGTACTGCTCCATGCTCATGCCCTGCTGCATGATGCGGCGTGCGAAATCATCCGCCATCTGTCTTGCCTGAAGATCGATCATCGGCTCCGGGATATCCATCTGTGCGTTGGCAACCGCCTGCTCTACAGACTGATCCTCTCTCTTCTGCTTTCCTTCGTTCTCCTTGCGCTCTTTGATCTTAGCCTTTACCTCAGCCTTGTACTCGTCAACCGTCTCGCTCTTGTCAGATACATCAGACACGAACTCATCGTCCAGCTCCGGAAGTTCTTTCGCCTTGATCTCATGCACCGTGCATTTGAACACAGCTTCTTTGCCCGCGAGATCTTTTGAATGATAATCTTCCGGGAAAGTCACTTTCACTTCAACTTCTTTGCCGATCTCAGCGCCGATAAGCTGCTCCTCGAATCCCGGAATAAAGGAGCCGGAGCCGATCGTCAGCGGATATTTCTCGCCTTTGCCGCCTTCAAACGCTTCGCCGTCAACGAATCCCTCGAAATCAAGAGTAACCTGATCTTTATCCTGAACAGCTCTGTCCGTAACCTCAACCGTACGTGCATTGCGCTCACGCTCTTTATCGATCTCCTCGTCTACTTCCTTCTGTGTTACTCTCGTGGAAACCTTTTCCACCTTCAGGCCTTTATATTCGCCCAGAGTCACTTCCGGCTTCACTGCAACTTCTGCTGTGAAGATGAACGGCTTGCCCTTCTCCAGCTGGACAACCTCAACCTTCGGCTGAGATACGATCTCGAGCTCACACTCATCGTATGCTTTTCCGTACGCCTCTGATATCATATGATTTGCAGCTTCATCATAGAACACTTCCGGTCCGTACATCTTCTCGATCATCTGGCGCGGCACTTTGCCTTTGCGGAATCCCGGAAGGCTGATCTTTGAACGTTCTTTCAGATAAGCCGCCTGAAGAGCCTTCTCCACTTCCTCAGCTGACACTTCGATGGTCAGCTTCGCCATGTTATGTTCTAATTTTTCTACCTGTAAACTCATTTTCTTCCTCCTTGAATGAACAAAGGCCGTCAATCTTGTCCTCTGCACGCCTGCATGGACACGCCTTTGCAGTCATTGAAACAGTATAGCATATAAATCCGCATATTTCCAGTATTTTTTATACATTATAAACGATAGATGCACCGACTTCTTCCGACTTCTCTTTTCCGCACAGGATCTCTGCCAGACGGAGGGCAAAGGGGATCGCCGCTCCCATGCCTCTCCCCGTCGTGATATGGCCGTCAGAGACCACCGGCACCTTAAGTACTTCCGCACAGTCAAGCTGATCCTCAAACGACGGATAAGCGCATGCCTTCCTGCCCTTCAGCATCCCCAGCCCACTCAGGATGATGGGTGCCGCACAGATCGCAGCCAGATATTTTTTCCCACTGTCAAACTTAAGGAGCAGCTTCTCCAGGCCCTCATGCGCCTGCAAATTCAATGTGCCCGGCATGCCGCCCGGAAGAACGAGCATATCCGCATCCTCTGTATCTGTTTCTTCAAACAGACAGTCCGCCCCGACCATGATCCCGTGCGAGCCGCGGATCTGTGTCCTGCCTGTCACCGATACCGTAACCGTCTCCACACCTGCTCGGCGCAGCACGTCAACAACTGTCAGACCCTCGATCTCTTCGAATCCGTCTGCAAGAAATACATATACTTTACTCATATCTGTCAGCCTCCTACCGTTTTTTCTCAAAATCCCGACATATGGATTATAACATTTTCCGCTGGAAACGTGCACATTTTTTTCTTATAATATAAAAGATGCAGGGGTCAGACCTGTATCAATAAAAATGTCTGTGTAAAATCAGGAGGCGCATTATGGAAATCGAACGCAAATTTTTGCCGGATCCGGACCTTCTTCCGTTCAGGCCGGAAGATTATCCTGTACGCAGGATTGAGCAGGGATATCTGTGCACTTCACCTGTTGTGCGGGTCCGCAGGGATAATGACGACTATATCCTCACTTATAAATCAGAAGGAATGATGATCCGCGAGGAATATAACCTTCCCCTGACCGAAGAAGGTTACCGCCACCTTATCTCCAAAGCCGACGGCCGGGTGATCAGGAAAAGCCGGTATGTGATCCCCCTGGAAGATGGCCTGACCCTGGAACTGGATATTTTTGAAGGTGATCTGAAAGGACTTGTAATCGCAGAGATCGAGTTTCCGGATGAAGACGCCGCACTCAGCTACCAGCCCCCGTCATGGCTGGGAGAAGACGTCACGCTTTCTCCCCTGTACCACAACAGCGTCCTTAGCCGCATGGACTCTCCCGAAGGGAAGAACGCTGTTCGGTAGCAACATTTCGTTGCTTTATTCTGTATTTCTCCGTTCTGTTGCATAACTCTTTGTTTACAGGAAAAATTGATATAATGATTTAGATCATATTCATTCCCTGTAAATGGAGGTGTTTAGCAGTGGCAAATATACAGCTTTCCGCCAATCTGAAACGGCTGCGGACCGACCACGATTACACCCAGACAAAGATCGCGAAAATGCTCAATATTTCCCGGCAGGCTTACTCCAATTACGAAACCGGAAATCGGAGTCCCGATCTTGATATGCTGATCCGCATTGCGGATATTTATCATGTGACGCTGGAACAGCTCATCACTCAGACTTGCACGGGAAACGGCGTGATCAATGAGAAACACGGACCGTACCTCACCGGAAAGATGTATGGCACCGGCGACAGCATCTACCTCACCGCTGAAGAAGCTGAACTGCTGACAAGATTCCGAAATGCCGAAAAGGACGAACGGCATATCATCAGAAAAATACTCGGTATGTAAAACGTGTCTGCTGAAAATATCTGCAGACACGTTCTTATTTACAGGATATGCTTCTTTTTAAACACAATAATGCAGCCGATAATAACAATAACGCTCAGTATCACTACAAACGGATATCCGTCATCCAGTCCCGGCATGTCCCGGAAATTCATTCCATACCATCCTGTGATCAGGGTCAGGGGAAAGAAGATCGTAGATATCACAGTCAGGAACTGCATATTGCTGTTCTGCCGCGCATCGATCTGCGCCTGATAAGCCTCTTTCACCTGCTGAGCATATTCCAACAGATGGCTGGTCCGGCTCATCAGCCGGTCCGCACGGTCCGTCAGCGTACCAAAATATTTCAGATGCTTTTTCAGGAAAAAACCATTCTCATTTTCCTCAAGTTCTTTCGTCAGATCCATGATCTCATCATAGTAACTGCGCAGATTGAGAAGTTCTCTCCGGATCGGCATCAGTTTCGTCTGGAATCCGCTGATATGTTCCTGACTGACATCCTCTTCCATCCGCAGCAGTCTCCGCTCATACGCCACGAGCATCTCCAGATCTCTGCTGATAAATTCTGAAATGTAATTATAAAGAAAACGCTCTTTATTCTCCCCCTGATGCATCTTCTTCTGCTGTATCCGGCGGATCAGCCTTTCAGAGAAATCCTCGTCATCCACGATCACCACATTGCTGCGGTTAACGAAAAAATACATCCGGTATCTGCTTCCGAGCACATCCAAAAGTTTTGGGATGCACAAGGTCCCGACAATACAGTCCTGCTGATTCTCAAGCCTGCAAAATCCGATCTTTGATACCTGTATCTCATTCTCGTAGATGATCCCCGCTTTCGCAAGGATCGCATCCGCATGTCTGGAGTCAGTGACAAAAACCGCCGGAGACTGATCCGCATCCCACTCTTCAACTGTTACAGGGACAAGCCGGTCCCCGAATCTGTAAATCATCTGATCACCTCAAAGCCGCCCGGTCATAGGTCTCCTGATAAAGGATTTCCTGTGAGTTGACCGGCTCACCCTCACACGGCACAAGAGCATATACCCCATCGGCATTTTCTGTTCTTGCCTTTTTATTGTCGCTGAGCATCAGATCAAACATTTTCTGGATCCTCGTTTTAATATCCGGATCATAAACCGGTGCAGCGACTTCTACACGTTTCACAGTATTTCTCGTCATAAAATCTGCTGAAGAGATATAATATCTTCTTCTGTTCCCGCATCCGAAGATATAGATCCTGGAATGTTCAAGGAAACGTCCCACAATACTGATGATGCGGATATTATCCGTCCTGCCTTCCACACCCGGTATCAGGCAGCTTATGCCACGGATGATCATATCCACATGGACCCCTGCACCCGATGCTTCGACAAGCTTGTCGATGATCTTCTTGTCTGTCAGGGAATTCAGTTTCAATCCGATATAAGCATCTTCACCATTCTTCTTATGATCGATCTCCATCTGGATCATATCCAGTATACGGTTCTGCAGGCACTTCGGCGCCACAAGAAGATGGCCGGACTCCTCGACCGTCTCGCCCTTTGTCAGCGCCTGGAATACTCCGGCCGCATCCAGTCCAATCTCCACATTCGTCGTCATCAGAGAAAGGTCTGTATAAAGTCTGGCCGTCTTTTCATTGTAATTTCCGGTGCCGATCTGTGTAATATATTCGATCCCGTTTGTCCCTTTCTTCGTGATCAGGCACAGCTTGGAATGCACTTTAAATCCTTCCAGTCCATAGATGATCTGACATCCTGCTTTCTCAAGCATACGCGACCACCGGATATTATTTTCCTCGTCAAACCGTGCGCGCAGTTCCACAAGGACCACCACTTCCTTGCCGTTCTCCGCCGCCTCGCACAGCGCCTCCACGATCTTGCTCTGCTTTGCCAGCCGGTAGAGCGTCATCTTAATAGAGAGGACATTGTCATCCTCCGCCGCCTCATAGAGCAGATTCAGGAACGGGCGGATCGATTCGTACGGATAAGACAACAGCTTATCGCCCTCTTCGATCTGTTTTATAATACTCTCGCCATCACGGAACGACGCGGATTTCTGCGGCACACGCTTCTCATAGAACAGTTCCGGATGCATGCGCAGCAGATCCTGCAGTTTATATATAAAGGAAAGGTCCAGCGGCGCCTCAGAACGGAACACCCGCTCCGGCTCCACTTTCAGATATCTGCAGAGCGACTCAACCACAGATTCATCGATCTCCCTCGACATATCCAGGCGCACCGGCGTCAGCTTCCTGCGTTCTTTCATCAGGTCCGCCATGAACTCGCGGTAATCCAGATCCTCATCATACAGCGCATCTGCATCGATATCCGCATTTCTCACCACGCGGATCAGAGATTTGCCGATGACCTTGTATCCCTTGAATACTTTACCGATATAATGGAGCACAATGTTCTCGGACAGGACATATCTTCCTTCCCCGCCCGGGATCTCAACCAGACGTTCCACCATATTATTGGTGCAGGGAATAATTCCGATCCTTTCCTTTCCGCTTCTCGTCTCCAGAACAACCACCGCGTAGATCTCCTGATTGCGCAGGAACGGGAATGGCTGCCGCTTGCCCACGATAGTCGGGGAGCTTAAAGGCACAATCTCATGGTTGAAATACTGCTCCAGAAATTTCTTTTCTTCCGGCTTTGCGGTCTTAAAATCAACCAGCGTGATGCCGTACTCTGCAACCTTCCTCATCAGGTCTTCATAGGCCGCGTCCTTTCTCTTATTAAGACGGTTCACTTCTTTCAGGATCGCTTTAATCTGCTCCTCCGAAGTCATATTCGTCTTATTGTCGCGGATCTTTTTATTAACCAGCATCTGGTCCTGGAGAGATCCCACCCGCACCCGGAAGAATTCATCCAGATTGCTCTGATAGATCGAGACGAAATTCATTCGTTCACACAGCGGCACTTCCTGATTCTCCGCCTCCTCGAGAACACGCTCATTGAATTTCAGCCAGGACAGTTCTCTGTTCATATAAATGTTTTCCATACTTTTCTCCTTTGCAGTTAACATAATTTATTTCCATTCGCAACCAGTTTGAATTTGCAGTTCAGCCGCTCTGCAGCTCTCCTGCACATCATCATGCGCTTCAGAAAGATTTCAAAATAATCCATCACCGTACAGATGGAATCATCCAGTTCAAGTTCCATCTGTATCATACGCTTTTCTTTGTCGATAATCAACTTGGAAGATAATGCCGCATAGTTTACCCGGTCATGAATATCAAATGTCGCTTTGTTCCGGTTCTGCACGCGGTTGCGCCGCACGTCTGTCTTATCCGCAAGGATCAGGGCGGCCGACACATCGTCCACTGCCGTTCCGGTATCCTCATCATGATGCCCGATGGCTGTAGTGATCACCAGGATATCTTTCAGCGGCAGATCCGTATCCTTTAATATCTGATAAGCCAGGATCGCGCCGCTGTGCGCATGGTCATGCCGATTAATGCTGTTACCTATATCATGCATGTATCCGGCGATCTTTGCAAGTTCTATTTTATGTTTTCCACATCCAAGTTCCTTAAGGATCCGCCCTGCCGCCTCCGCCGTCTTCGCCGCATGCTTCTTCGAATGCTCGGTATACCCCAGTTCGTTGAGCGTGGCATTGCCCTTCTCGATCAGCAGGTTGATCTCCTCGTTTGACCGGATCTGCTTGTAATCCGTCTTCATCAGAGTCTCTTCACCGCCTCCATTGCCAGCGCAGAGCGCTCGCACTCACCGGCCGTCATCGTGATCTGCCAGCACAGGGGACTTCCTTTCATATGCTCGGACGCATAGCTCAATCCATTCGTCCGCTCATCAAGGAACGGGCGGTCGATCTGATTCGGGTCACCCAGCAGCACGATCTTCGTATCTTTCCCTGCTCTGGTGATAATCCCCTTGATCTGATCCGGCGTGGTATTCTGGGCTTCGTCAATGATCAGATAGGTCTTGGCGATAGACCGCCCTCTTATATAATTGAGAGCCTCTGTCTGGATGATCCCTCTGGCGAAGATCTCCTCGATCTTCCCGTTCAGCTCTTCCTCATCCTGGTAGCGTTCCTCCTCGCTGGAATCAATAAGCTGTTCCAGATTATCGATGATCGGGCGCATCAACGGCGATATCTTCTCCTGCTCGTCACCCGGCAGAAAGCCAATATCGTCATCAAACTGGGCATTAGGCCGGCACACCAGGATCCTCCGGTATTCCCCGGTGGGATGATTCAGAAGTTTCTCAAGTCCTACCGCCAGTGAATAGAATGTCTTGCTAGTCCCCGCCATTCCTTTGACAATGACCAGCGGAGCCCTGTCCGCAGGCTGCATGAGCGCCTCCTGAAGAAAATACTGGCCGGCATTTCTCGGCGTAATGCCGTATGGAGAACTTTTTCGATACTCCAGCTTGCGGATCACGCCCCCGGACACTCTTCCAAGCTGCGTCTTCTTTTCAGACTGATCCGCCTTCAGCATCACAAACTGGTTCTCCTCCAGCTCCGGCGCATAGCTTTTCCCTTCCGCATCCGTCACATATGCCCGATCAGCAGGGACGCCCTTTTTCTTGAAATCTTTAAACAGTTCTTCCGGCACATACAATTCACATCTGCCGCTGTACTGCTTTTCATGGTCCAGCACCTGATCTGTCGTAAAATCTTCAGCACAGATTCCCAGGATCTGAGCCTTAATGCGCAGCAACAAATCCTTTGTGACCAGGATCACCTGCTCCTCATGCGCTCCGGCCAGTCCCAGACAGACCCGGAGGATCCGGTTATCCGCCGACTCATCCGACAGATCCTCCGGCAGGGTAATATTGACATAATTCTTTTCCACACGGACAGTTCCGCCGCTTTCCAGGGATACACCGACGATCAGATCGCCTTTTAAACGAAGCTGTTCCAGACAGCGGATCACCCGGCGGGCATTGGCGCCGATCTCTCCCTCCGCCTTCTTAAAATGATCAAGCTCCTCCAGAACGATCATCGGCAGCACAACCTGATTATCCTCAAAGCTCTCCAGCGCATAAGGCGCCTGCAGAAGGACATTCGTATCTACTACATAAATCTTTACCATACGGTTTCCTTTCGCTGTACCGGGATATCCCCGGGTATTATGTTGTCTATTGTATAACACAGAATCGGCAGATAGGATGTTAAAAATGTTAAATGTACGTAAAACCTTTCCTGGCTTCTTCCGGCACCCGTGTTGTCATGCCGGCCTCCCTGTGGTACTATGTTTTTACATTTTACAGAAAATATTCTATTACAGGAGGCATACACAGGATAACTATGAGACTTACAATCACGGAACTTCTCTGGCTCTTTCTCATTTATTCCTTCTTCGGCTGGGTGATCGAAGCTATGGTCGGTTCGATCAAAAACCGGCGTTTCACCAACCGGGGATTTTCCACCGGACCGTTCTGTCCGGTCTATGGCATCGCCGCAGCCATTATGCAGATCACTCTTTCCGACCTGGTCAGCAACCCGGTCTTTCTGCTGATCGGCTGCGGCATCGAGGCAACCGTCACCGAATGGTACACAGGTAAGATCCTGGAACGCCTGAACCGGCATAAATGGTGGGATTATTCTCATAAGAAATGGAATTTCGACGGATATATCTGCATTCAGTACACCCTGCTGTGGGCAATACTCGGCGCCGCTGCCGTCAGGTACGGCAATACGTTTTTCCTGTTTCTCTATGAGTTTATCCCGAAACCGGTGCCTGCCGTCATCGTATGGACCCTTACCGCTTTTCTTATAATCGACTCTGCTGTCTCCCTGGCCGCGCTCCTGCATCTGCACCGCGCAAAAACCGGAAAGCAAAAAAGTCACGGGAAGCTGATCACCGCAGTATACCGGACCGCCCGCCGGATCGTGGAATATGTGGACCGGCGTATGGCAAAGGCCTATCCCGCCATCGAAGAGGCATCTGAAGAGATCATAAAAGAGGGAAGATTCGCAGAAGGCTGCGGATTCTATAAACTGTTCTGGCTGTTCCTCATCGGCGCCCTTCTCGGAGACCTGACTGAGACCATCTTCTGCCGGATCACAGGCGGTGTGTGGATGAGCCGCAGCAGCCTTGTATGGGGGCCGTTCAGCATCGTATGGGGCCTGGCCATTACCCTGGCCACAACACTCCTCTACAAAGACCGGGACAAGCCGGACCGGCACATTTTCCTTGTCGGAGCTTTTCTCGGCGGCGCCTATGAATATGTGTGCAGTGTGTTTACCGAGCTCGTGTTCGGCCAGGTCTTCTGGGATTACAGCAAAATGCCGTTCAACCTGGGAGGCAGGGTCAATCTGCTCTACTGTTTCTTCTGGGGGATTGCGGCAGTCGTCTGGATCAAACTGCTCTATCCTTATTTTTCCGGATGGATCGAACGCATCCCGAAGATCGCCGGATATGTCGCCACATGGATCCTGGTTGTATTCATGACCGCAGATATCATCGTCTCGTCCGCAGCACTGGTCCGCTACGATCAGCGCGCGGGCGGCGCAGCGGCAGAAAACGGCTGGGAACAGCTTATCGATGAAAACTTTGACGATGAAAAAATGCAGCAGATCTACCCCAATGCAAAACTAAGATAAAATATACTTTTGCAATCTCTGACTCTGTGATATGATATCAGATGGAATGAATACGGAAAGGATAAATCGCACTATGGCACTTTATAATAACAGAATCGTAGTAAAAGTCGGAACCTCCACGCTCACCAACGACTCTGGCAAGAGCGATCTGCGCGCCACGGACCGTCTGGTCTGCACACTGGCGGATATCCAGAACATGGGATACGAAGTGATCCTCGTCTCTTCCGGAGCCATTGCTGTTGGCAGAAACAAACTGAGTATGAAAGGCCGCCCGGACTACAACAGTATGCGTATGAAACAGGCCGCAGCCGCTGTCGGTCAGTGCAGCCTCATGTATCTCTATGACAAATTTTTCGGGGATTATGATAAAACTGTCGCTCAGATCCTTTTAAATGCAGAGGACATCGAACAGGAAGAAAAAAAAGAAAACCTCACCAATACATTTGACGCACTGCTGGAGATGGGCGTGATCCCGATCGTCAATGAAAATGACTCCGTAAGCTATACCGAGATCGAGTCTGAAGACCGGCTGTTTGGCGACAACGATATGCTTTCCTCCGTTGTAGCCGTGCTCTGCCGTGCAAAACGTCTGGTCATCCTGTCTGATATCGACGGATTTTATGACAGTGACCCGCGTCTGCACCCGAATGCAAAACTGATCGAACAGATCGATACCATCGACGAAAAGGTCTATGCTCTTGCGGGCGGTGCAGGTTCCAGGCGCGGCACCGGCGGCATGCGCACCAAACTGCAGGCCGCACAGCTCGCCACCTCCAACGGCATTGATACGATCGTCACCAACGGGAAACGGCCGGAAGCGCTTTATGACATCGTCAAAGGCGGAAAAGCCGGCACCCTTTTTACCGGAAACATCTGAAAACCCGTCCTGAAGCAACAGGGAGAAGCGCACCACTGCACTTCTCCCTGTCTTTATGCTTATTCTGTTTTTATGCTTATTCTTCTTTTCAGAAATTCACCGTCCGCTTCACATACGTTGTATGCAGGATATGATGCGCCCTCTCACTTCCCGGTTTGCCCAGATATTCGCTGTACAGTTTCTGGATGGACGGGTTCTCATGGGACTTCCGGAGCGGCTTCGCAGCATCATTGTCGTAGAGCGCTTTCGCGCGCAGGGCTTTCACATCGGTGAAGTTGCGCACGTCTGCGTGCACCTGGGGCTGGCCGCCGCCGTTTACGCATCCGCCCGGGCAGCACATGATCTCAATAAAATGATAGTCTGCCTCGCCGGAGCGGACTTTATCCATGATGATCTTCGCGTTGGACAGGCCGGAAGCGACGGCCACTTTAACGTCCATTCCCGCCACATTGTAGGTGGCTTCTTTGATACCGTCTGTGCCGCGCACTTCCATAAACTCTACTTTTTCAAGCGGTTCGCCGGTCAGCTTCTCCACTGCCGTGCGGAGAGCCGCTTCCATAACGCCGCCGGTGGCGCCGAAGATAACGCCGGCTCCCGTAGATTCACCCAGAGGATCATCGAAGCCTTCATCCGGCAGGCGCCGGAAGTCGATGCCGACCTTGCGGATCAGCCGCGCCAGTTCCCGTGTGGTAATGGAAATGTCCACATCCGGCATGCCGGCCGCATCCTGATCGTCACGGCGGATCTCAAACTTCTTTGCCGTACAGGGCATCACGCTGACACACACGATATCTTCGGGAGCGATGCCCATCTTCTCTGCATAATAGGTCTTTGTCACGGCGCCGAACATCTGCTGCGGTGATTTGCATGTTGACAGATGCTCCAACTGATCCGGATAATAATGTTCACAGTACTTGATCCAGCCCGGCGAGCAGGAGGTCATCATAGGCAGCACGCCGCCGTTCTGCACCCGGTCCAGGAACTCATGGGCCTCTTCCATGATCGTAAGGTCCGCGCTGAAATCCGTGTCAAATACTTTGTCGAATCCGATCCTGCGGAGCGCTGCCGCCATCTTTCCTTCCACATCCGTTCCCATGGGATAGCCGAACTCTTCGCCGAGAGCCGCACGGACGGACGGAGCCGGCTGTACAACCACGTGTTTGGTTTCATCGGCAATGGCCGCCAGCACATCATCGATGTTGCTCTTTTCATAGAGCGCTCCAGTGGGACAGGCCGCGATGCACTGACCGCAGGATACGCAGCTGGTATCTCCCAGCCCCATCTCGAAAGCAGAGCCGATAAAGGTGGCAAATCCCCGGTTATTGGGGCCGATCACGCCCACACTCTGCACCTTCTCGCACACAGCCGAGCACCGGCGGCAGAGGATGCATTTATTGTTGTCGCGCACCATATGGACCGCGCTCTCATCCAGTTCATAATGAGGCATCTCACCTGCGAAATGATCTTCATCGGTCACACCCAGTTCCTGGCACAGTTCCTGCAGTTCGCAGTGTCCGCTCCGCACACAGGAGAGACATTTCCTGTCGTGATTTGACAGGAGGAGTTCCAGCGTCCGCCTGCGGGAATCAAGCAGCTGTTTCGTGTTGGTCAGCACTTCCATGCCTTCCGATACGGGATAGACACAGGACGCCACCAGGCCGCGGGCGCCTTTTACTTCCACCACGCACATCCGGCAGGCGCCGATCTCGTTGATATCTTTCAGATAACACAGGGTCGGGATGCGGATCCCCGCCGACTGTGCGGCTTCCAGGATCGTTGAACCCGCGGGCGCAGTTACATCGAGGCCGTTGATCTTTAAATTCACTTTTTCCATTCTCACTGCCCTCCCTTATTCTTTATAGATCGCACCGAACCGGCATTTTTCCATGCAGGCGCCGCATTTCAGACATTTTTCCGGGTTGATCATATGTACTTCTTTTACTTTGCCGATGATCGCGTCCGCCGGACAGGTCCTTGCACAGAGCGTACAGCCCCTGCACTTGTCCGGATCGATCTTATACTGGAGCAGATCTTTGCAGACGCCCGCCGGACATTTCTTATCCACGATGTGGGCGATATATTCATCCCTGAAGTACCGCAGGGTGGAGATCACCGGATTGGGCGCCGTCTGTCCGAGGGCGCACAGGGAACTGGTCTGCAGGTGGTGACACAGTTCCTCCAGTTTATCCAGGTCGTCCATCGTCGCCTGGCCTTTGGTGATCTTCTCCAGGATCTCCAGCATGCGCCGCGTGCCAATCCGGCAGGGCGTACATTTGCCACAGGACTCATCCACGGTAAATTCCAGGAAGAACTTGGCGATATCCACCATACAGGTGTCCTCATCCATAATGATCAGGCCGCCGGAACCCATCATGGATCCGATGGCTTTCAGGTTGTCGTAATCGATGGGCACGTCCAGATGCTCCTCCGGGATGCATCCGCCGGACGGTCCGCCGGTCTGGGCCGCTTTGAACTTCTTACCGCCGGGGATGCCGCCGCCGATCTCCTCGACGATCTCCCGGAGCGTTGTTCCCATGGGCACTTCCACCAGTCCGGTATTGTGGATCTTGCCGCCCAGGGCGAATACTTTCGTTCCTTTGGATTTCTCCGTACCCATGGATGCGAACCATTCCGGACCGTTGACGATGATCTGCGGGATGTTCGCGTAGGTCTCCACGTTATTGAGGATCGTGGGCTTCTGGAACAGGCCCTTAAGCGCCGGGAACGGCGGACGGGGACGGGGTTCGCCCCGGTTGCCCTCGATGGAGGTCATCAGCGCCGTCTCCTCGCCGCAGACGAACGCGCCTGCACCGAGCCGCAATTCGATGTCGAAATTAAATCCGGTGTCGAATATATTTTCACCCAGCAGACCGTATTCTCTGGCCTGGTTAATGGCAATCTGCAGACGCTTCACCGCGATGGGGTACTCCGCACGCACGTAAATATATCCCTGGGATGCGCCGATGGCATAGCCGGCAATGGCCATAGCCTCCAGCACGGCGTGGGGATCGCCCTCCAGGATGGAACGGTCCATGAACGCCCCCGGGTCGCCCTCGTCCGCGTTGCAGCAGACATATTTCTGATCCGCTTCATTAGCCGCCGCGAACTTCCACTTCAGGCCCGTTGGGAATCCGGCGCCGCCGCGTCCGCGAAGGCCGCTGTCCAGCAGAATCTGGATCACGTCTTCCGGCGTCTTCTCCGTGAGCACGATACCCAGCGCCTCATAGCCGCCGGTGCCGATGTATTCCTCGATATTCTCCGGGTTGATCACGCCGCAGTTGCGCAGCGCCACCCGGTGCTGTTTCTTATAAAAGTTCGTCTCATTGAGGGGAATGATCTTTTCCGTCTTGGTCGTCTCTTCATAGAGCAGCCGCTTAACCACCCTTCCTTTCAGGAGATGCTCGGATACGATCTCCGGGATGTCCTCCTCCTGCACCATGGAATAAAAAGTGCCTTCCGGATAAACGATCATGATCGGTCCCAGCGCGCACAGTCCGAAACAACCGGTCTTAACCACGCCGACTTCCTCGGACAGCCCGTGGGCCGCGATCTCCTTCTCCAGCCGGTCTCTGATCCGCTGGCTTCCGGAAGAGGTACATCCGGTCCCACCGCAGACAAGTACATGTGAACGATACATTTATCTTAAGCCCCCTTCCTTTACAAGCTGTTCTGTGCGGCGCTCAGGGTATACTTGGTCACAACCTGCCCGCCGATCAGATGAAGCCGCAGGACTTCCAGCGCTTTCTCCGGCGTCATCTTTACATAGGTTACTTTTTCTTTGCCAGGCTCCAGCACTTCCACGATGGGTTCGTACTGGCACAGGCCGATGCAGCCGGTCTGGGTCACGCAGATCTTCTCGCTTAAGTTCTGCTCCTGCACCGCATCGGAAAGCGCGGTCAGAACCGGTCTTGCACCGCTCGCGATCCCGCAGGTCGCCATACCGACTACCACGCGGATCTGATTCTCATTTTCCTCGCGCAGTCCGACTTTGCCCTGCATCTTCTCCCGTATTGCACGTAATTCTTCAAGAGATTTCATATGATTCCTCCGTTCCTGTCATAAATGATATTATTCTCATATATCCGCTCCGCCGTCCGTCTCCGCTTTGTTCGTCTCCAGATATTCCCGGATAAACGACGACACTTCCGGTCCGGCAAAAGATACGTCCGTCCCCAGGATCTCCCGCATCTCGCGGGTATCCAGTGTGAAGCTTCTGCCGCCGTACTCATATGTATACACAAAATCGATCTTTTCATTAAATACGATCAGCGTATGGATGGTGGAACTGATATCCCCCAGCGGCATCCGGTCAATATGGGACAGTCCGAAGACCGCTGTCACCGTGGTTCCTTTCCCCTTTTCCGATTCGATCCTGAAACTGCCGCCCGTCCCTTCCGCCGCCTGTTTGAAAAACGGCACGCCAAGTCCGACTTTCCGGGTCGTTCTTGTGGTATAGAAGGGATCCGTCACCTGACGTTCCTGCTCCTTACTCATCCCGCATCCGTCATCCGCTATGACCACGGTGAGCGTGTCATCCTCGGGCTTCGCGGATACAGTGATCCGGATCAGATCCGCTCCGGCACGCACGGAATTCTCAGCTACATCCAGGATGTTCAGAGAGATCTCCGGCATCATAGGCTATTCGTATTTGGCCAGGATGTCGTCGATATCGTCCACGGTCAGGCGGCCGTAAACTTCATCGTTGATCATCATGACCGGCGCGAGGCCGCACGCGCCCACACAGCGGCAGGCATCCAGTGAGAATTTCCCGTCCGGCGTACATTCGCCGCCCACGATGCCCAGCTTCTCCATCAGTGCATTGTAAATATCGCCCGATCCTTTTACATAACAGGCGGTTCCCAGACAGACGGAGATCCTGTACTTCCCCTTCGGCGTCATGGTGAACTGTGAATAAAATGTCGCGACGCCGTAAATCTTCTCCATGGGGATCCCTGTCTCGTCCGAGATCATCTTCTGGACCTCATAGGGCAGATAGCCGTAAATATCCTGGGCTTTCTGCAGGATCGGCATCAGCGCGCCCTTTTCCTCCCTGAGCTCCCGGATCGCCTGCATCAGGGCTTCTTCCTGCTCTTTCGTCCCGGAAAATGGAACTGTCCCTTTCTTAGCTGCCATTCTTCAACCTCCATTTCTCCTCCCCGTACTCCGTTGTCAGACAAAGAAACGGTTTACAGGTTGTTTTTTATACTCATTTCAGATATAATACCATATTTTTTTACAATCTGTCACTTAATAATTGTAAATTTTCTGTATACATTCACATATATACCATTTGTTTTCTAATTATTTAGCCTTATATTTTTGTTATGTTTATACAATTATTGCTTTTTAAAAATCCAGATGATATACTGACTGAAACAGTAAATATTCCATGGATTTATATGAGGAGGAACTATGACGATCAGAGAAATGCAGAAAGTTCTTGACGCCCGTTTTCTGTATGGTGAGGAACTGGGGGATCTGGATGCGCAATATGTTTTTTCCGCGGACATGATGAGCGATGTGCTCGCATTCTGCGGGAAATGTTCCGTACTTATCACCGGCCTGTGCAACCCCCAGGTCGTACGCACTGCAGAAATGCTGGACATATGCTGCATCATCTTTGTCCGGGGCAAGATGCCGGATGAAAACATGCTGGCGCTGGCACGCGGCAAATCCATCGCTGTGCTGGCCACAGACCACTATATGTTCACAACCTGCGGCATCCTGTACGAAAACGGACTGCGGGGAGGTGCCTGATTATGGGAGAACCCCTTGTTTTTACTTACGATATTGACGGCAGCGACTTTACCCGCGCAGGGGAAGCCAGCAGCGCCGTTAAAAACCGTCTGAAAATGCTTGGCGTAGACAGTAACGCGATCCGCAAGACAGCGATCGCCATGTACGAGGGTGAGATCAACATGGTGATCCACGCCGACGGCGGAAAGATCACTGTGATCATATCCGATGACGCTATCACAATGGTGCTGGCTGATCACGGCCCCGGCATCCCTGATATCGAAAAAGCCATGCAGGAAGGGTATTCTACCGCCCGCGCGGAAGTGCGCTCCCTCGGTTTCGGCGCAGGCATGGGCCTGCCGAACATGAAACGCTTTACTGATGAAATGAAGATCGATGCCGTTCTCGGCGAGGGAACCACGATCACTATGAAAGTGAAACTGCAGGATCCCGACCGGACATAAATACGGATATTTCCCGGCCGGCCACATGCAGAGATCACAAGAAAGGAGAACGGAGTTTGAACAGTAATAAATTCATACGTTCCGTACGCCTCCGGGAATCCGCCTGCAGAGGCTGCATCAACTGCATCAAGAACTGCCCGACCCAGGCGATCCGTGTACATAACGGCAAAGCGCATATTATAGACAAATTCTGCATCGACTGCGGCCGGTGCATCCGCTACTGTCCGCATCATGCGAAGATTGCCGTCTACGATCCATTGAGCGTGATCAACAATTTCAAATATGCCATAGCGCTGCCGGCTCCGTCACTCTATGCACAGTACAATAACCTGACCAATGTGGACATTGTTCTGAACGCCCTGCTGAAGCTGGGATTCGACGACGTCTATGAAGTGAGTGCCGCCGCAGAACTGGTTTCCGAGGCATCCCGTGAATACATCAAAGAACATATGGATGATGCCCCTTTCATCAGTTCGGCCTGTCCGTCCGTGATCCGGCTGATCCGGGTCAAATTCCCGTCCCTTGTCTCCCGCCTGCTGCCCATCAAAGCACCGGTGGAAGTAGCGGCGGAGATCGCCCGGGCGCGGGCCATGAAAAAGACAGGACTGAAACCGGAGGAGATCGGCATCATTTTCATCTCACCGTGCCCGTCCAAAGTTTCCTACGCAAAATCCCCTCTCGGGATTGAAAAAAGCAGCATCGACAATGTCGTGGCGATCAAGGACATCTATCCGCTCCTGCTGCCCCACATGAAGCATGATGAGAGCCAGCTTAAACCCCTGTCCCATTCCGGGCGGATCGGCATCGGCTGGAGCAATGCCGGCGGAGAGGTAGCCGGACTGCTGGTCGAAAACTATCTGGCGGCAGACGGGATCGTCAATATCTTAAGAGTGCTGGAACAGCTGGAAGACGAGAAGCTGCACGGCCTGACTTTCGTAGAGCTGAACGCCTGCGACGGCGGATGCGCCGGCGGCACCCTCACCGTAGAAAACGCCTACATCGCCGCCACGAAGACAAAGCGGCTCACCAAATACCAGCCGGTATCCCGGAATCACCTGAGCGAAAATCCGGAACTGAAAAACATCTACTGGGCGGACAACGTGGAGTATGAACCTGTCTTCCGGCTCGGGAATACGTTCAGGGAAAGCCTGCAGATGATGAGCGATGTGGAAAAGCTGACCGCCATGTTCCCCGGCCTGGACTGCGGATCCTGCGGTGCGCCGACGTGTCAGACACTTGCCGAAGACATCGTAAGAGGTGATGCAACCCCAAATGACTGCATTTACGTTCTTCGCTCCAATATCGCGGAACTCTCCCGCAAGATCAATGACCTGACGGAGGGTGTAACCGCCGGACAGACCCTGTCTGCCGAAGACGATGAGCTGCTGCACCGCTATATCCGGGAACTGACCGCCGACCTTGCTTCTTTTGGCGTTCCGGAAAACAGAAAATAGAAAGGACTGCTGATCATGAAACTTCAGACCATACTGGATCTTCCGGAATGCCGTACGCTGGTAAAAGGCGATCCGGAACGTGAAATAACAACCATCTTCTGCTGCGACCTTCTGAGCATTGCCATGAGCAAAGCGCCCGCAGGCAGCGTCTGGGTAACCGTCATGGGAAACCGCAACACGCTTGCGGTGGCATCACTGGCGGAAGTCGCCTGCATCGTACTGGCCGAGGGCGTCTCCCTGGATGAAGGGACGCTCGCCAAAGCTGAAGAAGAAAAGATCTCCATACTTGCCACTGACCTGCCGGTATTCGATATCGCACTGGAGATCCATGAGGCGGGCGGCCTATGATCCCGCTCTATTACGATCTGCACATCCATTCCTGC
The DNA here is from genome assembly GCA_019120275.1 of Candidatus Mediterraneibacter excrementavium. Lineage (GTDB taxonomy): Bacteria > Bacillota > Clostridia > Lachnospirales > Lachnospiraceae > Mediterraneibacter > Mediterraneibacter excrementavium. The sequence goes on along the minus strand of DWVL01000032.1, from coordinate 5,263 downwards.
CTCTCTCCCTGCGGGGATGATGACATGACGCCAGCTAACCTGGTCGGAATGGCCGCTGTAAAAGGACTGGATGTGATCGCCCTCACGGATCACAACACCTGTAAGAACTGTCCCGCTGCCATGCATCACGGCGCAGAATACGGCGTCACCGTGATCCCGGGCATGGAACTGACGACAGAGGAAGAGATCCACGTGATCTGCCTCTTTCCTTCCCTGCAGGACGCCCTTTCATTTGACACACTGATCGAGGCAAAACTCATGCCCTTCCCGAACCGGGAGGACATCTTCGGGAAGCAGCAGATCATGAATGAAAAAGACGAGGTAACCGGGACCGTGGAAAATCTGCTCATCAACGCGGTGTCCGTTTCTTTTGACGATGTGTTTCCTCTCGTGTCGGAATACCACGGGATCGCCTATCCCGCCCATGTCGACAAAACGTCCACCAGCCTGATATCCAATCTGGGGTTCGTCCCTCCGGGAAGCACATTTTCCTGCGCGGAATTCCATGATTTTGCCAATCTCCACCGGATCCGCCGGGAGCATCCGTATTTTCAGGACTGCAATGTGATCTGCTGTTCCGACGCCCATTATCTGTGGGACATCCGCGAACCGGAATACCGGCTGTATGCACACTCCCGTGAAATACCGGATATACTGGAAGCGCTGAACAGGCGCAGAAGATGAAGATTTATAAACGCCCCGTCTCCTGCGCCTGTTATTTTAATTTCTCACTTAAATCTGTATCCCACGCCGACTTCCGTCACGATGTGTTCCGGCTCGGACGGGTTTTTCTCGATCTTCCGCCTCAGGGTCGCCATAAATACCCTGAGCGTTCCCGCTTCCACGCCCTCGGCGTATCCCCATATCTCCTTCAGCATGTAGTGATGGGTCAGCACCTTGCCCCGGTTTGCGATCAGCAGACAGAGGATCTTATATTCGATGGGCGTCAGATGGACTTCCTGCCCGGCCACCTCGACCCGGCGCTTCTCATAATCCACCAGCAGATCCCCGTCCTCAAATGTGGAGCCCGGACCGTTGCTGCTCTTCTCCGCCTTTCTGAGCGCCGCACGGATCCGCGCCAGCAGCTCGCCCATGTAAAACGGCTTAGTCACATAATCATCCGCCCCGGCGTCCAGAAGCCGGATCTTCTCTCCCTCTTCCTGCCTCGCCGATACAACGATCACCGGCGTGGATGCAATCTCCCGGATCCGCTTTACCACATCCAGTCCGTCCCCGTCCGGCAGTCCCAGATCCAGGATCACCAGATCCGGCCGGTTGGCATAAAAAAGGCTTAAGGCTTCTTTGACCGTCCCGGCCGTCCAGAATGTATACGCCTCCTCCTTCAGGCTGACCGACAGAAAATGTATGATGTATTTATCATCCTCAACGATCAGTATGGTCCGCTTGTTCTCCATGATCATTTCCTCTTTCGCTGTTATTTCTGATCCCCGGCTCCTGCCGCATCCGCTGCATTCAGCCAGAATGTAAACCGGGCGCCGCCTTCCGCACGGTTCTCCGCCCAGATCTCTCCGCCGTGGGCCTCGATCACCTGCCTGCAGATGGCAAGTCCCAGTCCCATGCCGTGCTTCTGGTCAGGCCCCTGTCCGGACAGGGAGACGAATTCTCCGAAGATCGCCTGTTCCTGCCCCGGCTCGATCCCCCGCCCGTTGTCCTCAACGACAAAATACGCCCGGCCGTTCCGGTAATAGACCCGGAGCCAGATGGATCCGCCTTCCGTCGTATTCTTTACGGCATTGTCCAGAAGGTTGACAAGCACCTGCACCATCAGACGTGCATCCACATTCGCGGTAAGCACTTCCTCCGGCATGGTCTGTTCGAATTTTCTCGAATCCTTCAGGCCGCTCACATGACGCTCCGCCTCATAGACCAGGTCTTCCAGGACCTCTTCTTTGCGGCTGATAAACTCCGCACCGCTCTCGATCTTCGTCATGCTGAGAATATTCTCCATCGTTCGCGTCAGCCACATGCTCTGCTCGCGGATATCTTTCACCAGGCCGTCCTTCTCCCGTTCATCTGTCACACGTTTCTGCAGGATCAGGTCGCAGTCGCCGATGATCCCTGTGAGCGGCGTGCGGAAATCATGGGAAATGCTGCGCAGCATACTGCTTTTCAGATGCTCCCGCTCCACCTGCAGCCGGGTCTTCTCCTGTTCGGAATAAATCTTCTCCCGGTCCAGCGCGATGCCCATCTGTCCTGCCACCGCGCGGATAAATATCTCGTGCTCCGCGCTGATGCCGCGGTCCTTTGTCCAGATCCGAAGTTCCCCCGTCTGGTGCATGATGCCGCCGATGGGAAAGATCACGATCTCTCTCCGGTCATTTGTATGGTTTGCCGTTTCATCATCGGTCAGTCTGACTGAAGCCTCATATCCGGTATTTTCCCGGATGTAATATACGCCAAGGGCGATGATCTGCTCTTCCCCGGTCACATTGATAAAGCGCTCCGACATCTCCGACATCTTCCGCGCCGTCCGTTCATTCTCCCCGGCAATGGCCGCCTGCCTGCGGAAACGCGCCGTCATCCCGGAGGAGATAAACGCCGCCGCAAGAAAAAAAGCCATCAGCACAACGTCATCCGGATTCATAATGGCAAATGTATGCACCGGCACAGTAAAGAAAAAGTTAAAGATCAGAACGCTTGCCACCGCTCCGATCACCCCGTATTCATAGCCCGACGTGAATGCCCCGGTCAGCAGGACGCCGATCAGGAGGACCATGAGGATATTCTCTTTCATCACGCCGGACCAGTTCAGATAAAGACTGATCAGGCTCGCCGCCAGCACGATCAGCGCCGTCCGCCCCAGGCAGATCAGCCGCTGCCGGTACATTTCCCGTTTATCTCCGGATTTTTCTTTCTCCATGAGTCCCGTCTCCTGTCATTGATTATCTTTTCTCATTATAGCGAATCATTTTTACAGTTACAAGCAGTTGATCATCAGCAAAAAGAAAACACTGCCGGAACATTTCTGCTCTGACAGTGCCTTCATTTCATTTTCTATTTCACCGGCTTTCTTCACGTTTGCGCCGCACCAGTCCGTCCAGTCCGCGCATCAGCCATAATCCGTATGAACCGCCTGCAATTATGATCAAAAATAATAACAAATCTCTTAACATATCCATCACCCTCTTTTCTTATCTGTAGCATAATCTATTTCCTGTTAAGAGAGTGATAATATTACCTGCGCGGATGTTTAGATTGTATAAGTATAGTATAATCCGACGATTATTCGTCCGAAGCGCTCTGATTTTTCTGAATTTTTCACAAATAAAATTTTTCTGGCAGTTTTTTCTTGATTTTTGTTTTTCAGTCTGCTAAACTTACCCGCATAAGACAAAGACGTCTGACGTTGAGGCGAATGAAACGCCCTCACCGCTCAGGCGTCTTTTCTTTTTTGCATAAAGCGATTTTCATGAGAATCCGTTCACTCTGATGGAAATGGGAGGTATTTCTATGGATACTGGAAACACTGGATTTATAATGATCTGCGCGGCGCTTGTCTTTATCATGACGCCGGGCCTGGCTTTCTTCTACGGGGGACTTGTCAGGAGAAAAAATGTTGTAAACACAATGATGGCCTGCGTTGCCATTATGGGCCTTTCCGTATTTATGTGGACGCTGTTCGGATATTCGCTCGCATTCGGGAGCGATCACGGCGGTGTGATCGGAAGCCTGAAATGGCTGGGGCTTAACGGGGTCGGATGGGATGCAGGCCCCTATTCAGACAGCATCCCGCATCTGGTATACTGTGCGTTTCAGATGATGTTCGCCATGATCACCCCGGCGCTTATTACCGGCGCGGTGGTCGGCAGGATGAAGTTCAAAGCACTGTTTGCCTTCATCGCCCTCTGGTCCGTCATCGTCTACTACCCGATGGCCCACATGGTATGGGGCCAGGGCGGATTTCTGGCGGAGATCGGCTCGGTTGATTTTGCCGGAGGAAATGTGGTACATATCAGCTCCGGCGTGAGCGCCCTGGTGCTCGCTGTTTATCTTGGCAGAAGACGCGGTTACGAGAAGACTTCTTACCGCATTCACAATATTCCTTTCGTTGTGCTCGGAGCCGCGCTTCTGTGGTTTGGATGGTACGGGTTCAACGCCGGGAGCGCCCTCGCGGCGGACGGACTTGCCGCACATGCATTTATGACGACGTCCATCTCTGCGGCGACCGCCCTCCTCTCCTGGATGCTGATCGATACAGTCAAAGACGGAAAGCCGACGCTGGTCGGCGCGTCCACCGGCCTGGTGGTCGGTCTGGTCGCTATCACACCGGGCGCAGGATTCGTCCCGGTCTGGGCATCCTTTATCATCGGCGCGCTTGTCAGCCCGATCTGCTATTGTATGATGAATGTGATTAAACACAGACTCAAAGTGGACGACGCCCTGGACGCTTTCGGATGCCACGGCATCGGCGGGATCTGGGGCGGCATCGCCACCGGTCTGTTCGGACAGAATGCCATCAACCCGGTTGCTCAGTGGGACGGCCTTGTATTCGGCGAAACACGTCTTTTCACTGCACAGATCCTGAGTATCCTGGTTACGATTGCAGTCGCGGTCGTGGGATCACTGATCTGCATCGGCATCATCCGGATCTTCACGAAGCTCCGTGTTGATGAAAAAGACGAAGCGCTCGGCCTTGATATCACACAGCATGGCGAGCATGCTTATCCGTCCTTCAATGGTTTCGACTAAATACGTCAAAAACAGATTAGAACAGGAGGAAACATTATGCTGATCAAAGTAGAGGCAATCGTCAGGGAAGAAATGTTCGAGGATGTGAAAGCCGCCCTGAACCAGATCGAAGTAAACGGCATCACCGTCTCCCAGGTCATGGGATGCGGCGCCCAGAAGGGATACAGCGAGATCATACGCGGCTCCGAAGTCGATCTTGTCCTTCTTCCGAAGGTAAAATTTGAGATTGTCGTCTCATCCGAAGAATGGGAGAAAAAGGTGATCGATGCGATCCGCAAAGCCGCTTTCACCGGTGAAATGGGCGACGGCAAGATCTTCAGCTATGAGATCCGCAGCGCCACAAAGATCCGCACCGGCGAGACCGGGTATGACGCGCTGCAGTCGCAGGCTTAATATAGTTTCAGAATATCGCATTACAGCACTACGGGGAACTGCCGTCTCAGCAGTTCCCCGTATATACATTCTTCAGATATTTCTTTGCCGTATCCTTAAGCCGGTATACGGTTTCCACTTCTGTTGCATCCCGGTCCGTCATCCGGTATCGCGGGAAAAA
>DWVL01000031.1 GCA_019120275.1 Candidatus Mediterraneibacter excrementavium | reverse complement strand
AAGGAATACCTGTTTGTTCATTTTGGAAAGCCGGCCGGACAGGCCTGTTGAAATCTGCAGATATACAGAACCCGCGAACGGGTACTAAATGAAATCAAATATTTGAGTGTGTCCACAATACCATGTTTTTTATGTCAATACAATCGCATTAATGCAAAAAACAGGTTATCAACAAACTTACAGGAGTTGTAAAAAGTTGTTCTCCCAGTGTTGAAAAACCTGTTTTTTAATTGCTCAGAATTCTTTTTTCATCATGATCCGTCTGCTGCACAGCCACGATATTCCTGCCGCCAGCACCATAATGGCTGCAAGCATCACCAGGATTCCTGCAGTACCCATGCCACTCAGGATGCGGAGCGCCTCTTTTTCAGCATCGATCCCGGACAAATCTGCGAGTTTTACTCCTCCGTAGAGAAGGATCCCTGCACCGGCGATCACCAGGGGAAGGATGAGTTTTCCCTTATCTCCTTCAAATTTCAGGCGGAGCGGCAGCATCACCGCTACAAAGACAACCGACACCGCCAGATATCCGATCGTCGCTCCAAGTTTATCCGGTGCAAAGATCTCCTCCCCGCGGATGCCTCTGAAGATCATCCCAAATGCTGTGCCGATGATCCACGCAGTAAGGATAAGCATACCGCTGAATGCATACTTTGCATTTACATAGTCACGTCTGCTCACCGGCAGGGAAAGAAGAAACGGAAACCCGTTTTCATATTCATCATAGGAGACCGTTGTTGACGCAAAAAGCGAAAATATGATCGTAATATATGCAGTTGCGAAATCGCTGCCCATTCCTGATATTTCCAGGAATACTGCAATGACCACGGCCAGGATCAGAAGCGTTTTCCCCTGATTCTTTGTCAGTTCTATATCCTTCACGATCAATCCTTTCATAGTTCGTCACCCCTTATCATCATCGTGATCACACTGTCGAGAGAGCCCTTTTCAAGCACTGCTCCCGGATAATTTTCCATATAGTACTGCTTCTGGTCCGTCATACATGCATAGCCAAACGCCTCATGCATTGTACGGATCATATATTGTTTATCCATGTCAGCATACTGCTTTTCGTCAACTTTTAAAATCCCATAGTCACTTAACAGTGTATCAATATCCTCATGCAGTACAATCTTTCCCTCATGGATCATGTATACATCATCGCATAAAGACTCCAGATCCCCGGATATGTGGGAACTGATCAGTACCGAACTGTCTTCATTCTCCGCCATATACTCTCTGATCAGATCCAGCAGTTCATCCCTGGCAACGACATCAAGGCCCGATGTCGGTTCATCCATAATGAACATCTTTGCACGGCTTCCAAGCGCTGCCAGAAGCTTTAGCTTTGCTTTCATTCCTGTAGAAAATTCTTTCACCATCTTATTTTCCGGAAGATCGAATCTCTTCACCTGATGCTGAAAATACTCCCTGTCAAAACGCCTGTACATATGGACCAGGATCGGAATGATATCCCGGATCGTCAGATAGCCGCTGAACCCGGAGTCCGACAACACCGCGGCAATCTGCTGGCGGTCCGTCTGATCCAGTTCAGACCTTTCTTTTCCAAATATCCGGATCGTCCCGCTGTCGGGCCGGATCAGTCCGAGAATGGATTTAAAGGTCGTACTCTTTCCGGAACCGTTCTCCCCGATCAATCCGGTGATCTGCCCCGGCTTCACCTGCAGTGAACATTCCAGTCTGAAATCCCTGTAATTTTTTACCAGATCTTTTATTTCCAGCATCATCTAGTCCTCCATGATAATTTCAAAAATCTTCCGTATTTCCGCGTCCGCAAGACCACATCTGCGCGCCTTCTGCACAGTCCAGTCCAGCTCCGCCTCCACGCTCCGCATCTGTTCTTCTTTCATGCGTTCCGGATTGGCCGCTGCCACATAAGTGCCTTTGCCATGTACGGTAACAGTAAAACCGTCCTGTTCAAGATTGTCGTACGCCTTCTTGACAGTCAGCGCACTGATCTTCAGATCTTTCGCAAGTCCGCGGACGGAGGGAAGGATATAATTTTCCTTCAGGTCTCCGGCCACGATCTGCGCTTTTACCTGATCTACGATCTGTTCATATATCGGTACCATTGATGAACTGTTGATTATAATCTTCATATTGTGCTCTCCTGTTGATAAACAGTATATAACAGTATAGAACTGTTGTCAACTGTTATATACTGTTTATATCATTTATTTTATCATCGCATGAAAAGTATCCTGCTTCGCAGGATTCTCCGCCCCCTGTAAAACGAAAAACCGCGGTATATACCGCGGTCAGTTTTTCCGTGATCCTGCCCCATCTAATCTGTCTTAAGCATTTTTCCCATGGTTTCGGAAAACTCTTTCATTTCCTTATCCATCAGTACCGGCAATCCCGTCTTACTGTTCAGGAAGCAGTGTCTGGTGGATCCGACTGCGCTCAGCACGCCGTCCTGGGACAAATTATAGATTTCATATTTCAATGTGAATTTGAGACGGCCGAATTCTTGAAGGCTCACAACGATCTTTACTTCATCATCGAATTTGACGCTTTTCTTATATTCACATTCCGCATGAAGCACCGGACTTAAATATCCCATCTCCTCGAAGCGGCGGTATGGATATCCCATCTGGTTCATCAGATCGATCCGCGCTTCCTCCATCCATCGGATATAATTGGCATGATGGATGATCCCCATCTGATCTGTCTCATAGTATCTCGCTTTTATAATATACGGTTCCATTTCTCTCATCCTTTCTTCTAATCCGCTGAGCTTTCAGACCACTTTACATACTCAGATTTCTCTCACAGCATCGCCGATATTTTTCACCCCTACCAGTTTAATCCCTTTGATCCCTTTTACCATCTTCAGAGAAACTTCCGGCAGAATACAGGTCTCGAATCCCAGCTTCTTCGCCTCCGCGACCCGCTGCTCCGGCATATTGACCGCCCGGACTTCTCCGCTTAAACCCACTTCTCCGAATACAATGGTCTTCTCATCCACCGGGCGGTTGCGGAAACTGGACACGATCGCCATCACAATGCCGAGATCAATCGCAGGCTCATTCATGCGGATTCCGCCGGCAATATTAACATAAGCATCTGAATTCCCGAGCGCCATGCCGAGCCGTTTCTCCAGGACTGCCATCAGAAGATTCACCCGGTTATAATCCGTTCCCGCGGCGGTTCTCCTTGGCATCCCAAAATTACTCTGGCAGACCAGCGCCTGAATCTCAATCAGGATCGGCCGCGTGCCCTCGATGGAGCAGGCCACCACCGAACCGGAAGCATGCTCCGGCCGTCCGCTCAGCATATATTCCGACGGATTTTCCACTTCCACCAGACCGGACTGCTGCATCTCGAACACACCGATCTCATTGGTTGACCCAAAACGGTTCTTCACTGCCCGCAGAATCCGGTAGGACGCATGCCGGTCCCCTTCGAAATACAGTACCGTATCCACCATATGTTCCAGTACCCTCGGACCTGCGACCGTTCCCTCTTTCGTCACATGCCCTACGATAAAGATCGGGATACACAACCCTTTCGCCAGCTGGAGAAACACATTCGTTGACTCCCGCACCTGGGAAACACTTCCCGGCGCAGAAGACACCTCTTCGCTGTACATCGTCTGGATCGAGTCGATCACTACAAGTTCCGGCCTTTCTTTCTCGATCACCCCGCGGATGATCTCCAGATTCGTCTCGCACAGAAGGTAAAGATTCTCAGAAAACATCCCCATCCGGTTTGCCCGAAGTTTGATCTGCGCCTGAGACTCCTCCCCGGAAATGTAAAGCACTTTTTTCTCCCCGGCGAGCAGCCGGCATACCTGGAGGAGGAGCGTTGATTTCCCGATCCCCGGATCACCGCCCACCAGCACCAGCGAACCGGGTACGATCCCACCGCCCAGCACCCGGTCCAGCTCCCGGATCCCGGTCCGCATACGGGCATCGTCATCCGCAGAGACGCTGTTCAGCGGAACAACCTTTGCGTCCCGCACAGACTCCCGTACAGAGCGCGCACCGGCCGATGCCCCTTTTGTGATCCCGCTGTCAATCCTTTCCTCGACAAACGTATTCCATTCTCCGCAGGCCGGGCATTGTCCCAGCCACTTCGATTCTTCATGCCCGCAATTCTGGCAGAAAAATATGCTTTTCTTTGCTTTAGCCACTTTTATGTTTCCTTTCATCGTAATCTTATGATGACAGGGATACGCCCCGGAAGCACACTGCTGTCCGGGGCATTGAATATTTAAAATATCATTTTGATCTGATCAACACTTTACCACTTTCACCTGCGCGCTCTTATCAGCTGAGAGTTCCACGCTCACGCTCAGCTTCCCGCTCAGATTCGTCTTCATCGTTCCGGCTGACGCTCCGTCGATCAGTACTTCATATTCACTTTCCGGCTCCAGTTCCAGCGTGAACTGCACATCCGTCTGCGCGGACACCGAAAATGAGACTTCATCCGCAGTCTCCCGGAAATTCTCAACAGCGCTTCCCGGCACGGACTCATACACAAACATTCCGTTCTTTTCAAGTTTTGTAATCTCCGAAAAAGTTTTTACTTTATAAATGTCGCCCTCGAATTCATAATTGTCTTTCTTGGTCTTTATTCCAAGCGTATAATCTCCAAAACTGAGTGTGCCGTCACTTTCTGCACGCAGCAATTCTTTTACCACCGTCATCTGTAGTTCCTCCTGAGTTTTCCTGTTATGGTATATGTGATGCTGTCAGCATCCCTGTTATCGATATTATAATATAAAGCCCGGTATTTTTCTACAGATACTTTATGGCACAGCCACAAACTGTATCTCCTTTTTAGACGCACGCGCCTGTATATGGTCGCCCGCTTTGATCTCCCCGGCAAGTACGGCATCCGCAAGTTTATCTTCCAGTTCCGTCTGCAGAGCACGACGCAGCGGCCTTGCCCCGTATTTCGCATCTGTTCCCTTCTCAACGATCAGATTCTTAGCCGAATCGCGCATTGTCAGATGGATATCCATCTGATCTGCCAGTCGTTTGGTCAGTTCCCGGCACAGCATTGTCACGATCTTCTTCATATGGTTTCTGTCAAGCGCATGGAATACGATCGTCTCATCAATACGGTTCAGGAATTCCGGGCGGAAGATCGTCTTCACCTCATCCATCACGTTCTGCTTCATCCGTCTGTAATCTCCGGCCGGATCATCGCCTGTGGCAAATCCGAGTTTCTTGGGCTCCACGATAGCCTTGGCCCCGGCATTGGAAGTCATGATGATCACCGTATTGGAGAAATCCACCCTTCTTCCCTGGGAATCTGTAATCCGTCCGTCATCCAGCACCTGCAGCAGAATGTTGAATACATCCGGATGGGCTTTTTCAATCTCATCAAAAAGCACGACCGAATACGGATGCGTCCTGACCTGGTCACTCAGCTGACCTCCTTCCTCATGACCCACATATCCCGGAGGAGAACCGATCATCTTCGCTACGGAATGCTTTTCCATATACTCTGACATATCCACACGGATCATGGCATCTTCCGTACCAAAGAGCGCTTCAGCCAGCGTCTTGGAAAGTTCTGTTTTTCCTACGCCTGTCGGTCCCAGGAACAGGAATGAACCGATCGGACGGTGCGGGTCTTTCAGTCCCACGCGGCCTCTGCGGACTGCACGTGCCACTGCACTGACAGCCTCATCCTGCCCGATCACCCTTTTCTTCAGAACACTTTCCAGCTTTCTCAGCCGGTCCGCGTCGCTCTCCGCCAGTTTCTGTACAGGGATCTTTGTCCAGGCTGACACAACTTCCGCAATGTCATCTTCTGTCACGGAAAAATTCCCGGATGCCGTTTTCTTCTGGAAACGTTTCCTGACATCATTAAGCTTCCACCGGGCCTGTTCCTGCTCTTTCTGGATCAGGGAGGCTTCTGTAAAATCTCCCCGCCGGATGCTCTCCTCTTTCTCTGCGGCAAGTTCTTTCAGGGAATCTTCCAGCGCGGTCAGATTATCCGGCACTTTATAACTCTTCAGGCTGACTTTGGAGCAGGCCTCATCCAGAACGTCGATCGCCTTATCCGGAAGATTACGGTCTGTAATATAACGCTCTGACATCTGAACTGCAGCCTCCAGCGCTTTATCCTCTATCTTCACCTTATGGTGTTTTTCATAACTGTCTTTCAGTCCTGTAAGGATCTGAAGGCACTGGTCTTTTGCCGGTTCTTCTACCGAAACAGGCTGAAAACGCCGTTCCAGCGCCGCATCCTTCTCAATGTATTTCCGGTATTCCGTGATCGTCGTCGCACCGATCAGCTGCAGTTCCCCACGGGCAAGCGACGGTTTTAAAATGCTCGACGCATCGATGGCGCCTTCCGCCCCGCCCGCTCCGATCATGGTATGGATCTCATCCAGGAACAGGATGATGTTTCCATTCGACTCAACCTCGGCGATCAGGCCTTTCATCCGCTCTTCAAACTCGCCACGGTATTTTGACCCGGCGATCAGACCCGGAAGATCCAGCGTATAGATTTTCTTATCTTTCATTTTCTCCGGAACCATTCCGGATGCCAGCCGCTGTGCCAGTCCCTCTACGACTGCCGTCTTTCCCACTCCGGGTTCCCCTACCAGGCACGGATTGTTCTTTGTCCTTCGGCTCAGGATCTGCATAAGCCGATGCATCTCCTGTTCTCTGCCGATCACCGGATCCAGCCGGCCCTCTGATGCCCGCTGTGTCATATCCGTACAGAACTGATCCATCATGGACCGGGCATTTCTCCCCTCCTCCTGGACCTCGTCCTGATATACTTTCGGATCAATCCCAGCTGCGACCAGGATATCCTGGAAGATTTTCTGGAGATTGATATTCAGCGTGATCAGGATCCGGGCCGCCACACAGTCCACATCCCGGATGATCGACAAAAGCAGATGCTCTGTTCCTACATCTGTTGTCCGAAGTCGGTGTGCTTCTTTTTCACTGTTTTCAAGAATATCCTGATAACGGGGACTTCTCTCCGGTTTATCTGTGAGCATCACGTCGCTCTGCGGCGCGATCAGTTCATCCATAAGCCGGCAGATCTTCTCTTCCTCCACGCCGTTCCGCGCAAGGATCTGCCCTGCCACCCCGGCATATTCACTGCAGAGTCCAAGAAGAAGATGCTCTGTCCCGATATAGGGATGATGCATCTCCGCCGCCTTTTTCTCCGCATATTTAATCGCATTTTCTGCCTGTTTCGTATATGAAATATGCATATACCTCCTCCTGCTGCTTTCAGTTTATAACGTCAGTCCGTTATCCGGGCTGCCCGTATTCATCAAATATTTCATCCACCAGATCATGAACTTCCCGCCGTGAAATGTTTTTACAGCAGCCGCGTGCAAGCACGAGCCGCAGTTCACGCCGCATGGCTTCCAGCTGTTCCAGCTTATCTGCATCGACAGCGATCACCGCTCCCCGCCGTTTATCCAGGCTGATATACCCTTCCCGTTTCAGAACGCTGTACGCTTTGTTTACCGTATGCATATTCACGCCGATCGTATCTGCCAGCTGGCGTACAGATGGAAGAGAATCTCCCTCCCGGATGACAGAAGTCGCAATCCCCAGGATGATCTGGTTGCAGAGCTGAACATAGATCGCTTCATCACTGTTAAAATCAACTTCTATGATCATAACAAGCTCCTTTCTCTGGTGTGTTATACACATAATAGCACAGCCGGATCAGCTTGACAAGAAAATTCCGGTTTTCCGGACAGCCTGTTGTTTGCCGGATCTGTTTTACACTCTTGAAGCATAAATGGAAACTATTTAGAGGATTTACGATTTAAAAATAGCAATTATATATTTAGTCCGTATTTTTAGAACCTCTATACGGTTAATATTAAAGAAATCAACTATTCCGTCGGTATGATTTAGTGAGTCAATACGGATCTAGTTTACGATTCCTGTATTTCACCCGTATTTTGCAAATCTGGTCCGTATTACTCATACATTTCATACGGACCAAATTCAAGGTTTTAGAAATATGACGGTGTTTATATTTTAAACGTTAGCACAGCTGTTGATAACTTGCTTGATTTCCGTTTATAGAACTGAACCGACGGACTCAAGTACAGAATCTCAGAAAAATTTTTGATCGGATGCACCTTTCACGGAATAAGGGGTAAAGCCGGACCGGTAATTGTGGAGCGGTCCGGCTTTACCCCTTATTCCATAAATCCGCATTCTGATCAAATTATTTGCTGTGCTTTTCCTGTCAATTCAATAAACAGGAATTTCACTTCTTCTTCGGGAACTGCATCTCGATCCGCGTTCCCTTCCCCGGCACACTGTCCACCGTCACTTTCGCCCCGTGAAGGAGCGCACCGTGTTTTACAATAGAAAGGCCGAGCCCGGTGCCCCCCCGCTCTTTGGAGTGGCTCTTGTCCACCCGGTAGAACCGCTCGAAGATCCGCTCATGATGCTCCTCCGGGATCCCGATGCCGGTATCCGTGACCGTCACTTTCGGGCCTTCCAGAGTATTGCCGACCCAGACGGAGACACGGCCGTTTTCATTGTTATATTTCACGGCATTTTCACATACGTTATAGATCATCTCATCCAGGATCTGCCGGATCCCGAAATAAGTCACAGGCTCGCCGGTCACTTCCATCCGGATATTCCGCTGCTGGGCCTGAGGTGCCAGGCGGCTGACAATCTCTCTGGTCATTTCATAGAGATCAACCTCCTGCTTCTCCAGCTCTACGGACTCCTCATCCAGTTTGGAGAGTTTAATAATGTCTTCCACAAGATTGATCAGCCGCCGCGCTTCTTTATAGATGCGCTCGGAAAATACCGGAACGTCCGCCGGGCGGACCAATCCGTTTTTCATGATCTCCGCATATCCTGAAATGGATGTAAGCGGCGTCTTCAGTTCATGGGAAACATTTGCGGAAAATTCTTTCCGCATATTGGATACCGCTTCCTTTTCCCGGTTCTGTTTATCCATCGCTTCCAGAAAAGGCGTCAGCTCGTCATACGTCTTATTTTCCAGCGGATGTTCCAGATCCAGCTCGTAGATCGGTTTCACTAGCCGGTTTGTCTGCCATTTCGCCATGAAGTAGGCGAGGATTATCATAATAACCGCAAGCCCCGCCATAACAGGCAGGTTATTGAGCGCTGTCCCGATCAGGCCATCCATGGATTTCGACGCGCGAAGCACCGTCCCGTCATCCAGGAGCAGTGCATAATAATACAGTTCCTGCCCCACTGTATCGGACATCCGGACATCCTCCCCCTCGCCGGAGGCAAGGGCTTCCCGGACCTCTTTCCTACCGCTGTGATCTTCCAGCGTGCTCTCATCCCGTCTTGTATCATAGAGAACTTCACCCTCAGGACTGATCTGGGTCACGCGGGTCGTCCAGTCCACCCCGTTCATTTCCGCCAGATAATCCGGGCCGGATATATTAATGGCCGCCTGAATATAGCGGGCCTCCTGCCGGACTTCCGCCTCCAGCATGGCTATATTTCTGTTATATGTGATGATCGTTATGATCGCGTAAGAAAGAAGCAGGGTGACAGCCAGCACCATCACCATGCTTCTCTGGATCTTCTTTCTCATGCGGTTCCTCCGACTCTGTATCCCACACCGCGCACGGTCTGGATGATCTCGCCCTTGTCGCCCAGTTTCTGTCTCAGTGTACGGATATGGACATCGACGGTCCTTGTCTCGCCGTCGAAATCATACCCCCAGATCTCTGTCAGCAGCTGATCCCGCGTCAGGACGATGCCCTGGTTGCGCATCAGTTTTTCGAGAAGTTCAAATTCTTTGAGCGTCAGGGAAATCTCTTTCCCATCCACCGTGACTTCATGTTTCTTCACATCCACATGGACACCGGCCGTCTCCATATCCGTCCGGTCCTCCACCTTGCCGCTCCGCCTGAGCACGGCTTTGATGCGGGAGACAAGCTCCATCATGCCGAAGGGCTTTGTCACATAATCGTCTGCTCCGGAATCCAGTCCTACGACCTTGTCGTACTCTGAGCCCTTTGCCGTCACCATGATCACCGGGATATTCTTCGTCTTTGATGAAGATTTCAGTTTCTTCAGCAGTTCCAGGCCGTCATCGCCGGGGAGCATGATGTCAAGCAGAATAAGCTCCGGCGTGTCGAACGCCAGAGCTTCCATAAAAGCAGAACCGTCTGCGAAACCTCTGGCCTTAAGCCCGGTCGTCTCCAATGTATATATCACCAGTTCGCGGATGTTGTCGTCATCTTCCACGCAATATATCATTTTCCAGTTCTCCTTTGTCCATATATTCAGCTGATCTTAACTCTCATGAATGATCGCGCTGTCTTTGTGCACACCGGTGATGGAGAATTCCACCCACTCGGCAATGTTGGTCGCATGGTCGCCGATACGCTCAAGGTATTTCGTCACCATGATCAGATCAAAGATCTTGCGGCCGTTCTGTCCTTTTTCGTCTTTAATATAGGCGATCATCTTGTCACGGATTTCATCAAAGTACGCATCGACTTCATCATCTGACTGCATCACGTTCCGGGCCAGTTCCAGATCCCGGTTTACATAAGCTGTTACACTGTCACGCACCATCTTGCTGACACGTGAAGCCATATTTCCGATCTCGGAAATATCATCTACAGCTGCCGTCTGGTCTTTAGTGGAGATGATGATCTCCGCGATATCCGACGTCTGGTCGCCGATCCGCTCCATGTCCGTGATCATTTTCAGCGCTGCGGAAATCCTTCTTAAGTCCTTCGCCACCGGCTGCTGCTGGAGCAGGAGCTTCAGGCACAGTCTCTCGATATCCTTCTCGCACTGATCGATCTCTTCGTCTTCAGAAATAATGATCTTCGCCTGCTCGACGCTGCCATCCTTAAGCGCCTGTGTCGCTTTCGCAATCGCGGTCTCGCAGAGTTCTCCCATATGTGTGAGCTGCTCATCCAGTGAGTGCAGCTGTGCATCAAATCTGTTACGCATAATTTAACCGAACCTCCCTGTGATATAGTCTTCTGTCCGTTTGTCGGACGGGATTGAGAACAATTTCTCTGTGTCATTGTACTCTACAACTTCTCCGAGCAGGAAGAAAGCGGTATTGTCGGATACACGCACGGCCTGCTGCATATTGTGTGTAACCATGACTATAGTATAGTCTTTTTTCAATTCCATCGCAAGGTCTTCGATCTTGGATGTAGAAATCGGATCAAGCGCAGATGTCGGCTCATCCATAAGAAGCACTTCCGGCTCTACGGCCAGCGCCCTGGCGATGCAGAGCCGCTGCTGCTGACCGCCGGACATACCCAGCGCACTTGATTTCAGACGGTCCTTGCACTCATCCCAGATCGCCGCATTTCTCAGGGATTTCTCCACAATGTCATCCAGTTTTGACTTGGAATGGATTCCATGGGTCCTGGGTCCGAAGGCAATATTATCATAGATGCTCATGGGGAACGGATTCGGTTTCTGGAATACCATGCCCACCCGTTTTCTCAGCATATTGACATCCATGCCTTTAAAAATATTCTCGCCGTCCAGAAGGATCTCACCCTCAATGCGGCAGCCCTCCACCAGGTCGTTCATCCGGTTGATGGATTTAAGGAGTGTAGATTTACCGCATCCGGAAGGTCCGATGAAAGCGGTGATCTTATTTGATTCGATCTCAAGATTTACATCCTTGAGGGCCTTAAAATCCCCGTAATATAAATCAAGATTCTTGATACTTATTTTAGACATTTCCCTACCCTTTCTTGGTTGGGGACGTAGTAAAATTCAATTTTACTACGTCCCGGTTCACAGTTTTTTCACAATTTATGCCTTCGTAAGTTTTCTTGCGATCACGCTCGACAGTGCGTTGATTCCTACTACGAGGACGAGCAGGATGACCGCGGTCGCGTACGCCTGATCCATGTAAAGTCCCTCGCTGGAGAGCACGTACATGTGAAGCGCCAGTGTACGCCCGGATCCCATGATGCTGTCCGGGATCTGCGCCACGGTTCCCGATGTATACATCAGGGCCGCCGTCTCGCCGACGATACGTCCGATCGCCAGGATGACGCCTGCCAGAACGCCCGGGATGGCAGATGGAAGTACGATGCGGAACACGGTGCGCAGCTTCCCTGCGCCCAGTCCGAAGCTTCCTTCACGGTAAGAGTCCGGTACGGCCTTTAAGGCTTCCTCTGTTGTCCTCATGATCAGCGGAAGGATCATGATCGCGATGGTGAAAGCGCCTGCCAGCAGGGAGAAACCCCAGCCCAGCGCGTTGACGAAGAACAGCATACCGAACAGGCCGTACACGATGGACGGGATGCCGGAAAGCGTCTCTGTCGTCAGACGGATGACTTCCACGAATTTATTTCCTCTCTTCGCGTACTCCACCAGGAAGATCGCGGAAAAGATGCCGAAAGGTACTGCGATGATCAGCGAAAGCAGGGTCATCGCGATGGTGTTGACAAAGGCCGGCACCACCGATGCGTTCTCGGAGCTGTACTCCAGGGAGAACAGGGACGGTGTAATGTGCGGCACGCCGTTGATCAGGATGTATGCGATAAGGAAGATCAGCACTGCAAATGTGATAATCGCCGCCAGCATCACGAGCAGCATTGTGATAAATGAGCCCGGATGCTTCAGGTAGGTCCTGAACTTATCGCCGATTGATGTCTTGTTCGCCATTTCTCTGTGATTATTCATGATCCGCCCCCCTCTTCAGCAGCGCAACGCTGAAATTGATGATCAGTATGAATACAAAGAGGACCACGCCGGTCGCGATCAGCGCTTCGCGGTGCAGGCCTGTCGCATATCCCATCTCGATCACGATATTTCCGGTCAGGGTACGGATTCCGTCAAGGATGCTTCCCGTCAGGCGGGCCTGGTTGCCGACGATCATGATGACCGCCATGGTCTCGCCGATGGCGCGCCCGATGCCCAGCACGATGCCGGCGATGACGCCGGATTTGGCCGCCGGGATGATGACCCGGAAGATGCTTCTCTCTTTTGTCGCTCCAAGTGCAAGTGATCCTTCATAATAGTGAGCCGGAACCGCACGCATCGCACTCTCTGTCGTGCCGATGATGGTCGGAAGGATCATCATGCCCAGGATCAGGGACGCTGTCAGGATGCTGTTTCCGTTTCCCGGACTCTTTACAAGATTGGCTTTATATAAAACTGTTCCGAACTCGCGGATCAGCGGCACTACAACGACCAGGCCGAAGAAGCCGTAGATGACCGACGGGATCCCGGCAAGGAGTTCTGTAGCCGCCTTCAGCGGTTTGTAAATCTGCTTCGGACAGTACATTGCCATAAATACAGACGTCAGGATGCCGATCGGCACGCCGAAGATGATCGCGCCCGCTGTAACATAAAGGCTTCCTACGATCATCGGCAGGATCCCGAACTGCTCGCTGTTCGGACGCCAGATCTCTCCCGTAAGGAATTTGATAAATCCGATCTCTCTCATTGCAGGGATGCCGTTGGCAAACAGGAATACGCAGATGAGCGCTACGGCCAGGACAGACGCGCACGCAGCCACGAAAAATACCCCCTGCATGAATTTCTCAGTCCATGCTTTTGATCTCATTTCTTTCTCCTAATAAGCCGGGCAGACATCTCCCGCCCGGCTCACATTTGTTTAAGTGAAAACGATTTTCTTCTGTTCAGATTACAGGGCGTCCCATGTTGTCACATCGCCAAGGTAGATGCTCTTAACCTGGTCTGCTGACAGATCATCTGTCGGGTTGTTCTGGTTTACAATTACCGCGATACCGTCTGTTGCGATCACTGTGCCCTCAAGTTCAGCCGCCTCTTCATCTTTCAGCTCTCTGGATGCCATACCGATGTCATAGCTTCCCTCGATCGCGGATGTCATACCTGTTGTAGAGTCAGATGTCTGAAGTTCGATGGATGCATTCGGGTTCACTGCCGCATAAGCCTCAATGAGTTTCTCCATCAGCGGGGATACGGAAGAAGATCCGCCGACTACACAGCTTCCTTCCGGAGCGCTTCCTGCATAAGCCTCTACATCAGATACCGGGATGTAACCCTCGCCTGAGACAACTTCCTGTCCCTCTGTGCTCATGATGAATGCCATGAAGTCTTTTGCCACTTCGTTTGTTGAATCCGGTTTCACTGCTACATTGAACGGTCTGGATACTTTGTATGATCCGTTCTCGATGTTCTCCGCCGTAGCCTCTGCACCGTCGATCTTCACAGCTTTTACAAGTGACTCGTCAAGAGAGCCGAGTGAAATGTAACCGATCGCGTACTCATTCTCAGATACCGTTGTCATCATTACGGATGTGCTGTTTGTTACCTGAGCGTCAAGCGTTGTCATATCGTTGTCTTCTTCATCTACTACACCGAACAGCTCTGTGAAGGCTCCTCTTGTTCCGGATCCCTCTTCACGGGATACAACGGTGATCATGTTGGCCGCATCCCATTCGCCTGCTGCCGCTTCTTCGCCGCCTTCTTCTGTTGCTGCGTCAGTTCCCTCTGCTGAAGTGTCCTCTCCTCCGCCGCATCCGACTGCCATCGCTGCTACCATTGATGCCGCTGCAAGTACTGCAATAAACTTTTTCATTTTCATTTCGATAATCTCCTTTTTTATTCAGGTTATTATGTACCGCGCATCTTCTGTTTATGCGCCGCCGCGGATCGTTCTCTTCCGTCGACGGTATTTATCATAAAAAAGAAATGTAAAATGTAAAATCAGGGTTATGTTAAATCTGTGTAAAGTCGGAAAAAGCCCTGATCTGCGCGTTTTTTTGCAGATCAGAGCCAGGATTTCCTATCCGAGCAGGAACTCTCCCAAATCATCTATGGTATAAAAGATCTTATCCGCGCCTGCCGCCAGAAACCGGTCGGACACCTCGCTGCACCTCTTTTTCTGCTCTTCCGGCGCGAGCGCATTGTACTCTTCCTCGGTCAGTCCCATCTCGGAACTTCCGATCACGATGCCGGCAGACCACACGCCGGCGTTCCGGCCTTCCTTGATATCCGAAACCGTGTCGCCCACTTTCAGGACCCGGCGCACTTTCTTGATATCCAGCGCTTCCATGTTGCGGAAGATCATGTACGGGTACGGGCGTCCTTTCTGTCCCGTGGAGTCCGGGCTGAACCATACGTCCGGCTCATATCCCTGCGCCTTTGCCGCCGGCACGACGATCTCCATCATCTTATCGTTGTACCCGGTGGTGGATCCGATCAGGATCCCGTTTCTCCGAAGCCGATTCACCGTCTCCACCACGCCCGGCTTCACCCCGGAATGATCCGGAAGGATGCTTAAGAGCTTCTCCTCGAAGATCGAGTAGAGCGCCTGCGCCTCTTCCTCGCCCGGTTCTTTGCCGTATTTTTCAACCCACAGGCCGCGGATCCGCTCCATCTGAAGCATGGTGCGGATGTGATCGATCTTCAGCATACCCATGGGCTTCCTTACTTCTTCCATCGTCGGCTCGATGCCGTACTGTTTAAACACTTCGACGAAGGCCTGCACCGGAGCCATGCACCCGTAGTCAACGGTGGTCCCTGCCCAGTCGAAGATCACTGCCTTAATTTTCTTCATGATTATATTCCTCCAGAAATTCCTTCATGATCGCACACACCTTCTCGATGTCCTCTTTATAGATCTCGCCGATGTTGCCGATGCGGAACGTCTCCGCCTCCGTCACCTTGCCCGGATAAATGGCGTAGCCCCTGTCCTTGATGTATTCATACATCTGGGAAAATGTAAAATGACATTTCTCCGGGTAAAAGAAGGTCGTGATGATCGGTCCCTGGTGCGTGCTGTCAATATACGGGCGGACCTCAGCGCATCGATGACTTTCCGGTATGTTTTGAGCGGCAGATTCTTCAGTGTTTCCTCCAGCATCCGCTCCGTTGTCATTGTAATATTCAGGGGCACCGCATCCAGTCCTTTCTTCCGGTCCAGCGTATACCCGTACATCAGGTCCGATTCCCGTCCGTGCCCTGCGCCTCCGGTCTTTGCCAGCTCCGCCACCAGCTGATAGCGGAAATCCCGGTATCCCTCATACCCTACGGCTTTCAGCATGCGCAGCACAGTGGGCTGGCTCACCTTCGCCGCTTCCGCCAGCCGGTCAAGTGGCAGTTCCGCCGCCTCTTCCATATGATTTAAGATATAATCCGCCGCCTGTTTTTCCGATTTCCTCAGATCCCCGTATCCGGATCCGATCTGTACCGTAATATTATTCTTCATATCCATCCGCTCTTCTGTAAAAAAACTACAAAAAAGTCCCTCCGTCATAATGATCTCTCGCTGGGATCATTATAACAGAGGGAGCCGCACTCATGTAAATGCAAGTTTGTTAAATGTTCGTAAAACAGTTACTCTACCGTCACTGATTTTGCCAGATTTCTCGGTTTATCCACATCCAGTCCCTTCGCCACGCTCACATAATATCCCATGAGCTGCAGCGGGATGATCGCCAGACTGGTTGTAAAGTATTCTTCCGTTTTCGGCACGTAGACGGAGAAATCCGCCGTATCTTCGATATTATAATTGCCATAAGTCGTCAGACCCATCAGATAGGCGCCGCGGCTCTTGACCTCCAGCATGTTGCTTAAGGTCTTCTCAAAAAGTCCGCTCTGGGTGCAGACGCCCACCACCAGGATGCCGTCTTCCACCAGACTGATCGGACCGTGCTTCAGTTCTCCAGCCGCATAAGCTTCAGAATGAATGTAACTGATCTCCTTCATCTTCAGGCTGCCTTCCAGACTGATCGCGTAATCCAACCCACGCCCGATGAAGAAGATATCCCGTGCATTCGCGTACTTGGCTGCAAACCACTGGATCCGTTCCTTATCGTCCAGCACCCGCTGGATCTTGGACGGGAGCGTCTCCATCTCTGTCAGAAGTTCTCCATACCGGCCTTCATCGATCTTTCCTTTTGCCTTCGCCGCTTCGATGGCGATCAGGTACATGGCGATGAGCTGGGTGCTGTACGCCTTGGTCGTCGCCACGGAGATCTCCGGGCCGGCATAAGTATAAAGTGTATAATCACTCTCCCTGGCAATGCTGGATCCGACCACATTGATAATCCCCATTACCGGCACCCCACGCTCTTTCATCAGGCGCAGCGCCGCCAGACTGTCCGCCGTCTCCCCGGACTGGGAGACAATGATCACCATGGAGTCCGGCACGATGATCGGATCACGGTAGCGGAATTCGGACGCCAGATCCACCTCCACCGGGATCCCCGCCAGATCTTCCAGCACATATTTCCCCGCCATGCCCACATGGTAGGCCGATCCGCAGGCCACGATGTAAATGCGCTGCAGATCTGCAAATGTCTCTTCCGTGATTCCCACTTCCGTAAAGTCGACCGCGCCGTCTTTTACATAGGCGCCGATCATATCCTGTACGGCTTTCGGCTGCTCGTGGATCTCTTTGAGCATGAAATGCTCGTATCCGCCCTTTTCCGCGGACTCCGCATCCCATTTGATCTCCACCATCTCTTTGTCGATCTCTTCCCGGTCAATGTTATAGAAATGGATCTCATCCCGGCTCAGTTCCGCGATCTCATGATTATCGATGTAATAGACATTCCTCGTTTTATCCAGGATCGCCGGGACGTCGGACGCCATCAGGCTTCCCGAATCATTTTTCCCAATGATCAGCGGGCTGTCCTTTCTTGCCGCGAAAAGTTTCCCCGGATAATCTTTAAACATCACGCCGAAGGCATAGGAACCTCTGATCCGGAGCATAGCTCTTGTGAGCGCCTCCAGCGGGGTGCCTGTTTTCTTATAATAATAGTCGACCAGCTTGACCGCGATCTCCGTGTCTGTCTGGGAATAAAATTTATATCCGGATTTGACAAGCTTGTCCTTCAGTTCCTGATAATTCTCAATGATCCCGTTATGTACCAGCACCACCGAACGGTCGTCCGTGCAGTGCGGGTGCGCGTTATTCTCCGACGGCTCCCCGTGGGTCGCCCAGCGGGTATGCCCGATGCCGCATGTGCCATGCACGCTGCGCCCATTGTCTGTCTTTTCTGACAGGATCTTCAATCTTCCTTTTGCCTTTACAACGGAAATTTCTCCTGCCTCATCGCGCACTGCGATGCCGGCCGAGTCATATCCTCTGTACTCAAGCTTCGACAATCCTTCCAGAAGGATCGGTGCAGCCTGCTGTTCTCCTACATATCCGACGATTCCACACACTTTTATATACTCCTCTCGATTATCTGCGTTTTCAGGCAACCGTAAATGCATGTGCAAATACAGCGTTATGATAGCATCGGCACTGCTTTCTGTCAACGCATTTTCTTTATCGCATTAACGCATTACCTTATTTTTTCATCTTTGGATCAAATATGAACGAGGCGATATATCCGAAGATCAATGCTGCGGATATGCCTGCAGCACTTGCCTTAAATCCTCCGAGGAACACCCCCAGGAATCCATTCTTATCCACAGCCTCCTTCACGCCCTGCCACAGGAGATTTCCAAACCCGAGCAGGGGAACGCTTGCCCCGGACCCCGCCATCTCCTGAAACGGCACGTAGATCCCCGCGAATCCCAGAACAGCTCCGGTGCATACGAGCAATACCATCACGCGGCCCGGCATCATCTTCGTCCGGTCCAGCAGGATCTGCACCGCCGCACAGATCAGTCCTCCCGTAACAAATGCAGTCATATATTCCATCTCTCTTCTCCTCCTGTTCAGAAATGTTCCAGTACGATCCCGTGGGCGATCCCCGGCACACTGGCTCCCTCGTTAAAGCTGACCGTCGACATAAGCGCACCCGTCGGAACAAAAAGCACTCTTCCCCACTCGCCGCTCTCGATCTTCGGCAGCACATACGCTGCCAGCGTGACTGCCGCACATCCGCATCCGCTTCCACCCGCATGCGTATCCTGGGTTTCCCGGTCAAAAATCGTCATCCCGCAGTCCAAATGTCTCCCACGGATATCCTGCCCCTGCCCTTTCATCAGATCCGTCAGGATCGAACTGCCGATATATCCCAGGTCGCCTGTAATGATGCGGTCATAATATGCCGCTGTACGCCCCATATCCCCGAAATTCCTCATTATGGTATCCATTGCAGCGGGCGCCATGCACGCTCCCATATTCTGGGAATCTTTAAGGCCGTAATCCACGATCTTTCCCACTGTGATCCCGGAAATACAGACATGGCCAAAGCGCCTGCTCTGTTCCGGCACCCCGCTCATTTCCGGAACAGTCCTTTCATCTGTTTTTCTTCCTTCATCCGCTCCGCCTACAATAAACGCTCCGCTTCCGGTCACCGTCCACTGCGCCGACAATGGCCGCTGATTTGCATAACCAAGCGGAAAACGGAATTCTTTCTCCGCGCTCCCGAAATGGCTGGACGTGACCGCCAGCATATATTTCCCATATCCGGCCGATGCGCTCATTGCGGCCAGCGCCAGCGCTTCCCCGGACGTCGAGCACGCACCATAGAGGCCGAACATCGGGATCCGGAAATCCTCCACTCCCATCGACGTGGCGATCCCCTGCCGGAGAAGATCCCCGCCGAACAGATACCGGATCTCTTCCGCGCTGATCCCCGCCTTACAAAGCGCCGTCATGCAGGCTTCCTTCTGCATCGTGCTCTCCGCCTCTTCCCATGTCTGCGCGCCGAACAGGTCATCCTTTTCCGCCCGGTCAAACAGTTTCCTTAAAGGACCTTCCGACTCCTTGCTGCCGACCACCGATGACGCGCTCACGATCCGCGGGGCATGCAGAAACAGAAGGCTCTGCTTTCCTTTTACAATCTCATTCATTGCGGCATCCTCTTCTCTTCCATTCCGATTCCTGCAAAAACGATCCCTTCCGGCCCGTTTCATTTCAACACGGTTTCTTCCGGTCCGTTTCCTGCATGTAAGCAGTATCTGCACATTTCTTCAGGAATATGTATGCAGCAGAGGTATATTTCCCCGAAAGATCCGGATACTAACAAAAAAGAAAATCATCCCAGAGGAGGTCTGTTGAATCATGGATAAGATTGAGAAACTGAAAAAAGAAAAGCAATACGAAAAATATGTGAAACAGAAAACACCGGCGCACAACGTCTGGCTGAACATGTTGAAAGCCTTCCTGCTCGGCGGACTGATCTGCACCGTCGGCCAGGTCATCTTCCACTACTGTGAGACACAGGGCCTCAGCCGGGATGCCTGCAGCAGCTGGACGTCCATTGCACTGGTGCTCATCAGCGTCCTGCTCACCGGCACAGGCATCTACCCTAAACTGGCAAAATGGGGCGGCGCCGGAGCGCTCGTCCCGATCACAGGATTCGCCAACTCCGTCGCCGCCCCAGCCATTGAATACAAAAAAGAAGGACAGGTCTTCGGGATCGGATGCAAAATCTTCACCATCGCCGGCCCCGTGATCCTGTATGGAATATTCACAAGCTGGGGGCTGGGCCTGATCTACTGGATCGGGACGCTGATTGAATAAATCATAATTTATCTCCCGTAGAGTTTCGCGACCCTCGCCATCTCTCTGACAACTTCTTTGTCAAACTGCCCTTTTTTCATCCGCCATACCCAGTTGCCGCCGAGTGTGGACGGGATATTGATGCGGGCTTCACTCCCCAGATTCAGATAATCCTGCATGGGGATCACGCACAGATCTGCCACGCTGCTCATAGCCATGGCGATGAAGTCTTTTGTCAGGGTATCTTCATCCAGTCTTTCCTTGCACATGTACTCTTTTGCAAAGTCTCTTGCATCTTTGCCGACTTCGTGGTACCAGCCTCTTGTCGTATCATTATCATGAGTGCCAGTGTAAACCACGCAGTTTGTCGGATAGGTATGCGGCAGATAATTGGATGACTCCCGGGCATCAAAAGCGAACTGAAGCACTTTCATTCCGGGAAATCCGCTGTCTTTTAAAAGCTTCAGCACGCTGGGTGTGAGGAAGCCAAGATCTTCTGCAATAATCGCCGGCCTTCCGAGCTTTTCCTCGACCGCACGGAAAAGATCCATTCCCGGTCCGGGCAGCCATTTCCCGTTCTCCGCTGTTTTATCTCCATAAGGGATCGCGTAATACTCATCGAACCCGCGGAAATGATCGATCCGGACCACATCATAAAGTTTGAAGCAGTATGCGATCCGGCGGATCCACCATCCGTATCCTGTCTTCTTATGATATTCCCAGTCATAGAGCGGATTTCCCCATAACTGTCCGGTAGCGGAAAAGGCATCCGGAGGACAGCCTGCCACTCCTGTCGGTTCATTATTTTCATCAAACTGGAACATTTCCGGCGCCGCCCAGGTATCCGCGCTGTCAAATGCCACATAGATCGGGATATCCCCGATGATCTGAATCCCCTTTTCATTGGCATAGGCATGCAGCTTCTTCCACTGTCTGTCAAATTCATACTGCTGGAAGCGATAGAATCCGATTTCTCCGGCAAGCTGTTCCCCTGCTTCTTCCAGCGCCTTCTCTTCCCTGTTCTTAAGCGGAAGCGGCCACTCATTCCAGCTTACTCCGTTGTTGGCATCTTTGATCGCCATATACATGCTGTAATCATCGAGCCAGTCTGCCTGTTCTGTGACAAATTTCCGATAATCCTCACTGTCCTCCCCACCCTTTTCGCAAAAACGGTCGTAAGCTTTTTTCAGCACTTTGAACCGCGAATTATAAATCTTCTCATAATCAATGCGGTCCGGCCGTCCGCCAAAATCGTATTCTTTACATTCTTTCTTTGTAAGAAGTCCTTCTTTGATCAGGGTCTTCAGGTCGATGAAATATGGATTGCCTGCATACGTGGAGAAAGACTGGTACGGGGAATCCCCGTACCCGGTCGGTCCGAGCGGCAGTATCTGCCAGTAGCTCACGCCCGCCTCCTTCAGCCGATCCACAAATTTATACGCTTCTTTTGAAAAACATCCGATCCCGTATTTTGACGGCAGGGAAAACACCGGTAATAAAACTCCGCTTGCTCTTTCCATTTTTTATTCCTCTCCCAAATGCCAGATGTCTCTGTTGTACTCCTCAATGGTACGATCGGATGAGAAGAATCCGGCTTTTGCAATATTGACAAGAGTCATCTGCGCCCATTTTCTGCGGTCCGCGTATGCGGCAAGCGCTCTCTCTTTTGTTTCTTTATATGAATCAAAATCAAGAAGCGTCATGAACCAGTCCTTATTGATCAGTTCGTTTTTCAGACGGGTCAGGTTCTCCTCGCATCCAACCTTCAGCATCTCATCACCGGTAATGAAATCCACGGCAGCCTTGATCGATTCATTGTTTTCATAAAAGTCCTTGGCAACGTAGTCTGCTTTCGCATAATGTTCGATGACCTCGTCGCTGGATGCGCCGAATACGAAAATATTATCGTCGCCCACTTCCCCGTGGATCTCAACATTTGCACCATCCTCGGTTCCAAGCGTCACCGCGCCGTTGAGCATGAACTTCATGTTTCCGGTTCCGCTGGCCTCTTTGGATGCAAGGGAGATCTGCTCGGAAATATCGCATGCCGGGATCAGCTTCCCTGCTTTTGTCACATTGTAGTTTTCTACCATGACAACGCGGAGATATTTGTTAACCTCCGGATCATTATTAATGATCTCCTGCAGGCAGAGGATCAGATGGATAATGTCCTTTGCGATCACATATGCCGGAGCCGCCTTCGCGCCGAAGATGGCTGTTACCGGAGCCGCCGGGATCTTGCCGGCCTTGATCTCCAGATATTTGTCGATAATATACAGCGCATTGAGCTGCTGGCGTTTGTACTCGTGAAGACGTTTTACCTGGATGTCGAAGATCGTATCCGCACTGATCTCCAATCCCTGTGTCTCGCGCAGATAAGCGCAGAGATCTTCTTTATTCCGGTGCTTGATCTCGAGCAGCCTGTTCAGGATCTGGTCGTCATCTTTATATGCAAGAAGCTTCTCAAGCTCTGTGGCGTCTTTTTTGTAGCCTTCGCCGATGGTCTCGTCAAGCAGCGCGGCCAGACGCGGGTTGCAGTGAAGCAGCCAGCGGCGGAAGGTGATGCCGTTTGTCTTGTTGTTGAATTTCTCCGGGTAGATCCGGTAGAAATTGTTCAGCTCAGAGTTCTTAAGGATCTCCGTGTGCAGCGCGGCAACGCCGTTTACGCTGAATCCATAGTGGATGTCAATGTGGGCCATGTGCACCATTTCATTGCGGTCGATGATGGCCACGCTCTCATCCTCATATTTTCTTCTTACTTTGTCATCCAGCACCTCGATGATCGGCATGAGCTGCGGAACAACTTTCTTCAGATAATACACCGGCCATTTCTCCAGCGCCTCAGCGAGGATCGTATGATTCGTGTACGCGCATGTCCTGGAGACAACGTCGATGGCGTCGTCCATTTCCATGCCGCGCTCTATAAGCAGACGGATCATTTCCGGGATTACCATGGTCGGGTGGGTGTCATTGATCTGGATCACCGCGTAGTCCGGCAGATCGTAGAGATTGCTTCCCTTCGCCACGCACTCGTCAAGGATCAGCTGCGCGCCGCTGCTGACCATGAAATACTGCTGATAGATACGCAGCAGCCTTCCCTGCTCGTCGCTATCATCCGGATAAAGGAACAGCGTCAGATTTTTCTCGATATCTTCCTTGTCAAAGTCAATCCCATCCTCCACGATAGAGTCATCAACCGAATCAAGATCGAAGAGGTGAAGTTTGTTTGTCAGGTTATTGTATCCTGTCACCTCGATGTCATACATTCTTGCATTGACATTCAAGCCTCTGAACTGAACCGGATAAACCGTGTCCGTTTTCTTCAGCCAGGATTTCTCTTCGATCCACGGGTTCGGGGTCTCTTTCTGAAGATGATCCTTAAACTCCTGTTTGAAGAGTCCCAGATGGTAGTTCAGGCCGATACCGTCTCCGGTAAGCCCCAGGGTTGCGATCGAATCAAGGAAACATGCAGCCAGACGTCCGAGTCCGCCGTTTCCGAGGGACGGCTCCGGCTCGACCTCCTCAATCTCACAGATGTCTTTGCCGTTCTTCTCAAGCATCTCCTTCACTTCCTGATAGATGCCGAGATTGATCATGTTGTTGGAGAGCAGTTTTCCGATCAGGAACTCTGCTGAAATGTAATAGAGTTTCTTCTTGCTGTCCTTGTGTTCCTTGCCTGCTGCCATTTCCTGTACGAGGGAAAGCAGGCTGTCATAGATTTCTCTGTCGGATGCCTGAGCAACCGGTTTGCCGAGATATGTTTCTACTTTTTCCTGAATATTCATGGTAGTGATACCCCTTTCAAAAAAGAATTCATACTGTAAGCTTTGATTCGCATTATAGTACAGTTTCTGTGATAATTCTTGCAATATACTTTCCACTTATTGTACAATACTATCATGATGAATCTCAGTGAATACCAGAACTACCATGAAACAAAACCGCATACAACCGCAGATTTCCCCTATAACACCTATCTGTGCTCCATCCCACAGGACTTTCCGTCCGTACCTCTGCACTGGCACGCGGAGCTGGAGATGATCGTGATCAAGAAGGGGCGGGGCATCGTGTCCGCTGACCTGGAGAAACGCCCGGTCACATCCGGGGACATCATCCTCATCCGTCCGGGGCAGCTGCATTCGATCGAACAGGATCAGGATTATATAATGGAATACGAAAATATCATCCTGAAGCCGGAACTGCTCATTTCCGGCAAAAATGACCTCTGCGCCGTGCGGTGGATCTTTCCTTTTATGAACGGCGAGATCCTGCCGGAAACCTTCCTGACGCCGGAGCTTCCGTATTATAAGGATGTCTCCGGCTGCATCCGCCAGATCGACCTACTGTGCAGTGCACAGACTGAAGGGTATCAGCTGGCGGTCAAAGGACTGCTCTTTCAGTTCTTCTTTCTGCTCGTCTCCAACCGGCAGAAAAAAGAGACCGCATCCGCATCGCAGATGAAGTCTCTGGAAAAAATGAAAACCATCTTAAAATATGTTGAAGACCACTATGCCGGGCACATTACCATCGAAGATATGGCAGAACTTACCTGCTACAGCAAGTCTCATTTCATGAAGTTCTTTAAACAGAACATCGGGACCGGATTTATCGACTACCTCAACGACTACCGGCTCACCATGGCAGACCGCCTGCTGAAGACTTCAGACAGCCCGGTGCTGGAGATCGCGGCACAGTGCGGGTTTGACAATCTCTCCTACTTTAACCGGATCTTCAAGAGGAAATACGGGGTATCGCCGGGGAAGGCCCGGACAACAGAATAACTTGTCACCGTATACCTGCTTTGATATACTGAAATTGTCTATAAGAAACAAAAAGGGGGCGGATTTTCATGCAATTTCCAAAAGATCAGGAGTTATTTAAAGATGTCAATGCCAACGGCACACTGGATCCCGGCAGGCTGCCCGGCAGACAGCCAACAGCAAGCCAGGCTTTTTTCCAGAATATAGACCAAAATCGTTCATCAGCCATAAGCGTATTTTATAAAGTTTCGGCTTCTTCTGACGACAATACAGAAAATGAGACCGAACACAAACCCGGATTCAGTGATGTCCGAAAAGCGATCGACGACCACAAAGCATGGCTCTTTGCCTCTGCTGCAGATGCTTCCTACGATCAGACAAAAAGCGGCTATATCGGCGAATTTCCTGATGGGACCGTCGATATCGGAACATTTGGATCCGAAGATGATGAATGGCATGTCTCTTTCCACGTGCAAAGTTATTTAGAACACTTCCAACCGCTTTACAAAAAAACAGAAGACATACAGCAGCTTTACAAAGATGCCGTAACTGCCAGAAAAGAACGGCGTGCCTGTCTTGCAGGTACTCTGTTTTTGCTGCTGCACATGGGGATCATCGCTATTTCCGCACTCCCGTTCCTGCCCGGTATGGAACGATACAGCTGGTTCGGACACGGATTTGACTGGGTGATCGTAATCGCTGGCATTCTTTCACTGGTGATCGCATGGATATTTCATAATGCAACCGCCAACGAGTGGGGTGTTCTCGGATTTATCCATATGGTCTGTACGCTTATATCCCTTCTGATGCCGGTTACAGGGTATGACGACCCTGGTACGATTGTATTTGCAGCACAACTCACGCTGATCGTTTCCCTGATCTCCGTCATACACTATCTCTATGACGGTTTAGGGAAATTTGTGCGGTCCAGGATTGCCGACTTTAAAAACTGGTGCGATCAGGAAGCCGTAGAAAACTACCGCAGACTGCGTTACGCTATTTTATGGTACAGAAATATCATCGGCGGAGATTCTACGCCCTTTGATCCTGTACAGAAAGAGTTCTTAACCATCTGTGAAAAGCGAAGTGAGTTCTAGTTGAATGAAGCGGTTTTTGAATGCCTATTTTCCAAATCCGCAGTTCGGATAGGTGCACACTTCACAGTTCAGGCACAGTCCGCCCTCTCCGAGCATGTAAAAGTCTTCCGCGCACAGACGCTCTCCTGCCGCGATGCGCGGAAGCGCCAGATCAAAAATTGTGCGTCTTGCATACATGACGCAGCCGGGCAGACCCAGGATCGGGATCTCCCCGCCGTCCTCTTTCTTTTTATATGACAGCATGAACATCGCGCCCGGCAGTACCGGCGCACCGTAGGTGATCACTTCATCCGATGCATTTCTGAT
Source organism: Candidatus Mediterraneibacter excrementavium (assembly GCA_019120275.1). Taxonomy (GTDB): domain Bacteria; phylum Bacillota; class Clostridia; order Lachnospirales; family Lachnospiraceae; genus Mediterraneibacter; species Mediterraneibacter excrementavium. The sequence continues at coordinate 26,232 of DWVL01000031.1, read as the reverse complement.
AGCGAGAGGGGTCCGGTCGTCCGGATCCACACTCATGCCGCCCGTGCAGACAACCATGTCCGCGCCCCGGCTGATCCATTCACGGATCGCGTCTGTCGTCATTTCCGCCTTATCGTCGCTGAGCGTATTGCCCAGTACTTCAATCCCCTGTTCTTCCAGCTTTGCTTTCACCACAGGAGTAAATTTATCCTCAATCCGGCCGCGGTACACCTCGCTTCCCGTGGTCACGATCCCGGCTTTCAGTTTCCGGAAGGGCAGGATCCGAAAAACGGGTTCTGTGCCGCAGATTTCTTTTACCCGGTTCATTTTCTCTTCTTCGATCACCAGCGGCACCACGCGCATGCCTGCGATCCTGTCGCCTTTTTTCACTGGGAAGTCCCCGTGGCGGGAGGCAAGCACCATCTGCCCCAGGGCATTCACCGCATTCAGCTTCTCCCGGTCGATCTTCAGGAGTCCGTCAACTTCTGCCGTCAGTTCGATCTTCCCCTCTTTCGGTTCGGAAGCTCTCATGTAGCTGCCCTGACACACCTGCCGCAGGATCTCAGCCGCGTCATTTTCATGGAGCATGCCTTCCTGCTTCTCCCATACATAGAGATGTTCTTTTCCCACGGAAAGCAGCACCGGGATATCTGCTTCCGTCACCACGTGGCCCTTGCGGAAGACTGCGTCTTTCACCACGCCCGGTATGATCTGCGTGATATCGTGGCAGAGGACGCTTCCGACCGCGTCCTCGGTTCTGATAAGTTTCATCCGATCTCCTCCAGTTCTTTCATCCACACGGACGCGCAGGCATCGCTGGGCATCCGCCAGTCACCTCTCGGGGACAGCGCCACCGTACCGATCTTCGGGCCGTCCGGCAGACAGGAACGTTTGAACTGCTGGGCAAAAAATCTCCGGCAGAAAGTCTTCAGCCATTTCAGGATCGTCTCCCGGTCATACTCGCCGTCAAATGTCCGCTCCGCCAGGCGGAAGATCTTGGCCGGCCCGTATCCGAACCGGAGCATATAGTAGAGGAAGAAATCATGAAGCTCGTAGGGGCCCACCAGGTCTTCTGTCTTCTGTGCGATATCCCCGCCCTTTGGCGGGAGCAGTTCCGGGCTCACCGGCGTGTCGAGCACGTCATAGAGCACTGCCTTCAGTTTCTCATCCGCCGTGTCGTCCGCGGCATATTTTACCAGATGGCGCACCAGCGTCTTCGGCACGGACGCATTGACACCGTACATGGACATATGGTCGCCATTATAGGTTGCCCAGCCAAGCGCCAGCTCCGACATATCGCCGGTGCCGATGACCATGCCGCCCGTGCGGTTTGAGATGTCCATGAGCACCTGGGTGCGCTCCCTGGCCTGGGAATTTTCATACGTCACATCATGATTTTCCGGATCCTGTCCGATATCCCGGAAATGGATATTAACTGCCTCGGCGATGGGCACTTCAATGAGCGTGGCCCCGGTCTTCCTCGCCATATCGCAGGCATTATTGTAGGTGCGGTCCGTCGTCCCGAAGCAGGGCATGGTCACCGCGATGATCTCTTTCTTGTCCCGGCCAAGCATGTCGAACGCCTTCGCGGTCACCAGCAGGGCCAGGGTAGAATCAAGTCCTCCGGAAATGCCGACCACGGCTGTCTTTGCATGGGTGTGCGCCAGACGTTTCTTCAGCCCCATGGCCTGGATCGTCAGGATCTCCTCACAGCGCTCCGCACGGGTCCGCTCATCTTCCGGCACGAAAGGTTTCTTCGGGAAAGTTCTTGTCAGTTCTGTATCCTCATGGCTGACCGTGAACGGGATCTGGTTCAGCACCTGCCCTGCAGTCGCCTTGAACGTCGTATTTTTGCGGCGCTCGCTGACGATCCGCTGAATATCCAGCTCCGAATATATGATCTCATTGTGGTAGCGTTTCGCCTGCTTCAGGATCGCGCCGTTCTCCGCGATGATATTGTGGCCGCCGAAGACCACATCCGTCGTGGACTCCCCCTCACCTGCATTGGCGTAGATATACCCCGCGATCAGACGCGCCGACTGGCCGGCGATCAGCTCCCGCCGGTAGGCGTCCTTGCCGATGGTCTCGTCGCTGGCCGAACAGTTCACGATCACGGTCGCGCCCTCAATGGCCGCCTCAATGCTGGGCGGCACCGGAGACCATACGTCCTCGCAGATCTCCGCGGACACGATCAGCTCCTCCATCTCTTCATCCTTAAAAAGAAGCTGCGGGCCGAACGGCACCTGATGGCCGTTGAAACGGATATAGCCGGACATGTCCGGTCCCGGCGTAAACTGGCGCATCTCATAGAACTCTGCATAGTTCGGAAGAAACGTCTTCGTCGTAAAGCCAAGCACCCGGCCGCAGTTCATGGCCGCCGCCACATTGTAAAGCTTGCCGCTCACGCACAGCGGCGCGCCCACAAACGCCAGAATGTCCTTATCCGCCGTAAACTCCGCGATCTTCACCAGCGCGTCCTTCGCCGCCTTCAGAAGTGCATCCTGCGTAAACAGGTCCCCGCACGTATACCCGGTCACGCACAGTTCCGGGAACACGATGATCTTCGCCTTCTTCTCACACGCCTCGCTGATCGCCTCACAGATCTTCTCTGTATTGAACTCCACATCCGCAACCCGGATATCCGGCGTGGCCGCCGCAACCTTCACAAACCCGTGTCTCATATTTCCCTCCATCCGGGACGTAGTAAAATTCAATTTTACTACGTCCCTATTCACACTTTTTTCACATTTTTATCATTATCTTGCGGCCCGTTTCAAAAGTCCCCGCAATTCTTCTACCGTATAATTGTACGCCGTATTGCAGAAATGGCATTTTACTTCGATGTCTTTTCCATCGTCGATCATGGCCTGGATCTCTTTTTTCCCCACGCTGATGATGGCTTTTTCGATCCGCTCTTTGGAGCAGTTACAGGTAAATTTCGCCGGCATGGTGTCTGTAATCTCAAGATCCAGCCCGTCCAGCACCCGGGCGAGCATTTCTTCCGGTGTGTGGCCATTGTCCAGCATGGAGGTCACGGACTGGATGTTTTTGATGTTTTCTTCCAGCCGGTTCAGGACTGCATCCTCGATAAACGGCATGACCTGCACGATGAATCCGCCTGCGCAGCGGACCGTGTTGTCTCCTTCCATGAGTACGCCAAGGCCCACAGAGGAAGGAATCTGCTCTGAGGTCGCGAAGTAATAGGTCAGGTCTTCCGCGATCTCCCCGGTCTGCAGAATCGTCTGTCCGGAGTAGGGTTCTTTCAGGCCCATGTCTTTGATCACGGTCATCACGCCCTGTCCCAGTGCGCCGCCCACATCCAGCTTGCCGTTCTTCGGCGGGAGCATGACCTCCGGGTCAAATGCATAGCCTTTCACATTCCCCTGGCTGTCCGCCGTTACGGTCAGCCCCCGGATCGGACCGGAACATTTGATCTGGATGGTCAGCATATCGGTCGCATTTTTCATCATGCTGCCCATCATCACGCCGCCGGTCAGCAGTCTTCCCAGGGCCGCCGTCGCCACCGGGCTTGTACCGTGCCGCTGTCTGGCCTCCTCCACCAGTTCTGTTGTCACCGCCGCAAACGCGCGAATCTGCGTATTCGCAGCCGCCGCTCTTACAATATAATCACTCATCTTCTATTCTCCTGTTCTCTCTATAACTATAGCTATTTCCCGGATTCCCGTGCGGTCACACAGATGCGCTCGCTCTCGTCCGCCGCCGCGCCTTCCGTGTCCATGTCCCGGGCATCCAGGAAAATCAACCCCGCCTCTTTAAGCAGTCCCTTTATCTCCTCCAGCGTGTAGCCTCTCTGATAGTGGGTCTCCCGGTATTTCCGGTACAATTCCTCCGGTCCATGGCCGGGTTCCCGGATAAATAAGGTCAGATCATATTCATTGATCCGTTCGTCTTCATAATAATAATTATCCCAGATAAAACTGCATTCTCCCCGGTCCTCCGCGATCGTGCAGTCGCCCATGACGTCCCGGTACTTATGGACAGTATTAAAATCAAAAATAAAAATGCCGCCGGGATCCAGGTAATTGTTGACCAGCCGGAACACCTGGAGAAGGTCCGCCGGATCCGTCATATAATTCACGGAATCGCAGACGCTCAACACCGCCCGCACCGTGCCGTACAGTTCGAACGCCCGCATATCCTGCAGGAGATAAAGGATATCGTGCCCGGACACTTCCTTCTTCTCCATGGCGATCTCCAGCATATCCGCGGAATTATCCACGCCGATCATATCATAGCCGAATCCCGCGAAAAGCTCCGTCATGGTCCCGGTGCCGCACCCCAGATCCAGCAGGATCCCGTCGTTTATGTTATTTTCACATAGCATGCGATGGATATATCCGCCCCACTCTTCATAGGGGACATTATCCATGAAGGTATCATATACCTCCGCAAAACTTGTATACGCTTCCACTCAAAGCTGCCTCCTGCATTTGGTTTCCGATAGAAGTGTAACACATTTCCACATAATGCGCACCTGAAAATGCATCACTCATTCAGATTTTCCCGGATCTTCCGGAGGGATCCGGCAAGTGCGCGGAGTTCCCCGTCCGTCAGGCCTCCGCACAGGATCTGTTCCAGCTCTGCGAATCCAACATCCACCCTTTTCGCCGTCTCCCTGCCCGCATCCGTCAGGCCGACCCGGTAGGCCCGGCGGCTCTGGGGATCCCGCTCCCGCCGGATCAGGCCTTTCTCTTCCAGCCGGTCCAGCGTCCGGGACATGGTAGTCACATCCACCAGACAGGCATCCGCGAGCTCCCGCTGGGTCACATTGCCCGCCGCCGCAAGGGAAGAGAGGATCCTTGCCTGACCCTGGCCCGGCGTCAGGCCGATCTCCAGAAGGAATCTCTGGACTCTGGCGCGCTTCTGCTGCTCGATCTCAAATAAGGTCTTCCTGATCTGCACCTTAATATCTGTTTCTTTTCGTATTTCCATCACAATGATCCTCCTACTCCAGTTCATACATGCCCGTATAGAGCTGATAATATCTGCCTCTCTGATCCAGCAGTTCTTCATGGCTGCCCCGCTCGATGACCGTCCCGTGCTCCAGCACCAGGATCGCCTTGGAATTGCGCACGGTTGAGAGCCGGTGGGCGATCACGAAGACCGTCCGGCCTTCCATCAGGGCGTCCATGCCCTTCTCGATCAGCCGCTCGGTCCGCGTATCCACCGAGGAGGTGGCCTCGTCAAGGATCAGAACCGGCGCCTGCGCTGCGGCTGCCCGGGCGATGGCCAGGAGCTGTCGCTGGCCCTGGGACAGATTGCTGCCGTCGCTGTACAGCATGGTCTCGTATCCGTCCGGCAGCCTCCGGATAAAGGAATCCGCGCTGGCCAGCTTCGCCGCGGCCACAACTTCCTCATCCGTCGCCTCCGGCCGGCCGTAGCGGATATTGTCAGCAATGGTCCCCGTAAAAAGATGGGTATCCTGGATCACCATGCCGAGGGACCGGCGCAGATCGTCCTTCCGGATCCGCCGGATATCGATCCCGTCATAGAGGATGCGCCCGCTCCTAATCTCATAGAACCGGTTGATGAGATTGATGATCGTCGTCTTGCCTGCGCCCGTGGAGCCCACAAAGGCGATCTTCTGCCCCGGCTTCGCATACAGGCTGATGCCGTCCAGCACGTTCTGTCCCGGCACATAGCCGAAGACCACATTTTCAAACCGGACGTCCCCCTTAAGAGGCGTGAGCGTCCCGTCTTCCTCTTTCCATGCCCAGCCGCTTCCGCCGTCTGCCGTCCAGCTCTCCTGTCCGGCCGTTCCGCCCGGCGTCCGCACCAGCGTCACGGTCCCTTCATCGGGTTCCGGCTCCTCGTGCATCATTTCGAAAATGCGTTCCGCGCCGGCCAGTGCCGACAGGATGAAGTTCATCTGCTGGGTAAACTGATTGAGCGGCATGGCGCTCTGGCGCACATAGACCAGATAGGCCGCCAGGCTTCCAAGGTCCATCATCCCGGCAATGGCAAGGAGCGCGCCCGCGCAGGCCGACACCGCATAGCATCCGTAGGACAGGCTGACGATGCTTGGGATCATCATGGAAGAATAGGCAAGCGCCTTTGTCGACGCCGTGCGGAGTTTCCCGTTCTTCTCCCGGAAGACTTTCATATCCTCTTCCTCATGGTTAAAGATCTTCTCGACCTTCTGCCCGGCCACCATCTCTTCCGTAAATCCGTTGATATCGGCCAGGCATGCCTGCTGCCGGTCAAAATATTCTTTGCTCCGCTTCCCGTTCCATTTGATGAACCAGAACATGACCAGCAGAAATATGATCACGATCAGCGCCATCCGCACATTCAGCACGATCAGCATCACCACCGTGCCGGTAAGCGTCAGGGCGCTCTGGATCACCATGGTAAAACTGTTGTTCAGCGCCTCCTGGATCGTATCCACATCATTGGTAAAACGGCTCATCAGCTCGCCATGGGTATTGGCGTCGAAATATTTAAGCGGCAGGGTCTGCACATGGGCGAACAGATCCCGGCGGATATCCCCCACCACTTTCTGGGACGTCTTCACCATCAGCCGGTTATACCAGAATGTAGACAGGGCGCCGCACAGATACATGCCGCCCATGAAAAGGAGCGCCAGGATCAGCCCCTGTACGTCCCCTGGCAGGATATAGTCATTGATCACCGGTTTGAGCAGATAGGTCCCCGTTACATTGGCGCCGGTACTGATGCACACGAGCACCGCCACCAGCAGCATGAGCCACCGGTGATGGCCCATATAGCGGAGCAGTTCCCACAGCGCCCTGCGGGTATCTTTCGGCCGTTTGTATCCCGTGTATCTCGCCATTACAGATCCGCTCCTTCCTTCTGAGATTCATAGATTTCCTGATAGATCCGGTTATCCCGCAGCAGTTCTTCGTGGGTTCCCATACCCCGGATCTTCCCGTCGTCCAGCACAAGGATCTGGTCGGCATGCCGCACCGAAGATATGCGCTGGGCAATGATGATCTTCGTCATATCCGGCAGTTTCCGCGCCAGCCTCTCCCGGATCCGCGCTTCCGTCGCCGTATCCACCGCACTGGTGGAGTCATCCAGGATCAGCACCTTCGGTTTCTTCAGGATGGCACGGGCGATGCAGAGACGCTGCTTCTGGCCGCCGGAGACATTGACGCCGCCCTGCCCCATTTCCGTATCATAGCCGTTCTCCAGCCGGCCGATGAATTCATCCGCGCCGGCGATCCGGCAGGCCTCTTCGATCTCCTCCTGGGAGGCATCCTTATCTCCCCACAGAAGGTTCTCCTTCAGCGTCCCCGAGAAAAGCGTATTCTTCTGCAGCACCATGGAGACCGCATCCCGCAGATGCCGGAGCGGATACCGCTCCACCGGCACCCCGTCGATCAGGAGCTCTCCGGATGTAATGTCATAGAGCCTGGGAATGAGCTGCACCAGCGTCGTCTTGGCGGAGCCGGTCTGCCCTACGATCCCCACCGTCTGGCCGGCCCGGATATGGAAGGTGATATCCGAGAGCACCGGCTCTGCCGCTTCTTCCTTATATTTAAAATACACGTGGCGGAACTCGATCTCGCCCCGCTCCACTTCGATATCCTCCGCCTGGTCCTCTGTAATGTCGATCTCCTCGTCCAGCACTTCGATGATCCGTCTGCCCGAGGCAAGCGAGCGGGTCAGCATGAGGAAGATATTGGAGATCATCATCAGGGAATTCAGGATCTGGAGCACATAGCTCAGAAATCCGGTCAGCGCGCCCACCTGCATGGACCCCGTCCGGATCATGCCGCCCCCGAACCAGAGGATGCCCAGGATCGTCCCGTACATCACGAACTGCATGGCCGCCATGTTGGTGGTGGCGATCCGGAAGGCACGCTCGGACTGGGTCTGGAGATTGGTGTTGACCTCCCCGAATTTGCCGATCTCATAGTCCCCGCGCACATAGGCCTTGACGACCCGGATCGCGGTCAGGTTCTCCTGGATGATCCGATTCACCAGATCAATAGCCTCCTGCATCTTTCCGTAGAGCGGCCGCACCTTCCGGATGATCAGGAAGAGGCAGAGGGCCAGCGTGGGCAGCGCCACCAGAAAGACCAGGGCCAGCCTTGAATTGATGGAAAATGCCACCGCCGTAGCCGCCACCAGCATGACCGGGCCTCTGCACGCCGGCCGCATGCCGCTGGAGATACTGTTCTGGATATTGGTCACATCGCTGGTCATCCGGGTGACAAGGGAGGACAGCTGGAAATGATCCACATTCGCAAAGGAAAACTGCTGCAGCTTCGCATACTCCGTCTCCCTTAAATTGGCGCCCAGTCCCTGGCCGGCCAGAGCTGCGAACTGCGCGCTCCCGATCCCAAGTCCCAGGGCCAGCGCCGCGCAGACGAGCATCAGCCCGCTCTGCCGGAAGATGTAGGCCTGATCCCGGGCCGCCACGCCGATATCCACGATATCCGCCATGATCAGCGGGATGATCAGCTCAAAGAGCGACTCCGCCGTAATGCACAGGACAGCCAGGACCAGATACTTCCGGTACGATCCGATATAGGAAAAAATACGCCTCAGCATTTCAGATATCACCTCTTAATTATTGTATCTGCAACTATTGTATGTGCAATTTTAAGATGCGTCAAACATTTTATGATAAAATTCATCAAATTCTTCTTCCCTTTAATGTGGTCAAGTGATATAATAGCTAAGACTGCGTTAAGAAGTCGTTAAAATTCAGAAAGGAATGAAAAAACATGGACAACAAAAACGAGTTCAAGCCGTATATCCCGGCGGACAAGATCGTCCCGGAATTTACGGTAACCTCTGCTGTGATCGGTTGTCTTCTCGCCATTGTATTCGGCGCTGCCAATGCATACCTGGGACTGTTAGTCGGAATGACCATCTCCGCTTCCATCCCGGCGGCCGTTATCTCCATGGGTATCATCCGTGTGATCCTCAGAAGAGATTCCATCCTTGAGAACAACCTTGTACAGACGATCGGTTCCGCCGGTGAGTCTCTTGCAGCAGGTGCGATCTTCACACTTCCGGCACTGTTCCTGTGGGCAGAGGAAGGCAAGATCGAATTTCCAAGCATTGTAACAATTTTCTTCATCGCACTGTTCGGCGGTCTCCTCGGAGTCTGCTTCATGGTGCCGCTGCGCCAGGCGCTCATCGTAGAAGAGCACGGCACACTGCCGTTCCCGGAAGGAACTGCATGTGCGGAAGTCCTTCTGGCAGGTGAGGAAGGCGGCAGCAAGGCCGGTTCTGTATTCACGGGACTTGGCATCGCTGCATTTTACAAATTCATCGCTGACGGACTGAAACTTTTCCCCAGCGAGATCGGATACGCATTCCAGGGTTATGCCGGATCTCAGATCGGTATCCAGGTGCTCCCGTCACTGGCTGGTGTGGGCTTCATCTGCGGACCGAAGATCTCCAGCTACATGCTGGCCGGCGGTACCTTAAGCTGGTTCGTGCTCATGCCGGCCATCGCACTGTTCGGTGGTGACGCGACGATCTACCCGGGCACAGCCCCGATCAGCGAGATGCTCGCAGCTGACGGCCCGTCCGCCCTGTGGAGCAACTATATTAAATACATCGGCGCCGGCGCCGTTGCTGCCGGCGGTATGATCAGCCTTGTAAAGACATTCCCGCTGATCGTCCGCACATTCAAGCAGGCAATGGCCAGCCTCAGCAAGAAGCACGCACAGAAGAACGCCCTGCGTACACAGCAGGATCTTCCGATGTCATTCCTGCTTGTGATCCTTGCAGCGATCGTGATCCTGATCTGGCTGCTCCCGGCATTCCCGGTTAATCCATTCGGTTCTCTGATCATCGTGATCTTCGGATTCTTCTTTGCCTCCGTATCCTCACGTATGGTCGGCCTGATCGGTTCTTCCAACAACCCGGTATCCGGTATGGCTATCGCCACACTGATCATCGCTACGCTGCTCCTGAAAGCAACAGGAACAGACGGCACGACAGGTATGGTGGGCGCCATCGCCATCGGCGGCGTGATCTGTATCGTAGCGGCCATCGCCGGCGATACATCACAGGACCTGAAGACCGGTTTCATCGTAGGCGCTACGCCGAAGAAACAGCAGCTCGGTGAGATGCTCGGCGTTGTAGTTTCCGCGGCAGCGGTCGGCTTCGTACTCTACCTCCTCAATGAGGCATGGGGATACGGAAGCGAGCAGCTCCCGGCAGCGCAGGCGACCATGATGAAGATGCTCGTCGAGGGTATCATGAACGCAGAGCTTCCGTGGGCGCTGATCTTCATTGGTGTCTTCGTGGCTGTTATGGCTGAGATCCTGAAAGTGCCGGTTATGCCGTTCGCAGTTGGTATGTACCTGCCGTTCAGCTTAAGTGCAGGCATCATGGCCGGCGGTGTTGTACGTTTCATCGTTGAGAAGATCAAAGGCTCAGACGCAGAGAAGAAAGAGCGCGGCGACAGAGGCGTTCTCTTTACATCCGGTCTGATTGCCGGCGAAGGCATCATGGGTATCGTGCTGGCAGTACTTGCCGTACTCGAAGTGGATTCCGTGATCAACCTGAGCGAGAAATTCGGTTTCACGACTCCGCAACCGGTAAGCCTTGTTGTCTTCATTCTGCTGCTGATCTATCTGTACACACGCTGCATGAAAAAAGACAAGAAATAAAACCTTATAAAAAAGTGAAAGATGCAGCCTGCTCCTGCAGGCTGTTTCTTTCTATCATCTGGTAGAGAAATATGAAGAAAAAAGACAGCAAAAATTATCTTGATTATGTCCCGGTTAAAAACCCGGAAGTTGAATATGAGACAGGCGACGACGGCATCGTGACCGTCTATATCGAATGGAAAGGGTTCTATCACCGGATCGCCCAGAAGTTCTTCAAACGCCCCCGCGTAAGCGATGTAAAGCTTGACGGCTACGGGAGCTTCGTGTGGCTCGCCATCGACGATGTGAAAGATGTGCACCAGCTCTCAAAAGAACTGGACGCGAAATATCCGAAGATGGAGAAATCCCTCTCAAGGCTGATCAAATTCCTGGAGATCCTCCACGACAACCATCTGATCCGCTGGAAAGGAGAGAAGACAAAATGATCCTTGAATATCTTCCATACGTCCTTCTCTTCGCCCTGGCGACGATCATCGTCTACGGATGGGGAATGTGGCGCTCCATGCGACAGAAGCAGGATCTCTCCAACATGCTCAGCGCAAAAGGGATCTCCGCCGTGAAGAAAGCGCTTAAGAAAAACGGCCCCATGACCGCAAAAGAGCTGGAACCGTTCGTAAAAGACCTGACGGCGAAGCAGCCCTTCAGCCGGGAACAGATCGGGGTGACCGATCCGGCGAAATTCCTCGGTTCGATCCTGCCCTATATGGTAAAACAGAAAATGATCACCGAGACAACAGAAAACGGAAAAGCTGTCTATCAGTTACGCAGATAACTGACAGGCAGCTTTTTCTTTTATCTCTCCATGATATCAGGTTGCCATACGGCTATGAATGATAATATAATTCCACCGGATCAATGGGATCGAAAGGATGCTCTTCTACCATCTTCTTGTTGCGGCCTCTCCGCTTCATCAATTCCCCGCTTTTATTGTACACCCAGAAAGAATAAACCAGCAGTTTGTTGATCTTTCCAATCTTTTCTTTCGTCGTCTTTCCGTAAAGTGTTCCTCCGGCTTCAAAGGAAGCTTTCTTGTGGATCAGGGAGATCAGCTCCGTCTCACATGTCACCGGCTCCGGAAGGATCGTATACGCCTTTCCGACACAGTCCGGTTTGTGGGCATCGCTCCCGCCCGTCGTCACCTTGCCGTACTTCCTGGCCAGCTTCTCCGCACCGGCATTGGATTCCACAGATTCACAGCTGTTAAACGCCTCCACAAAATCAAACCGCTTCACGATCTCCGGAGACAGGTAATACCGTCTGGCATTGGTAAAACTCATATACTTTTCACCGCAGGGATGGGCCGGTCCAAGGACGCCGCCATTGCGGTGGACCAGATCGATAAGGAGCGCCAGCGGCATCCCCCGCATCTCCAGAAGGCGCATCTTCACGCCCTCCGGCATGATCACCAGGATATGTCCTGCATCACGGGTATCATACTCAATCCCTTTAAGCACCACGAAATCCGTATGCTTTTTCCCTTTAATGTGTTCTTTCCAGTACCGGTATCCATTGTAAGTGTCATGATCCGTAATGACCATGCCCTGGAATCCATGCTTCTTAAGTATCGTTATATACTCATCCAGTCCGACTTTGCTGTCAATGGAACCTTCTTTCACGTGGCAGTGCATGTCAATCTTCATGGGAAAGCCCCCTTTTTCTGATGTCCTGTATTAAATCCTGATTTTATATATCAATTATACATCATCGGCATACAATATGACAACACGCAGACACGGACTTTTCACTCTTTTAACTCCTGCCGATCTTTCCGGCCGCAGCCAGCATTGCTCCCAGACAGCCGAACCATCCCGCCGCATAGACGGCTGTCGGCACCTCTGTCTGCGTAAAACAGTATAAAATACACAGCACAGAAAGAAATGCTGCTCCCAAAACTGCTGTAAGTACATACAAAACTGATTTTCTGATATACATAAAAACACACCTTTCTCTGAAATTACTGTCTTTATTTCCCAACAAAGACATCCTATCAGATAAGGTGTGTCATAAAATGTACATCATTTTCAGTTTTATTTCTTATTTCTGTCGAGATTTTCGATCACCGCCCTGGCGCGCTCCACATCATTGGCGGCTGACCGCTCTTCCCTGATCTGCTCTGCTTTCTTAAGACTCGCCGTCTTCTGTTTCTTTGACTCCAGAAGAAGCTGTACAGCAATGCCTCCTGCTGCCAGGATAAGAAAGATGATAACACGGATCAGTTCGCCGTTCAGCGGAAGCAGACCGTAGAGTGCGTTCCCTGCAACACTGGCCCCGTAAATTCCTGTAGCCAGTATCGTCAGCACCGCTACATAGCGGATCGAAAGGATGGCTGCCGCAAGCGCGATCAGCAGACAGAGGATCAGTACGATCCAGCTCTGCGGATCAATGATCTGGATGCACAGACTGAATACGCTGAAAAGTATGACCAGAAACACACCCGCCCTGTAAAGCACCGCACCGAGCACCGCAAATACGATTGCCGCTACAAGTCCTGCGATCAATATGCCGTTTCCGCCAATCCCTGCCAGCGCAGAAACAAAAACGCCTGCGGAAAACCCAAGGAAAAATCCGGCTATCGCCGCCCAGACACGGACGATCTTCCACCCCAGGAAACCGAGAAGAAGGCCCAGCAGCATCGTTACCACAAGCACTGCAGCTGCATTCTGCGTCAGTGTATGCTGTTCGATCCCCACTCCTGCCAGCAGCTCGTCAAATATATAACTATGAATCCTCTCAAATATCTCATTCACATTCATCATTAGTCCCCCTGCCCCTTATATCATATATTTATACGGTTTTCTGTTATATTCTATCAGCGTTCCCGGTCATTGACAAGACATCTGCACTATTATTACACAGTGAAAGTGGATGCCAACCAAACATTCTTGATCAACATCCACTTTCATCCTGATATTTCTATCATTCTTTTACCTCTTTCTTTCTATCTCTTCGAAGTCCGATAGAATCAATTTACGTTGCCGGTGGTCCGTACCTCCTTTACTTAAATTCCCATTGAACTTGAGTCCTCGATAATCTTTTCTCTGATATAGATTTTGCTTCTCTCATAACTTTCTCGTCATTATGATATTTCTCTATATCTGATTACCCATTTCCCAATCACGATATTCAATGGGTTTTATAAAACTGTCCAGCAGTTTTATTTGTTGAAATTATAATAACTCTATATTTCCATTTTGTCAATCCATTTTTAGAAATTAGAATAATTTTTTTATTATTATCTGTTAATTTAGCAGTTGACTTCTATACTTTACACCAGTAAAATAGAGAGGTAATTTCAAAATTACCGCATTTAACATAAAGGAGGACTGAACATGGAAAACCTGAAAATACCGGAAAGATATCACTCTCCTCTGACGATCCGTGAAACCGAGGTGGCTATAAAAGAAGTAAAAGATCACTTTGAACGTGCGCTCGCGAAATCCCTGCATCTGACCCGCGTGTCTGCGCCGCTGTTTGTCCGCCCGGAATCCGGCATGAACGACAACCTGAACGGAGTCGAACGCCCGGTATCCTTCGGCATTAAAGAACAGGATGATGCCAAAGCCGAGATCGTACATTCTCTTGCGAAATGGAAACGCTATGCACTCAAAAAATACGGATTCCATTCAGGAGAAGGACTGTACACGGATATGAGCGCCATCCGCCGGGATGAAGATACAGACAATATCCATTCCCTCTATGTCGATCAGTGGGACTGGGAGAAGATCATCTCCAAAGAAGAGCGCAACATGGAGACACTGGAGTACACCGTCCGCAAAGTATACAGCGCCTTAAAAGACACAGAAGATTATATCTCCAGGAGATATAACTACATAGAACCACTCCTGCCCGATGACATCTTCTTTATCACATCACAGGAACTGGAAGACATGTTCCCGGAATGTACGCCGAAAGAGCGGGAAAACCGGATCGCCAAAGCGAAAGGTGCCGTATTTATCTCTCAGATCGGTAAAGTTCTCGCATCCGGGGAGAAGCACGACGGACGCGCCCCGGACTACGACGACTGGGAACTGAACGGAGACATCATCGTTTACTACCCGGTACTTGACATGGGACTGGAACTTTCTTCCATGGGCATACGTGTGGATGAAGATTCACTGAGAAGCCAGCTGAAGACCGCCGGCTGTGAGGACCGCGCAGAACTGCCGTTCCAGAAGTCCCTGCTCAATAAAGAACTGCCCTACACCGTCGGAGGCGGCATCGGGCAGTCCCGTATCTGTATGTATTATCTGAGAAAAGCACACATCGGTGAAGTCCAGTCCTCTCTCTGGCCGGATGACATCGCTGAAGAAGCGCTCGCTAACGGCATTAATCTGCTGTGATCGTTCTGACGCCGACCGCCTGCATATGCTGGGCGCGCCGGCGTTTTTCAAACAGATTTTTCCCGTATCCGGCAAGACCGTTTCCGTTATGCGGATCATTAAAATAATACTTATCCCTGTCATATCCGACCAGCAGCATACAGTGCTCATTGGATACCCACGTAAACACCTCTCCCGTATCGTAAAGCCTCCACCGGGGGCCTGTGACAGGTTCCCGCATATCAATACAGGTCCAGCACAGGACCGGCATTCCCCGGTCGATATAATCGGTGATCAGCATTTCTGTCGGCTTTCCGGTCTCATCCACGGCTTCATACTGCGGCTTCCCGTTCCTGTTCCCCGCATCCCCGCCGCACTGTCGTGCAAATACTTTTGTCAGCGCTCTTCTGATCACCGGCGCATAGCAGCCGTAGGCATCCTCATCATAGGGACTCCCGCAGAAATATTTTCGCGGATCAGGTCCGAAAAGTTCTCCTTCCTTCTCCGTAAACCCCTGTTTTTCCAGATATTTCTCAATAAATGCATCTACCGTGATATCAATCCCCAGATGCCGGAGCAGCATCACTGCCGACACGCTCTCGCAGCCTGTGGGCCAGAACGGGCTCTGGCTGATATACGGCACTTCTATGATCTTTTTCATCTTTCTCTTCTTTCAGTCCGTTTTTCCCCGCCGCGTCATGACCCGGATCACTGTAAGCGCGCCGGTCAGCAGCAGAATGCTGATGCCGAGCACAAGCCACCACACATGTACGACCCCTGCGATCAGATAGCCGATGACGCACACCGCCGCAACAACGGCTGCATACTGCATCTGTGTGGATACATGATTAATATGGTTGCTCTGCGCCCCGGCGGACGACATGACTGTCGTATCGGAGATCGGGGATACATGGTCGCCGCAGACTGCCCCTGCCAGTACTGCCGATACGGAGATCACCATCATCTCGATATTTCCGCCGCCGCTGAACAGGGCGGTGGCGATCGGAACAAGGATGGCAAAAGTCCCCCAGGATGTCCCGGTAGAAAACGAGAGGAATACTGCAGCCGCAAACATCACTACCGGGATAAAAATGCTGGCGGACGCATTGTCACCCACGACATGTCCTACAAAATCTGCAAGTCCGAGCGCGTCTCCCACTCCTTTCAGCGACCAGGCAAAGATCAGGATCGTCACAGCCGGCACCATCAGCTTGAACCCTTCCGCCAGGCCGTCCATGAAGCCTTTAAATGTCACAACTTTACGCGGAAGATAGAGGATCAGCATAAAGAAGATCGTGATCATCGTAGCAAAGATCAGGCTGGTTTCCGCATCACATCCGGAGAATGCCGTAATAATGTCTGTGGCGCCGCCCAGGTAACCGGTATAGATCATGGCGCCGACAGCAGATACGATCAGCACGGCGACCGGAAGGACCAGATCGATCACCTTGCCGTTTGGATTGACCTCGTCTTCGGATACCTGCTCAAATTCTTCTCCTCCGCTAGTAAAGAGGTCCCCCTTCGCGGCATTGTCCTCATGTTTTTTCATCAGGCCGAAATCAAACGCTGTCACCGTAATGAAGATGACCATAAAAAGCGTCAGGATCGCATACAGATTATAGGGGATCGTCCGCAGGAACAGCTGAAACCCTGTGATCCCGGCATCTTCCGGCACATAGGAATTCACAGCCGCTGCCCAGCTGGAGATCGGCGCGATGATGCATACCGGGGCCGCTGTAGAATCAATGATATAAGCCAGCTTTGCCCGGGATACTCTGTAGCGGTCCGTCACCGGCCGCATAACAGATCCAACCGTCAGACAGTTAAAATAATCGTCCACAAAGATCAGGATCCCCAGTCCCGTCGTCGCCAGCAGCGCGCTTTTCTTTGACCTGATCTTTGTCCCCGCCCATTTGCCGTAAGCAGCGGATCCGCCCGTCTTCGCCATCAGAACGATGATCATGCCCAAAAGGACATCAAAGATCAGGATATTCAGATTCATGCTGTCCTTCATGATCTCAAAAAAATTCACAAAAGATTCCCACGGATGAAACCCGCTGTATAAAAGCGCCCCGACTGCCACTCCCAGAAACAGGGAACTGTATACCTCCTTCGTGACAAAAGCAAGCACGATCGCCAGAAGCGGCGGAAGAAGCGCCCACCATGTCCCGATAAACATCGAACCATCCATCATCATTTATCTCTCCATTCCTTCATCTTTTTCCCATGCAGTCCGCCACGGTCACCCAGCTGACAAAAGCGGCCGCATACGCAGCCGCTTCATCGTTTCGACAATAGCATGTGTTTTCATTGTATAAGATGTTCTCCAAAATGACAAGATGCTTTTTCACCGGATCTTCCTACTTCAGAAGAAGGACCGCCGCCTCACAGCTCTCAAGCGTAACCGTTCCCTTCTCCGCGATCTCTCCGGCGCGGATATCCGCGTTCCCGATATTGGACAGGAGCACTTCCGCGGATGTACCGGCCAGTTTCAGCGTACACGGCTCTGTTCCGTAATTTGCTGCTATCAGGATATCCTGGTCCTCCGTCTTTCTGTGGTATGCAAAGCCCCCGTCCTGATCCGCATAATCCGGAATGAATTCTCCGTATGTAAAAGTCTCTCCGTAAGCCGGCGCTTTTTTCAATGCTGTCAGCCTGCGGTAATAATTAAGTACGGAGTCCGCCCGTTTGTCCTGCTCTTCTACATTTATCTCTGTATAGTTTGGATTCAGCGCAAGCCATGGCGTGCCGTCTGTGAAGCCTGCACCCTTTTCCCCGTTCCACTGCATCGGAGTACGCGCATTGTCCCGGCTGTTCTCGTAACAGCAGTCCAGAGCCTGCTGCACGCTGCATCCAGCTCTCAGCGCTTCCATATACTGGTCTTTCGTATTAATGTCATCATATTCCGAAATATCACTGCGCCGGCAGTTGGTCATTCCGATTTCCTGGCCCTGATAGATAAACGGGATCCCGTAAAGGAGCAGGGATGTAGTTGCCAGCATTTTCTTTCCCGCCTCATTCTGCGCGTATTCCGGCAGAAAACGGCTGGCTCCCCTTGGCTCGTCATGATTCTCGATGATATTGGCCGCATGCCCTACTTTCTGCATCCGCATCTGGGATGCGAAGATCGTATCTCTCCATTCTTTAAACGAAGGTTTTCTGCTGTTATACCATCCATTTTCCCCCTGTGCCAGCATATGCGCGCTGAAATCAAACATGGAAGAGAAATGTCCGTCCTCTCCGATAAACTCCTCCAGCTCGTTTTCTTTCATATTGAAGACTTCCGCCACTGTAAAGGCGTCGTATTTTGCAAATGTATGTCTTTTAATATCCTCAAAATATTCTCCGACGCCCTGCACTTCCTCAACCATTTTCACGCAGGATGCCAGTCCGTCCGGTCCGTCCGGCTCAAAAGACGGGAAATCCAGATCCTTTTTTATATTGATGATCGCATCAATGCGGAAGCCGGCAAGACCTTTGTCCAGCCACCAGTTGATCATTTTATAGATTTCTTCGCGCAGAGCCGGATTCTCCCAGTTCAGATCCGGCTGCTCTTTGGCAAACATGTGAAGATAATAAAGATCCGTTCCCGGAACCGGCTCCCAGGCGCTGCCGCCGAAATACGACCGGTAATTGCTGGGAGCTTTCCCGTCCTTTCCTTTTACGAAATGAAAGAAACCTGCATATTTGCCATACGGGTCCGCCAGCGCTTTCTGAAACCATTCATGCTTATCAGAGCAGTGGTTGATCACCAGGTCCATCAGCACATACATATTACGCTTCTTCGTCTCTTCGAGCAGTTCATCAAACTCTTCCATCGTGCCGAACTCTTCCGCGATCCTGTAATAATCCGATATATCATATCCCTGATCCACAAACGGAGACTGGTAGATGGGTGAGAGCCAGATAATGTCTACGCCCAGTTCTTTAAGATAATCGAGTCTGGAAATAACACCTCTGAGATCACCGATCCCGTCACCGTCTGTATCTGCAAAACTCTTCGGATAAATCTGATATGCCACTTTGTCGTGCCACCATTTTTTCATCATAATAACATTCTCCTCTCCATTGTGTCCGCATTCTCTGCATTTTAATGACTTATATTGCGGTTTTTGCATGATGCTGTTATTATAGGCCTTAGAGGAAAAGAAATCTTGCACTATTATTGAAATATATAGCACAATTCTGCTTTTAATCCACAGTTCAAAAGGAGGTTCCCGCTGTATGAATCCCGGACATGACCTTTCCCCGTCCCAGAAAGAACAGACCAGACACGGAGAGCGGATGTTTCCGCTGAAACGTTATATCACAACACTGTCCGATCTGTGCCCGGCAGTCACCGCGCACTGGCACGAAGAAGCCGAACTGACCATGATCACTGACGGAGCCTGCACCTATCATATCCATCTGGAGAATTACGAAGCAAAGACCGGGGACATCCTGTTTATTCCCCCTGCGGAACTGCACTCGATCACGATCGCACCCGGGACCGGCATAACATCCGCGACCTATGTTTTCCATATGGATTATCTTGATATGGACTCCGGGGATATCTGTGCTGTGAAATATCTAAATCCCGTCAGCCGGCATGCCCTTGTCCTTCCATACATCATCCGCACAGATCATCCCGTATATGAAAAAATGCGGCAGATTTTCTGTGAGATGGAACAGACGCAGGAAATAAAGGAAGCCGGTTACGAAATGAAACTGAAAGCCCTGCTGCTCTATGCTATCGCCACGCTCATCCCATACCGGCAGGCTGAAAACAGCAGACCGCAGCTTGAAGATGAACATACCGCCAAACTCAAACTTGTACTGGAATATATCGGGGAACATTATCACGAAGAGCTTTCGATCGGGCAGCTGGCAAAGCTCTGTTTCTTCAGCGAATATCATTTTATGCGCTTTTTCAAGAAATACACCGGCATGTCCTGCCTGGAGTATATTAAGAACCTGAGATTGGAAAAAGCCGCCTCGCGCTTAGCGCAGGGCGGCCAATCAGTACTTGAAGTCTCTCTGTCATGCGGGTTTGCCAATCTCTCGTACTTCTACCGGGAATTCAGGAAGAAATACGGCATGACTCCGAAACAGTTTATAAAGGAAGTTCCTACGCTTCCTTTTCTTCCAGAACAGATGTACAGTGCGGGCAGCGTGTCGCCTCGATCGGGATCTCGCTTAAGCAGTACGGACATTTCTTCGTAGTCGGTGCTGCCGGCTCTTCTTTCTTCTGTCCCAGGGACATCAGCTTGTTCACCGCTTTGAGAAGAACAAAGAGAACGAATGCCAGGATCAGGAAGTTCACAAGGTCAGATACGAACTTGGACGCAAATCCCATAACATTCTGAAGGGTGTACATCTGAGCGCCTGTAACTACGTTCAGGATCGGGTTGATAAAGTTATCCGTAAGTGAGGTAACAATTCCTGTAAAACCGCCACCAATGATAACACCGACTGCCATGTCCATCATGTTTCCACGAAGGGCGAATGCCTTAAATTCCTCAATCAGTTTTTTCATTTGTTTACTCTCCTTGAAAAAAATCTTTTGTCAGATTACCAGTCGGAAATTATATCACATTGCTTCCATGAATGGAAGAATCCGCTATCCATTATACTGATTATGGTATGTTTTTACCGATTTTATTTTTCTTTTTCTTTCGGAAGAACGGCCTCAGCGACCAGACAGAGCACGATCACCACCGCCATATCCGGGAGCGTATTTCCCACCGGGATGTCAACCGTCATGAGCCAGCGGTACACAATGAACCCGATCAGCCAGATCACCAGATTTCTCCAGTCAAAATCTGTCAGTTTCTTATCCTTGCGCAGGATGAACACATCCGCAATCTGCACGGCGATCATCGGCGCGAATACCGAACCGATCAGATACAGGAAATCCGTGATATCGTCCATCGGGAACAGGATCGCCGCAATGGTCCCGATCATCGTCACCACGATCCCCACATGTCCGCCTTTCAGTTTTGCGAAAATGGACTCTGCAGACACACCTGCGGAATAAGCGTCCAGAAATGTCGTCGTTACGGTAGAGAAGATCACGATCAGGAGCGCCGCGATCCCCAGTCCGGCTTTCGCCATGATCACCGCGATATCCGACTCTCCGGTATAGATCGCCGCGCCCATGCCGATCACATACATCCAGCAGCTCACCAGACCATACACGATCACACTTGCCGCCGTTGCTTTCACCGGCTTCTGTGCCTCTCTTGTATAATCGCTGATCACCGGCAGCCAGGAGAGCGGCATGGCCACGGAAAGCTCAACGGCGGCCCCGAAGCTCATGGCATCGCTGCCCATCCCTGCCGTCTCAGTTCCGCCAAAAAAGATCACCCGGCAGAGGATAATGGTCAGGATAAAGAGCGCAGCCATGGCAATGGTATTGATCTTCCCGAGGTTTGTCACGCCCACCGCGATCCACAGGATGATCAGGGCGCCGATCACAATGCACCAGATCCAGGCCCCGCTGTGGAAAATATTGTCTGCCGCCAGCGCGCCGTCATAGATCATGATTGCAGTCCATCCGACCAGCTGCAGGACATTGAGCACGGCAAAGAGAAGGCCGCCTTTCTGCCCGAAGCTCATTTTAACCGTCTCCATGGCGCTCTTTCGCATACGCGCGCCGATCAGCCCGGCAAAGAACATCATACAGCAGCCGATGATATGGCCGGTCAGGATGGCTGCAAGCCCTCTCTGGAATCCGAGCGGCGCGAAGTACGTTCCGGTCAGGATCTCGGCGATGGATACGCCGGCTCCGAACCAGATCAGGCTGTTTTCATAGACTGAGGTGCGTTTTGCTTCCATCTTACTCACACCTCTCTTCCGCTGTCTTCACGTATTCCCCTGTGATATCAAAAGCATGGTTCATCGGCCCGCTTCCCTTTCCAAGATCGAGCATGGCGCCCAGTGCGCCGGAGATATATGCTTTCGCACGCTCTACGGAGGCATCCATGTCAAACCCTTTCGCCAGGTTGGAAGCGATGGCGCTGGACAGGGTGCATCCGGTCCCGTGGGTGTTCGGGTTGTCGATCCGCTTCCCGTAGAACCAGCGGTACGATCCGTCCCTGTACAGGAGGTCATTTGCATCATTTAACTGATGTCCGCCTTTTAAAAGCACGGCACAGTGAAAGTTCTCACTGATCCTTTCCGCCGCTCTGATCATATCCTCTTCCGTCTTTACCGCCATCCCTGAGAGCACTTCCGCCTCCGGGATATTCGGCGTCAGGACCGATGCCATGGGAAGAAGGCGTTCCTTCAGCGTATCGATGGCATCGTCGCTTATAAGCTTCGCCCCGCTGGTCGCCACCATGACCGGATCCACAACGATATTTTCCGCGTGATACTCTGTGAGCTTCTCCGCGATCGCCGTGATCAGATCCGATGATGAGACCATCCCGATCTTCACCGCGTCCGGACGGATATCCGTAAAAATACTGTCAATCTGCTGCTTGAGAAATTCAGGAGATACCTCCATGATCCCTGTCACGCCGGTCGTATTCTGTGCAGTCAGTGCCGTGACCGCGCTCATGGCGAAAACGCCGTTTGCGGTCATTGTCTTGATATCTGCCTGAATCCCGGCGCCTCCGCTGGAATCGCTTCCCGCGATCGTTAATGCTGTTCTCATTTTCCTCATCCTCTCTTTTCTGCATATTCAGCATTAATTTTATATAGCGGCAGAAAGTGGTGCCCCCGGCCTGCCGCTGAAAAGTGTCCCCGGTTTACGCGGACGCTCTTTTCCAGAATAAATCGAAATCTTTAAACTCCGGCAGATAAATATCCGCCGTGTCCCGGATCTGTGCGAGGTCCCGGCCGCTTGCCCGGTCATATACCCCCGCCGTCCTGAATCCGGCCTTCTTCGCGGTCCGGATGGCATGGAGCGCATCCTCGAACACCCATGTGTCGGACGGATCCGTATCCAGCTGCAGGGCCGCCGCATAATAGATGTCCGGCTGGCTCTTGCTGCTGCCAATCTCCGAACAGGTAAACACCGCCCGGAAATACGAAAGGACTTTCAGACGCTTCAGCGCCGCCTCCGCATTCGCCCGGTCCCCCGACGTGGCGATCGCCATCGGGATCTTCCGGTCCCTGAATTCCTGCAGATATCCGCGCACGCCTTCTTTGAGCGGGACTTTCCGCCCGTAGAAGTCCTGCACTTCCCGGTTCAGGCCTGCAATGATCTCCCCGGGCGTCTGCTTCAGGCCATAGTTTTCGATCAGGTAATCCGCACCTTCCTCCAGGCTCATGGCAAAAAGCGTTTCACCAAGCCCCTTTTCCGCCTCGATCCCCAGATGTTCCAGATAGATCTCTCCCAGATTTTCCCAGACGGGCATGGAATTCAACAGCACGCCGTCCACATCAAATATCACTCCCCGGATCATCCCGCACCTCCTGTCTGTATGTGCTCCGAACCGTTCACTTTACCGCTGCTTCTGTCCGCTCTTTCAATACCCGCGCGGCCCCCTCGATGTCTGTCTGCGCGAATATGGCGCTGATCACTGCGATGCCGCAGATCCCGGTCCCCGAAAGCTCCGACACGTTGTCCTTCGTGATCCCGCCGATGGCGATGACCGGGATATCCACCGCTTCCGTGATCGCCCGCACCGTCTCATGACTTACTTCCACCGCGTCCGCCTTGGAGCCGGTCGGGAATACCGCGCCCACGCCCAGATAGTCCGCGCCGCGCTCCTGCGCTCTTACAGCCTGTTCCACCGTCTGGGCCGACACGCCGATGATCCTGTCCGGCCCCAGCTTCTCCCGCACATCGCCGGCCTCCATATCGCTCTGGCCCACATGAACGCCGTCCGCGCCGATCTGCGCGGCGATCTCCACATTGTCATTGATCACAAAAGGCACGTGATACTGTTCGCAAAGCTTCTGGATCTCCTTTGCTTCCTCCAGGAAAGCCTGCTCATCCAGAGCCTTCTCCCTGAGCTGTACAAAAGTCACGCCGCCTTTCAGCGCTTTCTCCACCTGCGCATACAGGGTTTCCCCGTTCAGCCAGCTCCGGTCCGTCACCGCATAGAGGAGCAGATCCTCTTTTCTGCAGTTTGTATGTCTATCTGATCTCATATTTTGCCCCTTTCTCCAGTTCTTCGCCGGTCATATTGTAAATAGCATCGATGATCCGGTTCCGGTAGGTCGCGTTGCCGTCCCCCTCCTGCATCCGGCTCCATCCGGTCTCACCGGCCAGTCCCATGGCGCAGACCGCTGCCGCCGCCGCTTCCGCGATGTGTTCCGGATTCGCCGTAACGTACGCCGTCATCATGCCGGAGAGCTGACATCCTGTACCGGTGATCCGCCCCATCTCCGGGCGGCCGTTCCGGATCACATAGCAGATCCGTCCGTCAGACACCAGATCAATGGCTCCGGTTACGGCAATGACCGTTCCAGTCTCTTTTGCAAAATGTTTAACAAATGCAACGGCCTGATCCAGCGTCTCCTCCGTCACTGCGTCGGCCGCATCCGCGTCCACGCCTTTCGTAGTGCCGCTTCCTTTTGCCAGCGTCTTGATCTCGGAAATATTTCCGCGGATCACGCTCAGCTTCAGTTCCCGCATGAGCCCCAGCGCCGTATCCGTGCGAAGCGCGCTGGCCCCGGCGCCCACCGGATCCAGCAGCACCGGATGTCCCAGTTCATTGGCCTTCCTTCCCGCGCGGAACATGGCTCCGATGCTCAGCTTGTGCAGGGTACCGATATTGATGTTCAGGCCGCCGCAGACTGAAGTGATATCCTCCACATCCTCCGCCTCATCGGACATGATCGGACTGCCGCCGCAGGCCAGCAGGATATTTGCCACGTCATTTACCGTTACATAATTCGTGATATTGTGTACCAGAGGCGCTTTCGCCCGGACATTTTCCAGATATTCTCTCATGATTTTTCCTTCTTCCATGTAGTGTATTACCCACAGGGTTTCATGCATAAGAAAAGCGGGGACCCGTTTCCGATAGGGTACGCCCGCTTCATGTAGTATCTGTATCATCCCTACGTTGGCATTACCCAAATCAGGTCGCGGGTCGAAGCGATTCATCTTCCTCTCAGCCTGCTTGATACGCAAGCTCCCCGTTTTTTCTTATGTATGTCAGACAATCGTCAGTTCATTTTGAGTCATTGTTTTACTGCATGTGACTCTGCATCCAGATTTCCCAGATAAATATCAAACACTTTCATCCTCTTCATCGCCGTTACCAGTATGGCCGCAATGACCGTACCGCCGCAGCTGGATACGAAGAATGGAATGACAAAACCGAATACTGCGCTCTCGCTCCCCATGATCAGCGTTGCAACCGGATAGCTCAGAAGCCCTCCGATCACGGATGTCCCGAACAGCTCGCCCGCATAGGCAAAGGGAAGATGCTTCCCGTACTTATACAGCATGCCGCACAGAAACGCCCCGCACATGGAACCCGGAAATGCAAGCAGTGTGCCGGTCCCCATCAGATTTCTCAGAAGACTGGTGACGAACGCCATGCCCACCGCATAGCCTGGTCCTAAGAACACTCCGCCAAGAATATTGATGAAGTGCTGGACCGGAGCGCATTTCGATGCCCCGATCGGGACCGACAGCGGCGAACATACAATGCCGACAGCCACCAGGATCCCCGCAAGGGCAAGTTTTCTCACATTGACTTTCTTCATGTTTGAACCTCCTGTACCAAAAGGCGGTCGATGCTCGCTGGCATCCTCTCACTCCGGAACACGGATTCCCTCGCATGATGTTTTTGTATGGTGTACAGTGAAAACCCGGGACGGCGCTCCCCGCCCGGTAAAACCAGTAACATGTGCATATTCGATTGTCCGAGGTTAATGTTACCACGTCCCGGCGATAAATGCAATAAGATTGGCAATGCCCGCGATCACCGCCGTGTTTACATTACCATGTTTTCACGACAAATCCCATCAGACATCCCACTGTACCAATAATCCCGCATATGACAATAATAAGTGACATTACATCTTTTGCCGTCCGATATCTGAAATAATAAACAGCCGTACTGTATGCAACAATAAGAGACAAAATCCCGGCGCTTTCGATATGTTTTATCAAACAGTAGATAAGAAGCAATATAGCCAATGGATAAAACCCGATAAATCCGTATCTAAAACTTTTCAGGCGATTCAACTCGGCAAGACTGATCAGGTTTTCCCCACTTTTTTTTCTATATTTATCCTCCGAAATAATTGCACCGTTCAGCAGATCATTCACGTCAATTTCCAGCACATGGCTGAGCGGCTTCAGCAAAGACAGATCCGGCATAGAGCGCCCGGTATCACATAGTTAAAAATATTGGTGTCATTTA